>CAZZIV010000218.1:0-5494 GCA_964654385.1 uncultured Acidobacteriota bacterium | reverse complement strand
ACCTGGCGTCGATCGGAAGGGAGACCAGGCCTGTGCGAAGAACCCGCCGCAACATGAACAGGCCGCCGCCGATCTGCACGAGGATTGTCGCCGCGGCGATCCCCCGGATCCCCATGGCCGGCAGGCCCAGCCCTCCGTACAGGAACCAGGGATCCAGGCCGACGTTCGCCAGGGTGGCCACGACCAGGTAGTTGCGGAACGCGCGGGTGTCCCCCACCGAGTTCAGGATGCCGTTGAACATGAACACGAACAAAGTTACGCCGCTTCCGGCCAGGATCACCCGGATGTACTGGAGGCAAAGATCCAGGTAGTTGCCGCTTGCTCCCAGCATACGGAACAGGGCTGGAGAAGCGGCGTAGCCGACGGTCATCACCCCGGTTGCCAGGAACACGGTCAGCACCAGCGCCTGAACGGCGATATGGGACGCCTCTTCCCGGTCCTGCCGCCCCAGGGCGTGGCCGATCAGGGCGGTGGCGCCGCTGGAGAATCCCAGGCCGAGGGCCAACAACAGGAAGTAGACCGGGAAGGTCAGGGAGAGGGCTGCCAGCGCGTCGGTGGAGAAATGGCCGGCGTAGTAGGTGTCCACCACGTTGTACATGGTGTTGAAAAAAATCCCCACCGACGCCGGGATCGCCATACGCCGGATCAGCACCGGAATCGGACCGCTGGTCAGGTTGTGGCCTTGCTCGGTCAACTCCGCGCCTCGCTGCATGGGGAAAGAATTCGAATCGAACCTGCCGACTATACAGGAAACGGGCATAGGACCCCACCCGCCCATATGCAAAAACCGGAAATAAAATAGGGTCAGATTTATTTTTAGAGAATGGGCAGGACAGTGCCGATCGAATTGCCTGGCTCTGCGTTGGAAGAGTGGGAGAAGACGAACGCGCAACAGGAACTTTTACTCAAATAACAATAATTGTCATGGAGTCTGCGTCGAATCCGTCCGGATCGGACACGCATTGAAAAGGAACCTGGAATGTGTGGACGACCGCGTCGTTTTCGAAAATGTCGCCCCGGTTGAAAGACCCAGCCGGCTAAAACGAAGTTTCGTTTCGGTTGATCCTGCAAGCTCGGGGTATTCGCAACGCGGTGGTCCACCGTCCGCCCCGCCGCTCCGCCGTCCTTCCAGCCGGCGGCGACGGTTCTCAGCTCCTTCGCCCGCCCAGCAGCCCCAGTCGGAACGCCCAGTAAAGCAGGGTCAGCAGCGAGGTGACGAACGCGGCCACGTAGGTCATGCCGGCGGCGCTCAGCACCTTCCGGGCACCCTGGAGTTCCTGGGGCGGCATGATCCCGCCCCGCTGGAGCGTGGCCAGGGCCCGGCGGCTGGCGTCGAATTCCACCGGTAGGGTCACCAGGGTGAACACCGTAGCGGCGGCGAAGAGCACCACCCCCAGGAGCGAAAGGTTGTAGCCGAGCACCGTTCTCGCTCCGCCCAGGAACATGGCCAGGATCAGCACCACGATCGAAATACCGCTTCCCAGGTTGGCCACCGGCACCCACCAGGATCGGAACGCCAGCATGGCGTAACCCTGGTGATGCTGGATGGCGTGGCCGACTTCATGGGCCGCCACGCCGAGAGCGGCGATGCTCCGGCTGCCGTACACCGGCTCGCTCAACCGGAGAGTCCGGGAACGGGGATCGTAATGGTCGGTCATCTTTCCGCGGATCGGTTGGATGGTCACGTCGCGGATGTTGTTTTCCAGCAGGATACGCTCCGCCACCTGGGCGCCGGTGAGCCCGGACCTGGAGGGTACCCTGGAATACTTTGCGAAGGCGCCTTTCACCCGGGCCGACGCCCACAGGCTGAGCGCCATCCCCACGCCGATCACCAGCCAGTAGACCGGGTCAAAAAACATCTTCGTCCTCCGTTTCCCCCTTCGATTCGTGCCCTATCGTTATAGGATCGGCCCCGGTGGTTGGCAAGCCGCCTCCTATCCCGACACGACAGGTTCCCGAAACGCCGGCGTGGTTTCGATCCGTCGTTTATCCGCCCCTCGAAGCCCCAACCCTGCGGCACGGCGGAATCAACACCAGGTTGCAGCCGATTCTCCCGGAAATAAACGCCACGGCGGCGGCGGTCGCTCCGACCAGCGGGACCACCGTGGTCAGCAACGTGAGGGTGCCGACGATCCCCGTCACTTCCAGCGCGGCGGCCCAGGTGATCGGCCCTGTGTTCCGGCCATGGACCAGGATCGCCCGTTGCAAAGAGAGCAACACCGACAGCACCGGCAGCAGGGTCAGGATCCGGGCCGGCGGCATGGCGAACCGGACCAGCTCGTCGGTGAGGCCGGAAAGGGTGTGGAACCAGAGCCCGGCCAGAGGGGTAAACACGATCAGCCCCATGGTGATCGAAGCCAGGCCGCCCAGCCACATGCCGAAGCGGGAGACCGGCCGGAAGTTGGCGTCCTCCTCCCCCAGGAGGGCGATCGCCACCTCCTGGTACGACAGGCCGACGCTCCGGAAGATGAACGACAGGGAGTTCACCACCGGCAGGACCGCCAGCGACTCCAGCGGGTACCGGGCATGGCCCATGAAAAACGTGACCACCGGCTGCACCGCCAGGGAGATCATGGAGGTCAGGGCCAGCGGCCAATAAAAGACGAGGATCCTCCGGTAACTGGTCTCCTGGTCCCGCGCCGTTTCCTCTTCGGTCATGCCGGCACCAAGAGCGAACCTTCCTACCGCCCGCCGGGCCATGAACCGCGCCGCCGCCGCTTCGGCGCAGACGCCCAGGGTCAGGCCCCAGGCGGCGACCCACGCGCCGGGCAGGTCCCCGAAGAGAAACAGCCCCAGGGTGGCGAGGGCGACGGTGGACATCCGGATCACGGTGCCGTAGGCGACCTTCCGGGTTTCGCCGGTGCGGATCAGGAGCCCCTGGTAGAAACGGCGGTAGCCGATCGCCCCGGGCCAGGGAACCATGATCAGCAGGGCGGTCCGGGTCAGCCTGGCCACCTCCTCCGGGAGGTCGAGAGCGTGAGCGGCGATCCACATCCAGGCCGGTGAGAGAACCGCCGCCAGCATACCCAGGGTCAGCAGGAGGTTGGAAAGGAGCATGAAGTTCCGGAGCCGGCGGAACGAAACCGGCCCGACCACCAGGGCGGTGGAGGCGGAGAGGATCATGATGATCGGCGACTCCACCAGGATCGCCACGGCGAAGGAGACGCCGAACGCCGCCAGGTTCTCCTTCGGCTCTCCCAGCCGGGCGATGATCGCCGCCAGGAACGGAGCCTCCAGGGACATCATCAGCCAGGTTCCGGCCATCGGAACCCAGAGGCGGATAATCTGGCGCGGCGTGATCGGCATGGCCGGGGATTGTACACGGCCCGGGCCGCCGGGAAGTTTCTTCCTGGCCGCAGGGGAGGGGGGAATCGAAGAGACCTCCGGGGAAACCGTTGCAGGGAAAGGCCTTCCGGTGGCAAGCGGCCGATTCGGGCCGGTCCGTCTCCGGCAGCGCTCTTTTGACACAGGCGATTCCGGCGGGGGAGAATGGGAACACGGGATCAGGCACACAGGGTCGGCACGCTTCGGAAAGGGGGCGATGATGCGGGGGAAAAAGGCGGCGCTTCTGGCGCCCAGGTTCGCGAAATCGTTCTGGAGCTTCGAAGAGGGTCTGAAACGATTCGTGCCGAAGAACCGGTTCGGCTTGCCGAAAACGACCATGCCGTCTCTCGGGCTGCTCGGCCTGGGGCGTCATCTCCAGGAACACCCGCAACATTATTACAAGGAAGTGATTTTTATCGACCGGAACCAGGACCCCAGGCCGCTGAGCGAACTGCTGGAAGGAGTCGACCACATTTTTCTCGGCGGGATGATCGCCCAGGAAGAGGCGTACCTGGAAGACGCGCGGGAGGTGAAGCGGCTGGGGAAAACCTTGATCGCCGGCGGCACCATCGTCGACCCGACCCACCCGATCGCCGGAATCGCCGACTACCTTGTGAAGAACGAAGCGGAAATGGTGATCGACACGCTCCTGGAAGACCTGTTCGCCGGCCGGCCGGGCAAACTGTACGAGGGTACCCAGCCGCCTGCCGAGAACTTTTTCATTCCGGACTACAGCCTGGTGCCGAAGCTGAAGGACTATATCTCGGTGCCGATGCAGTTGACCCGGGGCTGCCCTTTTACCTGCGAGTTTTGCGATATCCCCTGGCGGTTCGGATCCAAAGCCCGGGTGACCCCCTCGGAGCATGTGGAGCGGATGCTCACCCAACTGCACGGCCTCGGTTTCCGCGGCTCGATCTTTATCGTGGACGACAACCTGATATCCAAGCCGAGGGAGATCCTGGAACAACTCCGCTTCCTCCGCGGCGTGGAAGAGAAACTCGGGTACCGCTGGCGGAAGTATTCGGAGGTCAGCCTGAACCTGGTGGACGACCGGCCGGTGATGCGGGAATTGGTGGAGGAGATCCACAAGTGCGGTTTCACCCACCTGTTTGTCGGCGTGGAAACCGATGACGAAGACGCCCTGGCCAGCGTTTCGAAAGGACAGAACCTCCGAGGCGGGCTGGCCGAAGCGGTGGAAGAGCTGACCCGGAGGACCGGGGCCGAGGTGATGGCCGGGATGATCCTTGGATTCGACCTGGACACCGAAGCAACCGCCGAGCGGCAGATCCGGTTCATCAATCAACTTCCCGTTCCGATCGCCATGCTCAGCCCTCTCCTGGCTCTGATCCATACCAAGCTGTACGAGCGGCTTCGCCTGGAAGGGCGGCTGATGGCCGGCGCCACCGGAAACAACTCCTGCGGCATGACCAATTTCATCCCGATGAACCTGTCGGCGCGGAGATTGGAAGAGAAATACCTGGAGGTCCTGGAAGCGATCAATGCCCCGAATGCGTATTTCGGGCGGGTGATGAAGTCGTTCGACCGGGTGAGCCTGGAAGGAAAAGGGGTGCCGCTGGGTCTGAAGGAGAAGCTGTATTCCGCCGTCACCACCTTGACCAGCCGCCATGCCTGGACGTTCTGGAAGTACCTGTTCAAGACCGATCGGTTGGCCCGGCGGCGCGCCGGCTTCCTCACCGACGAATACCAGTTTCTCCTTGGGGAACTGTTCAGCCACTTCGTCCGGTACACCCATATGCGGGCCGAAACACGGCGGGTGCGGCGGGAAGTGAAGCATCGTTCCCACGAGCCATGGCAAGAGGTTTCCTGGAGGGAGATCCAGAACGCCGAATACAGGATCGAATACCGTCCGCGGAGGGCGGAATCGGATGCGGTTCCCGCCGGGGCCGGTTCCACCGCCGCCCCGCTCTCCATTTGGAACGAGTCGATCCGGGTGGTCCTGGGCCAGGGCTTCGAGATCGCCGGCACCCGGTTCGATGCGCTCTCTCATTTCATTGAACCGCACTTGCGGGCCGGCTACTCGAATCTCCGCCGGGAGCTGAAAAAGCTGAACAGGCGCAGGCCGAACCCCGGACAGTTGTGGCAGGGTGGTGGGGGAGGCCCGCCGAGCCCGCTTGAAGCAGGCTCCGCCGCCGGCTGCGCAGGAGATCGC
>CAZZIV010000217.1:0-5526 GCA_964654385.1 uncultured Acidobacteriota bacterium | reverse complement strand
GCGCCGCGGCCCCCGCCGGGGCACGGGCCGGTTGGCGGCCCTCCGTGGGGGGGCTCCCCGGCCCCTTGATCGAAGCGCCTGCCGAGTGGAACGGGCGGGTACCCCGCCGCTCCCGGGCGGTACCGATGATCGCCTGCCTCTCCCCAAACGATGATAGCGATGAACTTGCAGTCCGGGTACACTCGTTCTTCCCGTATACGGATCAACTCTGAGACGGGGAAGGGGATCGTGCGTGCAGCGCTTCAGCCACCATCGCGAAACGGTTCGTAGAGGCCCGTCCATAGTACTCTGGCTGTTCGCCCTGGCGCTCATCGGCGGCCTTCCCGCCTTCGGCTCGTCCGAGCAGGATCCCGGTTCCGGTCCCGGCGCATCTCAAGCCGACCACAAGCCGTCCTCGACGGCCGAGGCTCGAGAAGAAGAGGCGAAGGAGAAACCGGAGCGGGGCCTCCCGGAGGGGACCATCGAATTCGGCGGTGCCCAATCGATCCGGAGCGACGGCACGATCGTCCTCGAGGGTCCGGTTACCTTCCGGTCGGAAAAACTAGGGATGCAGTTCCAGGCCGATCGGATCGAGTTCCGCGATAAAGACTATTTCCGCGCCGTGGGAAACGTCCTGGTGATCTGGGGGCCGAACCGGATCAGCGGCAGCCGGATGGAGTACCGGTTGAAGGAGAACCGGGGCGTCATCCAGGACGCCTATGGCCAGATGGAAGGAGACTTTTATTTCATCGCCGACACCGCCGAGAAGGTCGGAGACGATCTGGTCTATCTGACCCGGGCGATGGTGACCACCTGCACCCAGCCTGTGCCGTACTGGTCGTTTCGTATGAGCTCCGCACGGCTCAAGCTGAACGGATACGCGCGGCTCTGGAACGTTCGGCTGAAGGTCGGGAAGGCGCCGGTCTTCTACATGCCGGTGCTCCTGTGGCCGGTCAAGGAAGGGCGGTCGCCGGGTCTCCTGATCCCGGAAATCCATACCACCCGGAACCGGGGCAGAGCTTTCGCTCTTCCTTTGTTTCTGCCTCTGGGGCGCAGCGCGGACCTGACGCTGATCGGCCGGCATTTCAGCGAAGGAGGGCCTGGAGGGGGCGTGGTCTTCAACGCGATTCCGAATCGGAACGGGGCGATCCACCTGGTCGGAGACTATATCGATGACCGGGTGGCCGACGCCGAGCGGTTCAACCTGGCCTATAAGCAAACCCAGAAATTTCTCAATGGATTTCGAATGGTCGCCGACGTCAACGCGGTCAGCGACTTCAACTACTTCAACGATTTCGAACGGGACCTCCGGCTGACCTCTTCCCCGTCGATTCTGGCCCGGGTCGACTTTTCCCGGACCGGGAAACGGGTCAGCATGAACGTCCGGGAGTATCGGAGGGAGCAGCTTTTTTCCGACGGATCCAGTCTTGTGCAACAGACCTTGCCGGAGATCGAATTTCGGGGGAGAAGCCAGCAGATCGGCAAGCTGCCTCTCTATCTTTCCTACGAGAGTTCCATGCTTTCGGTCCAGCAGCAGGGGGTTCAGCAAGGATCCCCCATCAACGCGGATTACTTCCGGGGGGATTTCTTCCCGGTGATTTCGGCGCCGATCTCCCCTGTTCCCTGGCTGGATGTCACCCCGAAGGTGAGTTATCGCTGGACCTGGTATTCCCAACGCCAGTTGTTGTCCGCGAACGGTTCGGGAGGCACCACCCGGAATGTGCTGGACGCGAACCTTTCCCGCGGGATCGGGGCGGCGGGGATCGAACTGACCGGCCCGAAATTTTACAAGATTTACGAGCGACCGGAGAGCAACTACTCCAAGCGGTACAAGCACAGCATCGAGCCGAACCTCAGTTACGCGTACCAACAGGGATTCGAGGAGCAGGACCAGATCATCGTGTTCGACGAGGTGGACCGTTTCGGCTCCGCCGGTAATTCCATGCATTACGGCATCCGAAGCCGCTTGTTCGCCCAGCGTCCCCGCTCCGGCCGGGGCGTGACGACCGGGCCCGATTATTCCATCCTGATGCCCGCTTCCAACGGCGCAGGCGCGCCCCTATCCGGCGAACCTGCCGGTGTGGATCCGTTCGACCTGGTGGAGGAGGAACCGGACACCGAGGATCAGCCGCTGGAGACGGTGGAGATCGCCAGCATGGAGATCCGGCAGAGCCGTTCCTTCGACCGAAAACTGAGCTTCGCCGACCTGGACGGGGACGGGGTGCTGGAAGCCGATAGCAGGTTCTCCAATATCTCGCTGATCGGGCGGGTCAATCCGAAACCGCGCCTCAGTTTCGATGTTCGAGCCACATGGCATCCTCTGTACCACCAGGTCCAGGACGTTTCCTTTTCCGGAAGCATGCAGAGTCCGACCGCCCGTCTGACCTTTTCCCTGGTGCACCGGGCCGGGCTCGGCGTGGTCTCCACCGCCGATCCAACCCCTCGCCCCGACGATACCCAGTTGCAGCTCGCCACCGGCCTGAACCTGTTCGGAGGTCGGCTTCGGCTGGGATTGAGCGGCACTTACGACGCCGATCCGGCGATCGGACAGCAGAAGTTCCCGGAACGGCAGTGGAGAATCCAGTACAGTACCCAGTGCTGCACCTATTACCTGGAGAGTCTGCAGCGGGGGTTCACCGGCGACCAGACCCGGGACGATTTTTTCTTCCGGATCGATCTTCGGGGGATCGGCAAGGTTCTGGACCAGAGGTTTTAAGATCGTGAGGATTCTGATTACCGGCGTGACCGGATTCCTGGGGGGCAGGCTGGCGGAAACGTTCGCCGCAAGAGGCGACACCGTCGTAGGGCTGGTGCGGGAAGGGAGCACCTGGAACCGGATGCCGGCAGGAGCGGAACAGGCCCGGGGAGACGTCACCGATCTCGCTTCCCTGCACAAGGCGGCGGAACGGTGCGACGCGATCATCCACGCCGCGGCCCTCGTGAAGATGTGGGTCCGGAACCGGATGGATTTCGACAAGGTCAATGTGCAGGGACTCGGCAACGTGATCGCCGCCGCAAGGGAAAGCGGCGCAAAACTGCTGTACACCTCCTCCTTCATCGCCCTGGGGCCGACCGACGGAACCGTCTTCGAGGAAGAGACTCCCCGTCGCAGCGAAACTTTTTTCACCGATTATGAGCGGACCAAGTGGCTGGCGGACCAGTTGGCCCGGAAGGCGCCGGCCGAAGGATTGGAAATGATCCGGCTGTATCCAGGCGTAGTGTTCGGTCCCGGTTCCCTGACCCAGGGAAACCTGATCGTCCAACTGTTCCTTCAACATGCCCGGGGGAAGCTCCCAGGGATTGTCGGGCCGGGAAATCTGCGGCAGTGCTTCGCCTACGTAGAAGATGTGGCGGCCGGTTTCATTGCCGCTCTCGAACGGGGGAAACCGGGGGAGGGGTATATCCTGGGCGGAGAAAACCGCACGGTCCTGGACCTGTTCGCCGCCTTCAAAAAGTTTTCCGGCATCCCGGCGCCGAAGCGGAAGATCCCGTTCGGAGTCGCCTCCCTGATCGGGAAGCTGCAGCGCTGGCGGGCGGAACTGACCGGCGCGGAACCGGAACTGACCGACGAAGTGGTCGGCGTGTACCGGCATGAATGGGCGTACAGCTCGGAAAAGGCGCGCCGGGAATTAGGGTACGAGATCACGCCGTTCCAGGACGGGGTCCGGAAAACGGTGGAGTGGTTGCAGGCGGAAGGGGAACTTCCTTCCGGGAAGAGGTCGTCGTGAGCAGCTTTCGCTCGGAACTGGCGCGGAAGTCGGTCCATATCGGCATGGGCGGTTTCGCCCTGGCCCTGCGCTGGCTCACCCCGTGGCAGGCGGCGGGCTGCGCGGTGGCGGCGATCGTTTTCAACCTGTTTTTCCTGCACCGGCTCACCGGCCGCTCCCTTCTCCGGGAGCACGAGAAGGGGGAAGGGTTCTCTCTCGGAATCGCCGTGTATCCGACGGTGGTCCTGATCCTGATCCTGGTGTTCCACAGCCGCCTGGAACTGGCGGCGGCGGTCTGGGCGCTCCTGGCGTTCGGCGACGGGATGGCGACCCTGGTCGGCCTGGCGCTGAAGGGACCGAGACTTCCCTGGAACCGGGACAAGTCCTGGGCCGGCCTGGTCGCCTTCGTCCTGTGGGGCACGGCGATGTCGGCGTTCATGGTCCGTTTCGTGCAACAGGGAGTGCTCCATGGCGGAGGGGGCCGGGAGAGGTTCGTCGGCATGTCGTTCCTGGCCGGCGGCACGGACGGCGCCGCCGGCGCGACAGGGTTTTTGCTGGCCGGCTGTTTCGTGGCCGCCCTGGCGTCCGGACTGGCCGAGTCGGCCCGCATCGGGATCGACGACAACCTCCTGATCCCGATCATCGGCGGAATGACCCTGTTCGCCGCAACCCTCGTCCGGCCTGCTTTGCTCCTGGAGGCATGGCCCGGCCTGGAGACCGGCCTTCTCTGGGGCGGGGCGATCAATCTCCTCCTGGCGGTGGCCGCCTATGCGGCCAAAGGGGTCGGTGTTTCCGGGGCGGTCTGGGGCTGGGTTCTGGGCACGCTTCTGTACGGCCTGGGTGGATGGCAAGTGTTCCTGATGCTGGTGCTGTTCTTCGCCCTGGGAACCGGCTGCACCAAGTTGGGGTACGGCAAGAAGGCCGCCCTGGGAATCGCCCAGGAGAAGGGTGGGCGGCGCGGCGCCAAGAACGCCTTCGCCAATACCTCTGCCGGGGTGATCTTCGCCTTCCTTTCGGTTGCGACTCCTTTCAAGGGACCGTTCCTGTTGGCGGCCGTGGCCGCCTTCGCCACCGCCGCTTCGGACACGGTCGCTTCGGAAATCGGGCAGGCCTACGGTCGCCGCCATTTCCTGGTGACCACCTTCCGGCGGGTGCCGGCCGGAACCGACGGCGCCGTTTCCGTGGAAGGGACCCTGGCGGGGGCGCTGGCCTCCCTGGTGCTGGGGGCGTTGGCCTGGTGGACCGGCATCGTCTCGCCGGTGGGGATCGGCATCGTCGTTGTGGCCGCATTCATCGGGACCACCCTGGAGTCGTACCTGGGCGCCGCCCTGGAACAGGCGAACCGGATCGACAACGAGCTGGTGAATTTCTCCAACACCATCGCCGGAGGTCTGGCGGCGCTCGTGCTCGCGTTTTTGGGTTAGGCGGATCCTTCGATAGAGAGGATCCGCGAATCTAGGCCGGTCCTGTTTCTCAGAACGTAAAGCGGAGCCCCAGTTCATAGTTCCGTCCGGTGCGCCGATACGCTTCCTGGAATCCGTTGATGCTCCGTCCTGTGCCGGTGCGGCCGTTCCGGACCAGGTAGGGGGTCTCATCCAGAAGGTTGTGGATTTCCAGGGAGATCGTCAGGTTGCCGCCCTTGCCCGTATTCATCTCCTTGGCGATCTTCAGGTCGACGGTCCAGGATGCCTGGTTCCATCGCGAGTTCCGCACCCGATCTTCGTATTGAAATCGTGGATGCCCGAACACCGTGCTCCACCGGAGCGGCGACCAGGGCAGGCCGGAATTCCAGTCCACGAGCCAGCCGCAGCTGAATCCCCACGGTGTGATAGGGGCGTCC
>CAZZIV010000216.1:0-5579 GCA_964654385.1 uncultured Acidobacteriota bacterium | reverse complement strand
CGGAGTGCAGCGTCTGGTGTTGCTGGTCACCGGAGCCTCGCCTCCTGTTCCTCCGGATCGCGCCCCACCGGTGGCTCCACTACCGGAACCCGGTGGAGCTGCTCCTGGGCCTGGAGCAGCCCCGCTGGGAGCAGCTCATGAACGATCCGGCCTTCCTCGACGCATACCAGGCGGTGTCGGACCAGTTCGACCGGTACATGGCCGGCGATCCCGCCCCCTGGTTCCAGGTCGCCCACCCCGATTACGGCGGCGGACCGTTCGCGTACTTCTCCACCGAGTTCGGCTGGCATGAATCGGTCGGGATCTATTCCGGCGGCCTGGGAATTTTGTCCGGGGATCATTGCAAGTCGGCCAGCGACCTGGGCATTCCGTTCGTCGGTGTCGGGCTGATGTACCGGCGCGGCTATTTCCAACAGACCATCGACCGGGACGGCTTCCAGCAGCACTTCTACCCCAACTACGATCTGAAACGGCTGCCGGTGCGCCCTGTGGCCGGACCGGACGGGAAGGAACTCCGGGTTTCGGTGGACTTCCCCGGCCGCCGGGTCCAGGTGAAAGCCTGGAAGGCCCAGATCGGCCGTGCGCCGGTCCTGCTGCTGGACAGCGACCTGGAAGAAAATCTGCCCCAGGACCGGCCGATCACCTCGATCCTGTACGTGGCCGGCAGGGAAATACGTCTCTGCCAGGAGATCCTTCTGGGGATCGGGGGCGTCCGTGTGCTGGAAGCCCTCCGGATCTCCCCCTCCGTCTGGCATATGAACGAGGGCCACTCGGCTTTCCTCGGGTTGGAACGGATCCATCGCCTGGTGGACAGGGAGAAAATCTCCTTCGAAAAGGCGTTGGAACGCTGCCGGGGCAACACGGTCTTCACCACCCATACTCCGGTGCCCGCCGGGAACGAAACTTTCCAGAACAACCTGATTCGGAAATACTTCACCGACTGCGCCGAACGCTGCGGCACCGACATCGAACGGCTCCTGGCCCTGGGGCGGGCCGATCCGGACCGGCCGGAGCAAGGACTGAATCTGACCGCCCTGGCGATCCGCTCCTCCGGCGCCGTCAACGGCGTGAGCGCCCTCCACGGGAAAGTGGCCGACCGGATCTGGAAACGGCTCCAGCCGGAAGGAAGAGAAAACGAGCGGCTGATCGGATCGATTACCAACGGCGTCCACACACCGACCTGGATCGGGCCGGAGCTCCGCGCCTTGCTGCAAAAGGAACTGGGGAGCGACTTCCTGATGAACCTGCTGGAACCGGAGTTTCGGGAGGCGATCCACCGGATCCCGGACGGGGCATTCTGGGAAGTTCACAGGGCCCAGAAGAAGCGGCTGATCGCCATGACCCGGAAGCGTCTGGCGGAGCAACAGGCGCGGCACGGCCGGTCGCCGGACGACCTGAAAGCGGTTGAATCCCTCCTGGATCCGGGGCACCTGACCCTCGGTTTCGCCCGGCGTTTCGCCACCTACAAGCGGGCCGCTCTTCTCTTCCGGGACGCGGACCGGCTGAAGAAAATCGTCGGCAACGATGACCGCCCGGTCCAGATTCTGTTCGCCGGAAAGGCCCACCCGGCCGACCGGCCGGGGCAGGAACTGATCAAGGAGATCTGCAGGACCTCTTTATCCCCCGGTTTCCGTGGGCGGATCCAGTTCCTGGAAAACTACGACATGCGGGTCGCCCGGTTCCTGGTCCAGGGGGTGGACGTCTGGCTCAACACGCCGCTCCGGCCCCAGGAAGCCAGTGGAACCAGCGGAATGAAGGCGGCCCTGAACGGCGGCCTGAACTGCAGTATCCTGGATGGATGGTGGTGCGAAGGGTACGACCCGTCCCACGGGTGGAAGATCGGGGAAGACCAACACCTGGACGATCCTGACGAGCAGGACCGGATCGACACCGACTCCCTGTATCGGGTCCTGGAGGAAGAGTTGGTACCCGCGTATTACCGGATCGACCCGGAAACCGGCCTTCCCATGGACTGGATCGAGCGGATGAAGAACGCGGTCGCCGACCTGGCCCCCCGGTTCAGCACCCATCGGATGGTGAGGGAATACACGGAGAAGTACTACCTTCCGGCCAGCGGCCGGGAGGGGTGGGGGACCGGCATCGACGAGGTCCGGCTCTGGAGCCCATAAGCGCCCCGGGCTCCGGATCCGGATCGACGCCGATCCCCCGGGACCTGAATCAGGCGTCTTTCTTCTTCCCTTTCCTCCGAAGGTTCTGCACCCGGGCCGGCCGGCCGTTGGATTCGGTCAGGAACCCGTCCGGTTGGACCGAATCCGCATCCATCGGCGTTCCATCCAGATCCAGGACGCCGGAGGAGCCGCCGACGGCTCGGATTTTGTACCGGGAGTTCCAGGAGAGATCCTTGGCCGGCGTGAGAGTCGCGGTGACGCCGTCGGCAGCCAGCACCGGCGACCCGGCGGCCTGGGCGACCGGGAGTCCGGCGGCGTCCAGCAACTGCACCGTGCTCTGGGTGATGGAGGCGGGATCCATCGCTTCGCTGAAGACGATCTTCGGCTGAACCGCCCGCGACACTCCGGAGGTGTTGTTCGCCGGAGACGTCGACGTCACCGTCGGCGGCGTCGGGACGATCACGGTCAGGAGGGCCGTGTTCGATTCATCGCTCCCGGCGGCGTTGGAGACCGCGCAGGAGAACAGGGCGCCGTCGTCGGCGCCTGTCGTCGGAGGGGTCGTGTAGGATGCGGATTTCGCCCCGACGATCTCCACGCCGTTCCTCTTCCACTGGTAGGCCAGCGGCGCCGTCCCGGAAGCGGTCACCGTGAAGGTGGCGGTCCCCCCTTCCTGGACCGTTTGAGGCGCCGGTTGGCCGGTGATGCTCGCCGGAACCTGCTGTTCCAGGACCGTGAAGATCCCGACGCCGGTACCGAACACTCTGTCCATGTTGACCACGTCGGCGTCGGTGGTCCCGAGAGCGGCGCCGGGAGCGATGCTGATCCGGGCGGTCAGGTCGGTGCAGGAATTCACCGTCACCGAATTGACCGTGATTCCCGGTTCCAAAAACTCCACCGTGGCGCCGGGTTGGAAATTCGACCCGGTAACGGTCAACCCGTAGTCGGCGCCCTGCTCGCCGGCATTCGGCGTGGAAGCGGAAACCACCGGGCGGGGCCAGCCGCTGATTTCGTTGGAATAATCCAGGCTCTCCAGGCCTTCCGTATCGTAGGCTTTCACCGCGACGTACCAGGTGGCGCAGTCGGCCAGGCCGGTCAATGTGTAAGATGTGACGTTCCCTACATCGACGTTCTGGTCATAAGTGCCCGGTGACGAGCCGTAATAAACCCGGTAGCCGGCCAGGTCCGCCTCGGTGTTCGGGTCCCAGGTCACCGCGATGGTGCCCGCGATCGCTCCACCGGATCCAGAAAGCGCGAGGAAACAGGAGAAAACAAGCATGTAAAAAAGAACGTGAACTTTTTTCATAGCGGCTCCCTCCGGAACCCCGACACCGGGTCCCGGTTCGAGGCTTCCTTACCAGCGAGAACCATGCCAGAACAGGACGCAACGGAAATGTCCTTCCGTTCCACGGGAATCACCGGAACCTCCCTGGAACCGTGCGGTCGGGGGAACCGCCCGTTTCGTAACCGGGGTTGCTTTCAGGAAAGAACGATCGATCGGAAGAGAAAGATCAGGTCCAGAACTTCCACGAACGTTTTTTCCCCGGCCGGTCCGATTCGAGGACCACATCATGAACAGGGATCGGGATCTGCCCGGCCAGGCTCGCGCGGAACCGTTCGGGATCCACGCTGTTTCCGGATACCGAATCGGTCGGGTTCACCGCCACGGCGACCAGTGCGGTTCGGTGGACGACCTGCACCCGTCCCCCGTTCTTGGCCCAGGCTTTCCAGTAGATCGGGGACAGGAGGAGTCGTGTCGCGTCCTGGACAACCACGGTCCCGGCGAGTCCCGCCTGGACCAGCGGCCGGAGAAGCTCGTCATCGGCCTTTCCTGGAAGAATGATCGAACCACCGTCCGCCAAGGCTCCCTGGTCCACCAGCCACCGGGCGGCATGGGCCGTATCCGCCGGGAGGATCCGGATCACCGTTCCCTCCCGGTCGGCGACGACGATCTCACCCCTGGACCGTGCTACATCGAAGGACAGCCGGGTCCGCTCGTCGCAGCGTTCCAGGTCCAGGGTTTCCACCTGGTACCGGGCCGCCGCCACCGCCCGGACTTCCGATGGGGCGTAGCCGAGGCCGGTGGAGATGACCGCGCCGTCGAACAGGCCGGGCTCCAGAAACGCCCGGTGATCCTGCCCGACGGCGGCGCAGAAACAGGCCGTTCCTCCCTGGGACAGGGAATCGCGCAGCGCTTTCATCTCTCCAGGGCGGGACGGGCCGAAGAGGGCGACGTTCCCCGGCTCCGCGGCCCGGACCAGGATCAGTTCGCCCCGGGTGCTTTCGATGCCGGTGCGCAGGACCGTTTCGATGGCCGCCGGGTCTTCGCCGAAGGACTCTTCCCCCACCACCGCCAACGTCCCCTCCGGAACGGGGATCACCGTCGGCGCCTCCTCGGAAAGATCGTCCCGCCTCGCGAGCCGGGGGGAAGCCGCGAGGGCGATCGGCAGTCCCCGGGACGCGGCAGCCCGGGCCAGACCGGCAAGGATCGTCCTCTTTCCCGAGCCTGGATGAAGACCGATGACCAGCAGGTTCCGTATGCCGCCGCCGGTGATTCGCTCCAGAAGGCCGGGACGCGTTTCCGGGTCGCTTGTTCCCATGTATAACGGTCCACCGCCGTGGCGTGTCGAATGGAGGCGGCGACCGGATTTGAACCGGTGAATAAAGGTTTTGCAGACCTCTGCCTTACCACTTGGCTACGCCGCCTCATGCCGGTAAGAGCAGGAAATATAGACGTTTCCCCGAAAACGGTCAAATTCCTCCCGGAGAACAGCTGCACGTTCTTCCGTTTGGGTGCATCATAGAATCATGGATCGGAAACTTGCACCGGGTTTGATCATCGCCGCGCCCCACCTGCTGGACCCGAACTTCCGGCAGACGGTGGTTCTGCTGATCGAACACAACGAAGAAGGGGCGGTCGGCGTCGTCCTGAACCGGGAAAGCGACGTCTGTCTCAAGGACCTCTGCCGGGATCACCAAATCCCCTTCGCAGGCGACGAACGGAAACGGATCCGGATCGGCGGACCGGTCCAGCCGGAAAGAGGGCTCGTGCTTTTCGACGGCCCCGCCGCCGAACCGGAGGCGAACAAGATCCTGGAAGGATTGAACGCCAGCGCCTCCACCGCCACTCTCGGACAGCTCTGCACCCAGGAAGACGGCCGCTTCCAATGCTTCGCCGGGTATGCCGGCTGGGGAGCCGGCCAACTGGAACGGGAGTTGGAGGAAGGCGTCTGGATCATCGCCGACGCCCGCGCCGACCTGGTCCTGAGCCACCCGACCGAAACCATGTGGAACCAGGCGCTGGTCATGAACGGTATCGATCCCGCCGCCCTGGTCCCCGGCGGAACCGCCCAGGCCTGATCGGGGCTAGCCCGATTTATGCATGAAGCACCTACTGTGGAGCCGAAACTGCCGTCATCTCGGGCGTCCTCGCGATTCGCGACCTTGACGTAC
>CAZZIV010000215.1:0-5602 GCA_964654385.1 uncultured Acidobacteriota bacterium | reverse complement strand
TGGTCCGCACAGTCTGGCCCGCACCGTACGGGCTAGCGCCTCAAGCGCGTTCGCAGCGCGCTATTTCCAGTACTAGTGCCATCAGGAGGGCCCTCGGTTTTTTCCTGCGCCGGCAACGGTTCAGCACCTGGTGCAGCAGCCTCCGGATCTCGGCGTCCTTCTCTCCTGCCGCCTGGATCATGGCGCCGGCCAGGGTCATCCGGGCGTAGTCGATATTCTCCGGCTCCACCAGCAGGAGCGGTTCCCCCAGGGTCTCATGGAGCAAGGTCATCGCTTTTCCTGGCCGTCCGCAGCGGGTGAGGGCGTCGGCTTGCCTGCACCGGTTCACCAGGAGCAGGTTCCGGTCTTCCAGGTGGGCGGCCAGGTCCGCCGCCTTTCCGGAGATCTCCATCCCCACGTCCAGGCGGCCCTGGTCGATCGCCAGGACGGCCAGCCGGCTCAGGGCGACCTCCTGCACCGACAGGTCGCCGGCCAGGGTCGCCTCCCGCTCCACCTGCTCGAGCAGCGATTCCGCTTTCTGCCGCCGCCCGTCCCGGTTTTCGATCAGGGCGAGGCCGATTCGGGCCTTCAGTTCCCCGGAGCCGGGCCGTTCGCCGGACCGTTCCCGTTCGGCCTCGTACAGGTGGATCGATTCCTGGAATGCCGGGCCGGCCCCTTCCACGCCGAGGCGCATCCTGCACGCGCCGAGCACCTGGAGCATTTCCGCTTTCCCTTCCGGTGCCGCATTGTCGCCCAGGTTCTCGAGGGATCGTTCAAGGAACGGGATCGCCTCTTTCTCCCGCCCCAACCGTCCCAGGGCCAGGCCGGCCTCCTTGACCGCCTGGGCCGCCAGGGCATCCAGGCCGGCCCGGGTTGCCTCGGCTTCCACTTGCCGGGCGGCCCGCAGCGCCGCCTGGAACCGGCCGGCCCGGACCAGGGCGCCTGCCTGGGCGGTCCGGGCGTACAGTTTTTCCTCCCGGGTGGAGGCCAGGCGCACCGCCGCCCCCCACGCCCGAACGGCGGCGGCATGAAGGCCGGCCCGGGTCAGCAGTTCGGCCTGCCTTCCTCTCAGAAGGCGCCGCTCCGGCGATCGAGGTTCGATCCGGTGGAGTAGACGGAGGGCGGAGGCGCACCGCCGGGCCCCTTCCGCCGGATCCCCTTTCTCCCGCGCGACCCGGACCGCGTCCAGCATCGCCTGGTACGCCTGGGGAAGATCGCCGGCGCCTTCCGCCAGCCGGGCCTGCCGCCAGGGATCCCGTTCCTTCTCCGGCGCTCTACGCCAGACCTCCAGGGCGGCCCGGTACCGCTCGTCCCGCTCTTGCGCCGATAGCCGGGACAGGATCGGACCTGCCAGTTCCCTGGATTCCAGGGACCAGTTGGAGCCGGTCTCCTGGGCCAGGCCGGCGGCGATCACCTCGGCGGCGGCGGTTTCCGCTTCTTCCGGGGTGAGCCGGGCGAGGACGCGGAGATGTTCGGAAGGGGTGTCGTTTCCGAAAACCGCCAGGGCTTCGATCCAGCAGCGGGCCGGTTCCGAAAGGCGCCTCAGGGTCGGATCCCAGGCGGAGCCGGCGGCGGCAGGAAGAGGAAGATTTCGATCGCCGCCTCGTTCCCAGGCCTCGTCCAGGAGAAGCGCCTCCGCCTGGAGAGGGATCCCCTCCGAGGCATGGAGCAGCCAGTCGACCCGCTGTTTCGAAACCGAGCGGCCGGTGCCCCGGGCGATCAGCCGTTCCAGGGACTCCCTGTCCAGGCGGGGAAGCCCGGTCCGATCGGCGGAAGAGCCGGGCCGGTCGCCGGTGAGCAGCCGGGCCAGGACCGGCTGGACCACGCTTCCCGGCTCCACGGCGGCCAGGATCCGGACGTGGCCGGGAAGACCGGCCCGGGCGAATCGATCCAGGTCCCTGGCCAGGTGGAATCCGGCCTGTTCTGCTTCATCCAGGAGACAGAGTTTCTCCGTACCGCCGCCGGAAGCCTCCAGGTGCCGGAGGCTGCCGGAGTCCCAGGCGGAGGCGTTCCGGTAGATCACGTCCAGGCCGTGAAGGATCCCTCGGGACTCGATCCATCGGAGGATCCGGGTCTTTCCCATGCCGGGGCCGCCGGTCAGGAATCGGAGCCGGGCTCCCCCAGGCTCCCGCAGCCAGGTTTCCAACTCTTCGACCAGCGCTTCCCGGCCGGGCGGGGGGCCGGAGTTCAGCCGGGCGACCCGGTCGGCGTCGGTTTCCATCGGCAGGTCCAGGCCGCAGGCGGCGTTCAGCCGTCCCAGGGCTTCGGCGGCACTTTCCGGCCGGGCCTCCGGCTTCGGGTGGAGGAGTTCCTCCAGCCAGCCGGCCCACCCGGCCCGATACCCTGCCGGAAGAGCCGGGTGGCTGCGTCTCCCTTCCTGTACCGCCTGCACGAAACGCCCCAGGTCGTTTTCTTTCCACTCCACCGGCGGCCGGCCGTGAATCGCTTCGTACAGGACCGCTCCCAGGGCGTACAGGTCGGAGCGGGGGGTCGGCGCGCACCCTTCGAAACACTCCGGGGCCAGGTACTGCAAGGTGCCGGCGGTTCGGTCTTTTCCGGGCGCCGACGCGGGACGGGCCAGGCCGAAATCCAGGAGGACCAGCCGGCATCCGAGACGGGGCCGTTTCCGGACCAGGAGATTGCCCGGCTTCAGATCCCCGTGGAGGATACCGAAATCATGAAAGAAGCCGAGGACCCGGAGCGCCTCCGCCGCCAGTTCCGGAAGGGATGCGGGGCCTGCCCGGCGGACCTCCTTCACCAGGTCCAGGCCCTCCACGTATTCCAGGGTGAAGAAAGGGGAGCCGTCTTCCGGGGAGACACCGAAATCATGGACCTCCACCAGGCCGGGATGGTGGAGGGTCGAAAGAGTCGCGTACTCGGATCGAAGGGAGGATTCGGCCCGATCGACGCCCCCGGCCGGCGTCTTCGCCGGATCCTGCTCCTGGAGTCGTTTCAGGGCGAGCCTTCGGCCGTTCCGGTTCCGGTCTTCCACCAGCCAGACGGTCCCGGCCCCACCCTCGCCCAGGAGTTCCAGCGGAGTGTATCGCCCACCCGGTCCGACAGGTTGCCCCATGGGCCGATTATACCTGGACGGGAGTTCAAGAAATAAAATTATTTAGAGGCGACCGACCGGGCGGTGGCGGTTGCGGCGGCCAGGACCGACCGGACCTGGGCCGGAGGACCGGTGGTCGGCTCCACCAGGATCGTTTCCACAGGGTTCAATCCGAGAAACTCCAGCCATGCCAGCAGATACCTGCGCTGGAAATCGAACGGTTCCCGGCCGGATCCGGCACGATACGATCCGCCCCGGGAAAGAATCAGGACGGCCGGACGCCCGGGATCCTTACCCTGGAACCCTTGCTCCGGGTTCCCGGTGTAGGTCAGGGTCGGCTGGGTGAGGCAGTCGATGTAGTGCTTCAGCCGATAGGGGAGGCCGAAGTTCCACATCGGCGAGGACAGGAGCACCCGGTCGGCGGCCAGGAACCGGTACGCCATCTCCCGCACCGAGTTCCAGGCGATCGATTCGTTCCGGGTCAGCGGCCGGCCGGTTTCGATCCCTTCCCGGGCGGAGAGGAAATTCCTGTCCAGCTCCGGCATGCCGGTGGTCCAGAGGTTGAGGGTGTCGGCTTGCCCTTCCGGGTACTTTTCGCGCCAGGCTTCCAGGAAGGCCCGGGCGACGGTGCCGGAGGTGGACGATAGGCCGGCGGGAGAGGCTTCGATGTACAGAAGCCTGGTCATCGGTTATTCGTCTCCGAACAGTTCCGAAGGGTCCAGTTTCCGGAAGAGGATTTCCGGTTCGGCCAGCGGGCTCCCGGCCGGAAGCTCTACGAGAGCTTCGTCCCAGGGCAGAATCTCGTGCGAGTCCGCCGGCAGGCGAAGCATCGAGGCGATCTTCGCGGCGGAAAACGGCATGAACGGCGCCATCAGGACCGCCAGCGCCTTCACCGTCTGGATTCCGACGTTCATGGTGGTCCCACAGGCCGCCATGTCTTCCTTCCGCTGAGACCAGGGCTTCTTCGCGTCCAGGTATCCGTTGCCGGCCCGGGCCAGGGCCATCAGTTCGCCCAGGGCCGCCTTGTACCGGTGGGTCTCCAAGTGGCCGCCGATCGCCTGGTGGGCGGAGGCGATCCGGGCCAGGTGCTCTCGGTCGACCGGCCCCCGTTTTCCGGCTTCCGGGACTTTTTCTCCGAAATGCTTCCGCGTGAACGTCAGGGTGCGGTTGACGAAATTCCCCAGCGCGTTCAGAAGCTCGCCGTTGTTCCGGGCGATGAAGTCGTCCAGGTCGAATGCGGTCCTGGACGTCTCCGGCGCCACGGCGGTCAGGTAGTAGCGAAGGGGATCCGGCTCCAGGCGCTTCAGGTATTCCTCCACCCAGATCGCCGTGCCCCGGCTTTTGCTGATTTTCTCTTCTTCCCTGCCGGGCATCTTGATGTTCAGGAACGAGTTGGCCACCACCGTCCGGGGGAGTTGATAGGTCCCTTCCGCCATGAGCATCGCCGGCCAGATCAGGGCGTGGAAGACGGTGTTGTCCTCTCCGATGAAGTGGACGACCCGGCACTCCGGATTCTTCCACCACCCCTCGTACCGGTCCGGGTCGCCTTCGGTCCGTTCCCAGTACTTGGCGGTGAAGGAGATATAGCCGATCGGCGCGTCGAACCAGACGTACAGCACCTTTCCGGCGGCGTCCGGGTCGTCCAGGGGGACCGGCACCCCCCAGTCCAGGTCCCGGGTCATCGCCCGTTCCGGCAGCCCCTGTCGAACCTGCCCGAGAGTGAAGTTCAGGACCGTCTCCCGCCAGGCCGGATCCTCGAAACCGTCGCCGGACGGCTGGGGCTTCCGCTTGCTCTCCAGCCAGGTCTTCAGCTTGTCTTCGAAGGCGTCCAGTCGCAGGTACCAGTGGGTGGTCTCCCGGGGGACCGGCGTCGTTCCGGTGATGGTGCTGACCGGGTCGATCAGTTCCACCGGGTCGATGGCGTGGCCGCACGCCTCGCACTGGTCGCCGTACGCTTCCTTGTAGCCGCAGGGCGAACCGTCCGGGAGGGTATGATAGCAGCCGCCTTTCACGTACCGGTCCGGCAGGAACTGGTCGGCCCTGGTGTCGTAGAGCTGCCGGGTGGTCTTCTTGGTGAAGAACCCTTTGTCGTGGATCGTCCGGAACATCTCCTGGCTGATCCGGTTGTGCAGTTCGGTGAACCCTTCCTTGTGGGTGCCGCCGAAGATATCGAAGCGGATCCCGATCCCTTCGAAGTCGGCGGCCTGCCGGGCATTGTACTTGGTGGTCAGCTCCTCCACCGGGATGCCCTCTTTTTTCGCCGAAATCAGGGAGGCGACGCCGTTGTCGTCGCTGCCGCAGACGAACAGGACCTCCTCTCCACGGGCCCGGAGGTATCGGACATAGGTATCCGCCGGAAGATAGGCTCCGGCGATATGCCCTACGTGGAGCCGCCCGTTGGAATAGGGGAGCCCGGCGGTGACCAGGTAACGGCGTTTCGACATGCTCGATGATCCTTTCGGCACGGGCTTCGGTTCGGGGGCCGCCCGGCCTCCCAACGGATCATCTTAACCCTAATCGAACAATAATTCGCGAGTGAAAACGTGTCAGAGTGCGCCAGGCCTGGCCGAA
>CAZZIV010000214.1:0-5603 GCA_964654385.1 uncultured Acidobacteriota bacterium | reverse complement strand
AACGCTGAAAGGATTGTAAGTAAAGGGGAAACGCCTTTCCGGGGAAGTCTGCGCGGGAAATCGGGATAAACGATTGCAGGAAAATCGGTTCCTCCGACCGGACCAACATTCTCCCTTCCACCATGGAAGAAGTCACCTTTTCCACACGCATTCTTCCTTCCACCCTGGGGATGGAGTACATTTCCCAACGATGAGGCACTTTTCGATTCTATCCGCCGCCCTCCTCGTCCTCGGGACCGTCCTCGGGGCCGTGGCGAAACCGGTCCTTGCCGCGCACGCTCAGCGACGGTCGGAAAATCCTCCGGAAACCGTCACCGCGATCCTGCAGGACCGGGCCGGCTTCCTCTGGATCGGCTCCAGGGAAGGGCTCAACCTCTATGACGGTTATTCTTTCCGGATCTTCGAGCACGATGTTTCCGACCCTGCCTCGATCTCCGCCAACCTGATCCGAACCGTCTTCGAGGACAGCCGGGGAAGACTCTGGACCGGGACCAACACCGGCGGATTGAATGCCCTGAACCGGACCGACTGGACCTTCACTCATTACCGCCATGATTCCGCCGATCCCCATTCACTGAGCCATGACAGCGTCTACACCATCGAGGAGGACGATGACGGATTCCTGTGGGTAGGAACACAGATCGGGTTAAACCGGTTGGATCCGGCCACGGGCGTTTTCAAGAGGTATCCGGCGGCGCCTGACGATCCTCACGCGCCAAGCCATGACTACATCAACACGATCCACAAGGATCGACACGGCATCCTCTGGATCGGCACCGTTGGCGGTGGACTGAACCGCCTGGACCCTTCCACCGGGATATTCCGGAGCTACCACAGCAACCCGGCCGACCCTGCTACCTTGAGCGGGGAGAGCGTGTTCGCCATCGCCGAACGGCCTGATGGCGCCCTTTGGCTCGGAACCGGGAACGGAATCGACCTCTTCAGGCCGGACACAGAAACCGTTCAACGGTATCCGTACCACCCCTTGGGGCAGGACGGAACCGATCAGGACCTGGTTACCTCCCTGGCCCTGGGACCGGACGGGCGGCTCTATTTCGGCACTTGGGGGAACGGACTAAAAATGCTGGCCCCCGACCACGACCGGTCCGGAGACGGCGGGAACCCTACCGTCCGGAGAATTCCGTCGGCGGACCGGATCGTCTGCCTGACCACCGGCGCCAGAGGCAGCATCTGGGTCGGCGCCTGGGGAAACGGTTTGGACCGGATCCGCCCGGATGCAGGCATCTTCAAAAACATTTCCACCCAGGACACCGGGTCCACACCGGAGCCGGTGGAGGTGACATCGATCCTGGAAGACCGCCAGGGCCGTCTCTGGATCGGAAATTATCAAGGGCCTCTTCTCCGGCGAGATTCGGAGGCCGGTGTTTTCCGGCCGTATCCCGGCTACACCGGCAGCCGCCTCACCCTGATGGAGGACGGAACCGGATCGATCTGGAGCGGCTTCCCTTCCTTCCTCGAGCGGATGGATCCTGAAAGCGGAGAAACGACCCGTTACGCCCACGACCCCTCCGACCCGGGCAGCCTGGGCGCAGGCTGGATCTGGTCGATTCTGGAGGACCGCAGGGGGCGCCTGTGGGTCGGCACCGGCGAGGCCGGGCTGAACCGGATGCGGGAGGACGGCGGATTCGATAAGTACCTCAACGATCCGGATGATCCGGCCAGCATGAGCGACAACTACATCATCGCTCTTCACGAAAGATCCGACGGGGGTCTGTGGGTCGGAACCCGCTCCGGCGGCCTGAACCTGTTCGATCCCGTCCACGGAACGGCCCGCAGGTTTCTTCCGGTTCCCGGCGACCCGTTCTCCCTCAGCCACCACTACGTTTCCTCCCTCCTGGAGTCTCGAAACGGCACCTTGTGGGTCGGCACCGGGGGAGGCGGCGTCAACCGGCTGAAGGAGGCGCCTGACGGGAAAATCAGTTTTATCCGCTATACCGAGAAAGAAGGGCTGGTGAACAACACCGTCATGGGGATGGTGGAAGATGACGACGGCAGCCTCTGGATCTCCACACAGAACGGACTCTCCCGTTTCAACCCCGCCGACGGCCGGTTCATCAATTACGACCTTGGAGACGGTCTGCCCAGCCTGGAATTCGACCTGGGCGCGGCAGCCGGGGGGAAGGCCCGGATCTATTTCGGCACTACACGCGGCGCGATATCGATTCCCAGGGGCACTCCGTTTCCCGCGCCGGGCGCTTCCCCGGTGGTGTTGACCTCGATCCGCACTCCGAACAACGCCGTTCTGGGGGGAAAACCTCCCTGGGAACTGGAGAAGCTGCGCGTTCCGTACGGTGAGATCCTCTCTTTCGAGTTCGCCGTTCTGGACTTTGAAGACCGATATCGCCACCGGTACAGCTACCGTCTCCAGGGACTCAGGGATCAATGGATCGACCTGGAATCGAGGAGGGAAATCACGTTCACCAACCTGAACCCGGGGGAATTCTCGCTGCAGGTAAGAGGCAGAAACGCACAGGGGATCTGGGGCGAAACTTCGAAACCGCTGGAACTGGTCGTGGTCCCCCCATTCTGGATGACCCCATGGTTCCGGCTCCTGATGTTCCTGGCGCTGTCGGGGATCGTTGTCGGAATCCACCGCTGGCGAACCGCCGATCTGAACGAACGGCACCGAAGGCTCCAGATCGTCAAGGACCAGAGAGAGCAGGCCCTGGAAAAAGTCCGGGCGAATCAGGAACTGCTGCACAAGGCGTACGACCGGCTGAGGCGGCTCACCCAGCGGCTCGAAGCGGCCAAAGAAGACGAACGGAAGAGAATCGCCCGAGAACTGCATGACGAAATGGGACAGGCGTTGACGACCGCCAAGATCAACCTGGAGCTGATGCATGATCTCGAGGATCCAGGGGAGCACGCACAAAGAATCGACGATACCATCAGCCTCCTGGACGGGATGATCGGCCATGTCCGGGCACTCTCCCTGGACCTGCGTCCTCCTCTGCTGGACGAACTGGGGTTGATCCCGGCGATCCGGAACTACCTGGAAATCCAATCCCACCGTTCCGGCCTGAAGATCGAGGCCGATATATCTCCGGTCCCCTCCGGGCTATCGCCGGAAATCGAAATCCTGGTCTTCCGCGTGATCCAGGAAGCGCTGACCAATGTCCTGCGGCACGCGGAGGCGTCTTCGATTCATGTGGGGCTTTCCCGGGAGCCGGGCAGGCTCCGGATCCGGATCCGGGACGACGGCCGGGGATTCGACGTGGAGGAGGCCCTTGAACGAGGCGCCAAGGGCCACCATTTAGGGCTTCTCGGAATCCAGGAACGGGTGGAGGCGACAGGAGGGCAGGTTCGGCTCCGGTCCGCGCCCGGTCATGGCGCCGAAATCGATGTGGACGTACCTTTATCCCCGGTGGGGGAAGACGATGCGCATCCTGCTGGCGGATGATCACACTTTGTTCCGGGCCGGAATCCGGTCGATCCTGGAACGGGTGCAAAACGTTACGGTGGTCGCCGAAGCCGGGGACGGACGGGAAGCCCTGGAACAGGTAGCGGAACATCGGCCGGATATCGCCCTCCTGGACATCACCATGCCGGGACTCAACGGGCTGGAAGTGGCCGGCAGGGTCCAAAGCGTATCGCCGGACACGAAGGTGGTTATCCTTTCCATGCATGCCAACGAAGGGTACGTAGCCCAGGCGCTCCGAGCTGGGGTGGCCGGCTATATTCTCAAGGACGCCGCGTCCAGAGACCTGGAAACGGCGCTCCGGGCGGTCCTGCGGGGCGAAACATGGCTCAGCCCGTCGATCTCCCAACAGGTTGTGGACCTGTTCCTGCGCGGGGACGAACCGAAGGACGATCCACTGGCTACCCTGACCGCCCGGCAGCGGGAGATCCTCCAGTTGATCGCCGAGGGACGGTCCACCAAGGAGATCGCCTATGACCTGGAGGTGAGCGTCAAAACCGTGGAAGCCCACCGGGCCCAGTTGATGGAGCGGCTGGATATCCACGACATCCCGGGGCTGGTCCGGTTCGCCATCCGGACCGGGCTGGTCTCGCCGGAAGCCTGACCAGGTCTTTACCCACCGATCTGGTGCATGGTGCGGGTCAGTCGAAGGGCCTCCTTCGTTTCCAGGATCTCCAGCGCCCCGCCTCTCCCCTTCTCCATCACCGCCGCCTCCACGATCCCGAGAATCGCAGCATCGCCCGCACCGGACCGGAGCGGGCCCTTCAAATCGACTTCACGGGTGTCGTAAAGACAGGCCCGGAACTTCCCGTCGGCGGTCAGGCGGAGACGGCTGCAGTCGCCGCAGAACGGATCGGAGATCGAGTTGATGAACCCGACCTTCCCCTTGCCGTCCACGAACCGAAACCGGGTCGCCGGCGCGGAACGGTCGGTGGTTTCATCCTGGATCAGCGGCCAGCGAGCCTCGATTCTCTTCCGGACTTCCTTCCCGGTCACGACCCGGGAGATATCCCATGTGCCGCCGTTTTCCAACGGCATGAACTCGATGAACCGAACCTGCCAGCCTTCTTCCCGGGCCGTCGCGACGAACGACTCCACTTCATCATCGTTGATCCCGCGGAGGAGCACCGTGTTGATCTTCACCGGCGTCAGACCGGCCCTGACGGCCGCCCGCAGGCCTGCCAGCACCTTGCCCAGGTCTTCCCGCCTTGTGAGCCGGCGAAACCGGTCCGATTTCAGGGTGTCCAGGCTGACGTTCACCCTGCGCAGACCGGCGTCGGCCAGTTCCCGGGCCGCGCCTTCCAGGAGGACGCCGTTGGTGGTCAGGGAGAGGTCTTCGATTCCATCGACGGTGGCGATCAGGCGGATGAAGCTGGCGAGGTCTTTCCGCACCAGCGGTTCCCCGCCGGTGATCCGGACTTTTCGGACCCCCCGGCCGGCCAGGATTCGAACCAGCCTGTGGATTTCCTCGTAGTCCAGGATCTGGCTCCTGGGGAACCAGGTCGGATCCTCCGGCATGCAGTAGGAACAGCGGAGGTTGCACCGGTCGGTCACCGACACCCGCAGGTCGTCGTGCAACCGGCCGAATCGATCCTGAAACCCCGTCATCTTCAAAAGGTACCACACCGCCACCGATCATTCCGTGTGGCCGGTTTGACTTTGTCGGATTCGAGCTTTACATGAATGAAGAGTGCTTCAACCGGGAGGGACCGTGCCGAGGGCCTATTACAACACCGAGTTTCTGGGGAGCCGGGACGCGCGTTCCATTCGAATTCTGTGTGAATACCTGGAACCCCAGGGACGATTCGAGAAACAGAACATTCGGAATACGGTGGTTTTTTACGGTTCCGCTCGAGCAAAGTCTCCCGAAGAGGCGGATCGCGACCTCGAAAGGGCGGTTCAGGGTGGAGAACCGGCCGAGTTGCGTCACGCGGAATTCCAGCGCCGTCTCGCCCGGTACTACGACGACGCTCGAACCCTCGCCCGAAAAATGACCGAGTGGTCCCGATCGCTTCATTCCCAGGAGCGTCGGTTCGTCATCTGTTCCGGCGGCGGACCGGGAATGATGGAAGCGGCCAACCAGGGGGCGTCCGAGGCAGGAGGACACTCCATCTGGCTGGAGATTCGCACTCCGATCGAAAACTCGGGGCACCCCTAATCCCCC
>CAZZIV010000213.1:0-5620 GCA_964654385.1 uncultured Acidobacteriota bacterium | reverse complement strand
GAACCGCCTTCCTCTGCCGGGACAAGCCGGCCATGAAAGAAACGCTCCGCAAGGCGGGACTACCCCGCGCCGCCTCCACCGTGACCGGCATGCTGTCCGAAGTGCCGGAGATCGCCGGCATCCTCCCCCGTCACGGCGCCCTGGCGATGTTCGATTACGCCGCCGCCGCCCCGTACGTCCCGATCGACATGCACCCGCCGAACGAGGAGGAACGGATCGACGCCCTGTTCCTCTCCCCGCACAAGTTCGTCGGCGGCCCGGGAGGATCCGGCGTGCTGGTGGCCAACCGCCGGTTGTTCCGGTGCGGTTCCCCGGAGCGACCGGGCGGCGGCACCGTCGATTACGTGGCCGGTCCGGAAAAGAAAGACGTGGACTATATTCCGGCCCTGGCGGAGCGGGAGGAGGGAGGCACTCCGGCGATCCTGGGCGACCTCCGGGCGGGGGCGGCGTTCCTGCTGAAGGACAGGATCGGAGCCGAATCGATCCGGGATCATGAAATCGAAATCAGCCGGAAAGTGATGGAGAGGCTTTCCCGCCATCCGAAAATTCGGGTTCTCGGCCCGATCGACCTGCCCCGGCTGGCGATCATCTCCATTTCCATCGACCGGCTACACCATGACTTCGCCTCGATTCTCCTGGATCATCTTTTCGGGATCCAGAACCGTTCCGGCTGCTCCTGCGCCGGACCGTACGGCCACCGTCTCCTGGATATCCACAGGGACGAATCGGAACGGTTCCGGGCCCTGCTCCGCCGGGGTTACCACGGCATCAAGCCGGGATGGGTGCGCCTTTCGGTCCCCTGGTACTTCACGGAGAAAGAGATCGATTTCCTTGTGCGGGCCACCGAATTCGTGGCCGATCACGGGGAAGACTTTCTGCCGCTGTATGAACTGGGCTGGAAGGACGGCGTCTGGCGGCATCGGACCTTCGGCTGTTGCCGGGCCGACGGCCCCCGGCTGACCGCCGACGCCCTGCTGGACGCTGTGCCGCCGGATCCGGCCGGCGCAGGGCTGAAAGAGTCCGAGATCCTCCGGGAGCAGGCCGGTTACCTGGAAGAAGCCGGGAAACTGGCCGGCGACCTTCGAAGACGATGGGCCGCCGATCCGCCGGAGTGGAACCGGCCTTCCGGCGACCCGGAGATCGACGCCCTGGCCTGGTTCCGGTACAGCCACGCCCGGGATTGACGAACAGGACTGGTCGAGGGTTCAGCCCGGCGCAGGGAATACTCCCGCGTGTCCTCTTGTTCTCCCCGATGTACCATCCTGGTTCCGGACCGTTTTCGGCATCATGAACATCCACGGAGCAGCCGCCATGAGCTACATCGAGACCACCAAGGATTTCTACAAAGACGCCGCCCTGAAACCGGATGAAGGGCTTTGCTGTACCACCACGCCGTTCTGGAGCTTCCCTGGGCTGAAGGTGCCGGAGATCATGAACCGGATGAATTACGGCTGCGGCACCACGGTGCATCCCACCGACCTGCGGGGAAACCCGACGGTGCTGTACACCGGGGTCGGCGGCGGCCTGGAACTGCTTCAGTTCGCCTATTTCTCCCGGAAACCGGGAGGGGTTATCGGCATCGACCCGGTGCCGGAAATGCTGGAGGCGTGCCGGGCCAACCTCCGGCAGGCGGCGGAAAGAAACGACTGGCTCCAGGAAGAGTTCGTCGACCTGCGGGCCGGGGATGCCCTGCACCTGGAAATCGAAGACGGTTCGGTGGATGTGGCCGCCCAGAACTGCCTGTTCAACATCTTCAAGGAAGAAGACCTGAAGAAGGCGCTGGCGGAAACCTTCCGGGTGTTGAAACTCGGCGGCCGTTTCGTGCTGTCGGACCCGGTCACGCCGGAGCCGCTCCCGGCCCACCTGACCGACGACGAACGGTTGCGGGCGATGTGCCTGTCCGGCTCCCTGACTTACCAGCGGTATATCGACCTGATGCTGGAAGCCGGTTTCGGAACCATCGAAGTCCGGGCACGGCGCCCTTACCGGGTCCTGGACAAGAAACGCTACAAGCTGGAGAAACCGATCCTGCTGGAGAGCCTGGAAGTGGCCGCCGTCAAGCTGCCGGCCGTCCACGGTCCTGACGTGTTCACCGGCCGGGCGGCGATCTACCACGGCGAAGAGGAAGCCCTGGACACCGGCCTGGGATTCAGCCTGAGCCGGGACCTGCCGCTGATGGTCAGCGATCGCGTGGCCGAGAACCTGGAATCCCAGGAACGGGACGACCTGATGGTCACTCCCTCCACCTGGCATTACGGCGGCGGCTCCTCCGGCGGAGGTTGCTGCTGAATCGGCCGGCCGCCCTGCTCCGTCCGGTTCTACGAACCCCTGGTCCATCGCCCTCGTCCACGGGCAGGAACGCCGGTTCCCGGCACGGCCGGGAAGATCCGCAGGCACCCCCGCCTCCCTCTGGGAGGAGGGGTACAATGCGGGGCGATGCGCATCCTCACCCACTTCGATCCCGTCGCCCTGGAGCAGGAACTCCTCACCCAGGTGGCCAGGGTCCGGGAACAGGCCGGACCGTTCTGCCGTGTACTTGTCATCGTTCCGACCCGGCGGCTGGCCGAGCATGTGCAACGACGACTGGTCGAACGGGAAGGGGCGCTCCTGGGTGTGGAGGTCCGGCACTTTCGAGACCTGGCCGGGGAAATCCGCCGAGTTTCCGGCCGCCCTTCCCCTGCCACCGCGTCGAGCCGGATCCTGGCGGAGCTGCTGCGAAAATGCCTCCAGGATCTCCCTCCCGGGAACGGCCTGCAGGGTTACGTGGAACGATGCCCCGGCGCGGTGAAAGCGCTTCTGGCAGGCATCAACGACCTCAGGGAAGCAGGGGTCGATCCAGGCCGGCTCCTGGCCCTGGCGAAACAGGAGCGGACCGGCGAAGCGCCGGCCGAACTGTACCGGTCTTATACCGAGCGGCTGACCGGCTCGGCCTCTCTTCTGGACGAAGCGGCCTACATGGCAGGTACGGTGGAGATCCTGGCCGGGAACCGCTCGTTCCGCGGCCGCTACGCCGGCGTGTTTCTCCATGGCGTCTACGAATTGGTCGGGATGCACCTGCGCCTCCTGCAGGCGATGGAGCCGGTGACCGTCCTGGTGCCGGCAGGGTCCGGCGACGGCACTCCGGCCTGCCGGTACGCACAGGCCTACGTGGAGCGGTTCCTTCTGCAGGCAGGCGGATCGCCGGAGTTCGTGACCGCCGAGACGCGCTCTCTCCCTGGAGAACGGCTGACCACCCTTTACGACGAAGAGGCGACGCCGGAACCGGTTCCGGCCGACCGGGTGCTCCTGCGGGATTTCCAGGGGGCGGGGAACGAAGCGCGCTGGGCGGTGCGACAGGCGCTGGCCGCCGGGAACCCTGGGGAAACCTGCATCCTGGCCCGCAACCTGGCGCCATACGCTTCCGCCCTGGAAGAGGCGTTCCTGGAACTTGCAGAAGAAGCGGACGGCGCAACGCTCTGGACCGGGAGTCTCCGCACCCCTCTTCGGCGGGAACCGCTGGTCCACGACGCCCTGGTTTTGCTGAAAACCGTCGTCGAGGATTTCCCCCGCGCGGAAACGGTGGAACTGCTCTCCTCTCCCAGGTTGCTCTGGAAGGAGCTTCTACCCCAGGGCGATAACGATCACGGCTCCGGCGGACTCCCGGACGGCGTCCTGGCCGATCGGTTCTCCCGGTCGGCGGGAATCCTGCATGGCCTTGCGACCTGGCGCCAGCGGCTCCCGGGAGAAGCCCGGGCCGATCCGGACCTGTGCCGAAAAGCCGAGAGGATCCTCCACCTCCTGGATGCGCTCGATCGGCGATTCCAGGAGAAACGCGACGAAACATGGTCCGGGCAGGCGAAGAGGTTCCGGAACCTGCTGCAGATTCTTCCCCCCTCTGCCGACCTGGAAAAGATCCTGAAAGAGATGGAGCTGCTGGACGAACTGGACCCGGGAGGGGTTCCGGCACAGAAGGCCCTCGCCTGGCTGGAATCGACGGTGAACGACACCACCGTGGAACCGGGTGGTTCGGAGAACGGCGGGATCCGTGTTCTGGACGTGATGCAGGCTCGTGGAATCACCTTCCGGAACCTGGTCCTCCTGGGGTTTCACGCCGGCTCCTTCCCCCGGATCCCCCGGGAAGACCCGTTCCTGAACAACCGGCTTCGCCGGGCGATCGCCGAAGACGCGAAAACGCCGATGCCGGGCTGGTCGGAAACCCCCGAGGAGGAGGAGCACCTCCTCCTTTCCCTGATGCTCGGTTCCGCCACAGATTCGATCCGGATCTCCTGGCAACGGGCCGACGAGAACGGCCGGGCGGTTTCCCCTTCCGCCGCCCTCCGGGAGATCGCCCGCCTGGTGCTGGGACGGCCGGACAGCGTGGAGATGCTCCGCGCCTCTGTGGCGGCGACGCCGGTTCCGCCCCTGGATCGGCTGGAGGCGCTGGCCGGGACCACCGGGATGCTGACGGCGACAGAGTCGGAACTCCTGGCCGCCCTGGGAAGCCACCTGATCACTCCGAAAGGTTGGAGAGAGGGATGCGCCGGCCTGGGGCTCCGGGACCGGGTAGGAGCGATGCTGGAATCAGTGGAACAGTTCGAACCTAGCGGCGACATGGGGTGGGACGGCCGGATCGGCCCGCCGCAGGAAGCCCCGGAGAGGCCGTGGTCCGCCACAGGGCTGGAAGCCCTGGGCCGGTGCCCGCTCCGATTCTTCTTCCAGCGGCGGCTTCACGTGGAAGAGCTGGAGCCGGAAGCATCGCCGCTGGACATCCTTCCCCGGGAACGGGGATCGGCGTTCCACGCTCTCCTGGAACAGGTTTACCGGGAACTGGAGGCGGAGGGACGGTTCCGGGAGGAAGCCGGAGCCGTCCTGTTGACCCGGGCCATGAAACTGGTGGATCGACATTGGGATTCTGCGTTCGAGAAACTTCGGAAGCAGGTGGAGGAACCGCTCCTGCCGCTCTGGGAGATCCGCGAACAGGTCTGGCGCGGGGAGATCGAACGGTTCCTGGAGATCGACCTGCCGAAGGTGGCGTCGCTCCGGCCGGAGCGGATCGAGTTCGAGGAATACCACGAGCGGGAAATCGACCTGGGGGAAGGGGTGCGTCTCCGGGCAGGAGGCAAGTTCGACCGGATGCTGGTCCTGCCCGGCCCGGAAGAGGCGCCGGTGGAAACGCGGTTCCGGATCGGCGATTACAAGACCTCCGGCGACCTGAAGCGAAAGACCAGCCCGACCTACATGCTCAAGGGCCGGCAACTGCAGGTGCCGATCTATCACCTGCTGCCGGAAACCGGGGCGGAGGTGGAACTGCTGGGAGTCGGCGTCCGGTTCGATGGGGCGAAGGACGAAGAGCGTTTCCCGAGCTTCGCAGGGTTCGAAAACGACGATGTACGGGACGGGATGCTGGAGACCTTGCGCGTTCTGGCCGGGCTGCTTGAAGAAGGTGTATTCCCGCTTTTCCCGGACAGCCGGAACTGCGGCCACTGCCCGTACCGGGACGGCTGCCGCAGGAACCATCCGCCTACCCTGGCCCGGGAATTGGCTTCTGTGGACACGGCAAAGTACCGATGACTGGAGCAGACATCCAGTAGTGAGCTGTTCCTCGCCCACTTGGCACTCACGCTCGCGAGCGGGAAAAACC
>CAZZIV010000212.1:0-5623 GCA_964654385.1 uncultured Acidobacteriota bacterium | reverse complement strand
TGGACGAATACGGTAGCTGAGAGTAGCGCACAGCACCGGAAACAGGGTTTTCGGGTGCTGTCCCCGATTCTCCATCAGTCCCAGCTGCGATAGAAAAGCAACATTGTCCCAGCTGACCCACGTCTCAACGATCTTCCCTTCCTCGAGCCGCTGCATAACGATGTTCACCAATGTGAAGGTCTTGCCGGTGGCCGGGAACTCGCCCAACGGCCCTGTCTGGGTCCCGGACATCGTGGAAATGTAGGCCACCCTGTCACCATCGGCGATCATGTTGCTGATCGTGTCGGTATAGTCAGGAACCGCTTTCAGCCAATCTTCGAGAAATCCGAAGAACTCCTCGGTGCCGTGGAGTTCCTGCAGCCCCGGGGGCATGGCCTGGCAATGTCTCACATAATCCGGAGAGATCGCGGATCGGAAGGCGGCGAAATCGCCGGCAGCCAGGCTGGCGTGTGCGTTGCGGACAATCTCCATGTTGAGATTCTCGATTTCGTCCTTGGACCGGTCCTCCACCTGGCAGGCAACCGCCAGTACCAGGAACACGATCGTCAAGAACACAACGGTAGACACTCTTTTCATTCTCTTCCTCCTCCTGCAGACTATTGTAACAATGGAAGTGAGCCGCGTGTGCCTGTTTTCTAGGCGGGAGATCTGCTCCAGCGTAGCTCCCTTCCGCCAGCCCTTTTAGAACGGCCAAGCCGGTGCCGTCGGCGCGCCGTGTCGCTCCTGGACCTGTCTTTCCAGGGTAGCGGAGGGAGGGAGGACAGCGCGAGGAAGAGGGTAACGAAACCGGCAAGGGCGGCGCCTCGCCTACCCCTGGATCACTCGGCTACACTCTCCGTATCCATCTTCCGTAAGCCTACACGATACGGAAGAGAGGAGGGGGGGCGATACGGGATCTATCCGTGCACGTGGCCGTGGGCGGCTTCTTCCGCCGTCGCTTCCCGAACACCGACGATCTCCACGTCGAAGTGCAGCGTGAACCCGGCAAGAGGGTGGTTGGCGTCGATAGTGACTTCATCGCCGTCCACCTTCTTGACCACGATCCGCTGCGTGGAACCATCGGGACCCTGGGCTTCGAACGCCATGCCCGGTTCCACCGAGCCGGTCTCTTGAAAGGCGGTTTTGTTGACGGTGTGAATCAGGTCATCCATGACCTCGCCGTATCCGTCTGCAGGGGCCACGGTGACCTGCAGAGAATCGCCTTCGACCTTGCCGGTCAGCGCCTTCTCAAGCCCCGGGATAATGTTTCCGGAACCATGAAGGTAGGACAGCGGCTCAGATCCTTCCGAACTGTCCAGCACGGTTCCTTCGTCGTCGGTCAGCTTGTAGTGCATACTGACAACCAGTTTGTCGCCGATCAGCAGGGACATGGTTTCTCCTTTGGTTCAGGTGAAACGGGCATTCTACAGGTTTTGACGGGAATTCCCAGTTCGGCCGGATCAGCCGACACGGCCATCGCCGTCGATGTCCATTCCATGGATTTCCTCCAGCTTTTTCACCAATTCCCGGATCGTATCCTGGGTTCTCCGGAGCTGTTCCTCCAGGAACACCACACGGTCCTGGATGGTGTCGGATTTCCGTTTCTGGCCGTACATGAACCCGGATTGCACGATTTCCCAAAGCAAACCCATGGCGAACCCCTTTTCTCCCTATCGGGAACACGATTGTACACGTCCCGATCAGCTTCCACCTGTCGCACCGCGCTCCGTGGCTGTGGGAAAGGAAATCGACTTCTCGAGCCGTTTCGTCCACCGTTCCCTCGCTCCGGGCCTGGAGGAGCCCCCATCCTGGAAGCGGCAGATGACGCGCTGGGAGAAATCGTGTTCCGGATTCCCGAACGCCACCTCCTCGCCGGACAGCCGTACCAGACCGAACCCCGCACCTGTGGGGCTCACTGCGCCCTGCCTGTCAGCCGACGGAACCCTACGCTCACCCCGTGAATGATGACGGCCAGCAAGAACCAGGCCGCATGTTCCTTGACGAAAGTCGAGATGTAGGCACCGACGATCACGCCGAACAATGCACAGTAAAGTTTCAGGATTCCGATGTCCCAGATGTTCAAAGCCCCGGTCTTCGATTCGGCTCACTGGATCAATCCCGTGACTCCCTCCCCGGGAATTCAACCGAAACACTTGCTCATTCCGACTACGAACAAGAACACCGGACCGGCCAGGGCGACAATCGCCACACCGACCAAAACCAGGATAATCATCGGATCATCCTATCCTCGAACCTCGGTCCCCGTCCGATCAATCGTCCCGGTGACAAACCTCCAGGCGATTCCCCGAGGGGTCCTCGAAGAACACGGCGTAGTAGGTAGCGCTGTAGTCCGGACAAGCCTTCGGCCCACTGACGTTGCGGGCGCCGGCCTTCCTGGCCAGCTCGGCAATGGCATCCACCCTCTCCCTGCTTTCGGCCCAGAAAGCGATCCGAGTGTGGTTGGCCCGGTGGTCTTTCTTTCCTGTGAACCCGAACCAGGCCTGTCCCGGCCCCCGGCCCGGGGCGTCGTAACCACTGAACGTTTTTCCATGGTTCCCTTTCTCGAACCCGATGGCCGGAAGGATCTTCGAGTAGAACTCCCAGGCCTCGTCATGGTCCCGGACCCGCAGATCGATATGCTGGAACGGATTTTTCGCTGCCGCCGGTTTTCTCTCCTGGACCAGGCGGTCGTCCACAGGAACCATCTCGTACAGCACATCGACGGACTCACAGCAGCCACGCATCATCGCTGCCGCCCCTTCCTGGATCGCCTCGGGAAGCCCGGCCCGGTCTCTCGTTTCCTGGTCCGGCCACTGCGCGTAGGCGATGAACTCCCGGTCCCCTCCCCGGTGGAGCCGGGAGCCCAGGCCGCCACAATGTTCGGCATACGCGTCGGTGACCTCACCCCAGGCGGCGGCGAACCGTTCTTCCCGGCCTTCCTTGACCATGAATCGATAAATGATGCAGTACACGCCCCTCTCCTACGGTTTCACGGCACCTGCCACAGGCCCTGCTCGATTCCACCGTACCGGTAGATGGCGATGGTTCCCCGGCCGGGGATCTCCATAGACTCCAGGGCGATGGTAGCCCCCTGTTTCGCCGCCTCTCTCACCGCAGATTTCAGGTCCTCCACCCGCAGGTAGGTGCGCACGATCGGTTTTTCCATCTCGGACATCGGGGCGCGGATGCCGCAGAGTGAACCGCCCGGCAGCATGGCGACGAACGCGTTCCCCAGTTCGGGGCTCATGGCTTCAAATTCCCAGCCATATGCCGCTCCGTAATGCCGGCTGGCGGCCTCGGGATCCGGGGTCACGATTTCCAGGTAGTGAATTGCGTTTTCGGGAACGGTCATCGGTTCACGCCCTCCTTAACCCGCTTTATGCATGAAGCACCTACTGCGGAGCCGAAACTGCCGTCATCTCGGGCGTCCTCGCTATGGTCCCTCATGCATACATCGGGTTCATGGAATAGCATACCCTATTCGTGGACCGGGGTTGTTCCCTCGCGGTCGGCCGGCGAATGTTCCCAGACCAGGCCGACGCAGGTCCGGGGAGACTACGTCATGTATGCCTGCGAACCGTCGTTCGCAGCCGTCAGGAAATTCGCCCGCAACCGGAGCGTTCGGCACCCGGCACGCCTTTCGCATACGCAGTGGGTATCCGCCAACATCCCGATGGAGCACTCTAAACAGGCATGAAGAAACTCATCGCCTTCCCCAATACGATTCCTGCCCTGCTGCTGGCCTCGTTTCTGTCCGTCCCGGCACACGCCGCTGACGATCCGACGGATCGCTGGTGGTCCAGCCCGTCCCCCCAGGGGATGATCAGCTTCACCGGCCTGTCTTCCGACGACCGCGAGGGTCCGGACACCGACGGATTCCGGGTAGGCTACGGCTATTTCGGAGCCGCGCGGAACGATTACCCCTGGGGTGAGTTCTGGCTGTCCGACCGGAAGCAGAACGATCACGAGGTCACCGCCGCAGGACTTTGCGTAGCTCCCGTCGCCGCCTACAGGAACCGGTTCGGAGCCGGGTTCCTCGTGGATCTGGGCCTGCAACACCGCCGACTGGGGAGCCGCAGGATCACGGCCGGTTTCATCGGATCCGGACTTGAAGGTGTCTACCGACTCTCGCCTGCATGGGACCTGGTCGCTTCGGCGGAACTGTCCTACCTGACCACGTCCGACTTCGAATTCCAGGCCCGCTTCGGCTTCCGGATCCATAGTGCGAGGCTATTCTCGATGAGAAAGTAGAGATCGGGACTTCGACTCGCCCCGATCGGCGGGGAACGCCGTTACCGCCTGCCGCGCCGTCCTACTCGCTGAAGAACCAGAACTGCCCTTCTCCACGCGGGACATCGACGGTCACCGGCCCGTAACCGGGGATCGTGATGGTGGTGCCGGGGTGATCGGCAAGGGGCGCGTACGCGAAGAGGAGCCACTCCCGTGACGGCGCCTGGCCCAGCTCGAGCGCCAGCGCCCAGACCGCGATCTCCGTCGTCCCGCTCCATGGGCGAGGTGGATTGACGTCGGCGTCGAGAATGAAATTACGGCCGACCTCGGCGTCAGTGTAGCCCGGCACGAGCTCGATCTGCCAGTGATGCGGATGCGCGTCGTTGAGAACGAGGTTTCCCTTGCGCCAGAACCGTCGCAGATCGGCGTCTTCGTGCACCTCGCGCACCGCATCGAGCAGCGCGGTCCAGTAGCTCTCGTAGGGATCCCGCTCCTGACTTGAGAGGCGGAACTCGCGAAGGACACGCGGGCGCGCCATCCACAGCCCGTAGCGGACGTAACCCTTGTAGCGCGCCTCGTCGTAGATTTGGTGTTGAATGTAGCGGTACCAGTTCTGGCGCTGGGTGCCGCCGTCGTAAAGCGAGAACTCCCAGAAATAGTCCGGGGCGTCGCGGAAGGCCTCGTCGAGCATGAACTGCCAGTTGGAGGCGACGGCCTGGGGCGCGTTGGCCTGGTAGTCCGTCTCATGGTGGATGTTCGGATTGTCAAAGACGTAGTAGCTCGGCGAGCCGTTGACCACCAGCGGCCAGGGAGAAAAGCGTCCGGGCTGATGCAGGCTCTTGCTGTCCCACCCGGTCCAGGAACCGTACTTACCCCTCCCGAACGCGGTGTAGCAGATCGGAATCGATCCCGCCTGCCAGGCGGGGCTGAGCTGGGATGTGAGGGCGGCAAAGAGCGCGCCGTCCCGTTCGACCCAGCCCTGGCCAACGATGCCGCGTTTCTCTTCGTCGGTCGTGCCGGTGCCGTGGTTCTGGACGAACCGCCACGAAGTCTCGGCGTCCCCCCAGAGCAATCGGGGCTGCTCGAAGTTGTTGACCCATAGCACGAGCGGTGGATCGGGATAGAACCCCTGCATCTCGCCCACGGCCTCAAGCTGGCCCCACTCCGCGCCGACCTCCTGCCAGCGCGCCAAAGGTCCCTCGGGATCGGTCTTGGCGAGGATCGTCGTACCGTCGGCGGCGTCGATCACGTTCGGGTTTTCAGCGGGGGGCAGGTCCGCGTAGCGCGGATCGTCGGTGAACGGACGATCCCACTGTGTGGAGACGATGGCGAACGGAAAGCCGAGCGGCCCGGGGGGGGGCAGGCGCGCGGAGGACGAAGGCGGGCCCCCGGCCCCTTGTGGCCGGCGGGGGGG
>CAZZIV010000211.1:0-5630 GCA_964654385.1 uncultured Acidobacteriota bacterium | reverse complement strand
GGCATCCGACGCAGAGGTGCAGGGGAGACCAGGTGGTGTTCCCGAGGCCGATCTCTCGGTAGAGGCGGGCGAATTCCCCTTCCACCTTGTTCCGGTGGAGCATGTTGTACTGGGGCTGTTCCATCGTGGGCGGGGTCAGGTGCAGTTCCCTGGCGATGCCGTACGCCTGCAGGATCTGGTCGGCGGACCATTCGGAGGTCCCCCAGTAGAGAACCTTCCCCTGCTGCACCAGGTCGTGCATCGCCCGGACCGTTTCCTCGATCGGTGTTTCCAAATCGGGACGATGGCAGAAGAACAGGTCCAGGTAATCGACCTGCAGACGCCGCAGGGCTCCGTGGCAGGCCTCGTGGAGGTGCTTCCGGCTCAATCCCCGCTGGGTCGGCAGGTCGCCGCCCCAGTAGGCCTTGCTGGAAACGCAGTAGGTATCCCGGGGCCATCCGGTTTTTCTGAGGATCTCTCCCATGAGGCGTTCCGACTCGCCTCCTGCGTACACTTCCGCGTTGTCGAAGAAGTTCACCCCGGCGTCGTAGGCGATTTCCATGCAGCGCGCGGCCGGCTCGACTCCCATCTGGAAATGAAACGAAACCCAGGAGCCGAAGGAGAGGGCGCTGAGTTTCAGGCCGGATGAACCGAGACGTCGATATTCCATGGATAGATCCTCCCGGTGAGGATCTTATCAGCCGGTTTCCTCACCATCGAGACGCTCCTTTTCTTTCCGGATCAGGCCGTCCAGAAGGGTGAACACCGCCGACCAGAACGGATCCCGGCTGACCTCCAGCCCTTTTTGGCAAAAACGGGGAATCCAGGAGAGCAGAAACCGGTCCAGGAACTGTCCCTCGCTCCAGAGAGCGTGCTCCACCAGGTCGCCCTGGTGGGTCCGCAGGGCGGCGATCTGGTGCTGGAGCAGGAAGTGCAGGAATTCCAGTTCCGCCGGAAGGTAGTCCGGCGGCACTCCCCGGGAAGCGGTTCGAAGCCCTTCCTGCCGGTAGAATTTCGCCAAGGCGATGCTGGAGGCGCCCATCAGTTCTCCGTCGATCCACCAGGAACCGTAGGGAGGCAGAGGAATCCCACCAGGGGCGTTGACGAAAAGACGAATCCTCTCCGGCTCCCAGGGGGCCGGCTCGTCGTCTTTCTCGAGCCTTTTCAACTGGACGCGGAGCGCCTGGACGGCCTCTTCCATGCCGCAATTTCCTGTTGCGGTGAAGAGCTGGCGCTCCGCCCCCGGCTCTCCGGCCAGAACACCGGCCAGCCAGTGGGCCAAGTCGGAGCATTCCTGGAGAGCCAGGATCCGGGACGAGGTTGCATGGGAAGACAGTTCCATGGCGACTCCCTGTTTATTTCGGGTCGGGTCGTCTACACTGTGCATGGATCGTGCCATTTCACACCGAGGCTCGGCAGCAGGATAGGAACAGCGAAGATGGCCACGCTGAAAATCAACCCGGACCTGATCCTGGAACATATCCTGGACGGCCTCCTGATGATCGACCTGGACGGCCGGATCCTCTGGGCCAACCCGGTGTTTCGAAGGATGATCGGAAGAGGAGAGGACGAGGATCTCTCCAGCCTGGTCTGCTGCGACCTGGGGCTGGGTCCCTTCTGTGAATCCCACTGTCCCGTGCGCGGAAGGGAAGCCGGCAAGCCTGTGACCATGGATGTCCAGTTCAACGCGGAACTGCAACCGCCTGACGGAAAGGGAGAGCCGGGGGCGTATTGTTTCGTCTGTTCCCCGATTCACGACGACCGCGGCGAACTGGTCGGATTCCTGGAGAATTTCCGGGGAATGGACCGGGTGCGAAAAGTGATCATGAACCTGGAGGAGGTCAACCAGGCGATCGAGGCGGAACGGAGAAAAGCAGAAGACCTGGTGGACAGCCTGGCCGACGGCGTCTTCAGCGTGGACAACGACCTGAGGATCCGGAAGTTCAGCCGGAACATGGAAAAGCTTCTGGGCGTTCCGGAAGAAGACGCGATCGGTCGTCGCTGTCGAGACGTGCTGCGCGGGACGCTGTGCGATACCGATTGCCCGCTTCTCTGGTCCCGGGAAAACGACAGCGCCGTGACCGGGTGCAGGGAGCGGCTGCTGACCCGGAACGGACGCCCGATCGAGGTGTCGATCAACACCGGAATGTTGAAAAATGAGCCGGATTTCAAGAAAGGGCTGTTCGGAGTGGTCTCCGACCGATCGGAGGTGGAACACCTTCGGAACCGGCTGGAAGGCCATTCCTCTTTCGAAAACATGATCGGCGCCTCCCACGCCATGCAGGCGCTTTTTCACCAGATCGAGGGAGTGGCGCCTACCGAGGCGACGGTGCTGATCCTGGGGGAAAGCGGCACAGGAAAGGAACTGGTGGCGTTGGCCCTTCACCGGTTGAGCAAGCGGTCCAAGGCGCCGTTCGTCAGCGTGAACTGCGCCGCCCTGGTGGATGAACTGCTGGAGAGCGAGCTGTTCGGGCATGTGAAAGGGGCGTTCACCGGCGCACTCAGGGATCGTCGCGGCCGGTTCGAGCAGGCGGAGGGCGGGACCTTGTTCCTGGACGAGGTTGCCGATACCAGCCCTTCCATGCAGGCGAAGCTGCTTCGGGCGATCCAGGAGAAGACCGTGGAACCGGTCGGATCGGGCGTGACCCGGAAGGTGGATGTCCGGATCGTGGCCGCCACCAACAAAGACCTGGAAAAAGAGGTGGCGGAAGGAAGGTTCCGGGAGGACCTGTTCTACCGCCTGAACGTCATCCCGGTGCAGGTCCCCCCGCTGCGGAACCGGAAAGAAGACATCCCCTTGCTGGTCGATCATTTCATACGAAAGTACCGGAGCATTCATTTCGCCGGCCGGGAGGACTCATTCGAAGGGATTTCCGAACGGGCTCTGGCGCTGATGATGGAGTACCCCTGGCCCGGCAACGTGAGGGAGCTGGAGCACGCGGTGGAATACGCCATGATCTCCAGCGACAAGAACCGGATCGAGCGCGCGTTCCTCCCGCTGCCGCTGCGACGGATGTCCCCGGCGACGCCTGCCGGTGAAGGGGAGTTCTCCGGCCCGGATACCGGCGGGATGGAAACCGGATTCGCCGACCTGGAGCCGGAGGAAAAGGAAGCCCGGGAAGTCCAGGCGGCCCTGGAGCGAAACCGCTGGAATATCGGCCGTACCGCCGCCGATCTCGGGGTCAGCCGCACTACCCTCTGGCGGCAGATGAAGCGGCTGGGGATCCAGAAACGCTGAAACGGATCGTTTCACGCATCAAACCGTTCCACCGAGCCTGAAACAGACTGTTTCAACCGGGCAATTCCGTCCGAATTCCGCTCTCTCAAACTTGGCACCGACCTTGCGGTAAGGATCCTTCCGGGTGCAGAAGCTTTCAACCGGCGCCCGATAGAGGAGGTAGAGACCATGAGGAACGAGCGGAAAATGAAATGGATTTCGCTGGTGGTGCTCGGGCTGCTCGTCGCGGTGTTTGCCGTCGCCGGCCCCCGGGCCAATCCGCGGAAGGGGAAAGTGTTTTACAAAAAATACTGCCGGGTCTGCCATGACGGCTCCAACGGCGGGTCGGACCTGACGCCGATGAGCAAAACCATGGATCAGTGGAGCCGGGCGTTCAAGCCCGGAGGGGACGTGGAAAGCCACATCGGCAAGGTCAAGGAAAAAACCGGCACCGATCTCACGGCACAGGACCTCCTGGATATCCAGGCATTTCTCGTACAGCACGCGGCCGACTCGGACCAGCCGGCCACGTGCGGCAACTGATCCCGGTTCCCGGGCACGGAGATACAGCAATGAAAAAGACAATCACCGTTTGGACGATTTTGACCCTGGCGGTCGTCCTGTCGTTCGGAAACACGGCCCAGGCCGCCGAGAAGAACAAGGTTGAAGACCTGGAAGCCCGGATCCAGAAACTGGAACTGCAGAACGCGAAGGACAGGATCCGGTTCACCGGCGACCTGCGGGTCACCGCCGATTCCATATCGGCCACTCTGGCTCCCAGGGTCGACGGCCTGGCGATGCAAAAGGGTATGGTCGACACGCTCTTCTACGCCGGGATGAACGACGGCGCTTTTCCGGGCACCTACACCGACGTCATGAACTTCGTACAGGCCAATTACGCCGACTATCTCTACTTCCAGAACGGCCTGAGCTTCGATTGGCTGAAACAGCAGGTGAACGGGATGGCTTCCATGCCCGGTGGCGACGTGATGATCCAGCAACTGTTCGGTATGTTGCAGGATCCCAGCACCGGGGTACCGAACCTGGTGCTGCCGGAAATGGACGCGGACAACAATATCGCCTACACGACACGGCTTCGGTTGAAGATGAACGCAGACGTTAAAAAGAATGTTACCTTCGCCGGCCGCCTGGGAATGTACAAGACCTGGGGCGACAGCACCGGAGTGCAGGTGTTCAACGGCCAGACCAACACGTTCACCCTGGACGGCAGCGATGTGGGTGTCCCGAACAGCGACATCCTCCGTGTGGAACGGGCGTACTTCAGTTGGAAGCACGTGGGCGGCTCGGACTGGTACTTGTCCGTCGGCCGTCGACCCAGCACCAACGGCCCGCCCCTCGAAATCAAGAACAACGAACTGCGGCAGGGAACGCCGAACGGCCACGTGGTGAATTTCCAGTTCGACGGCGTCACCCTGGGCCACCCACTCGGCTTCCTCGAAGGCGGTATGTTCCGATTCTGCTACGGCGTCGGGTTCGAGTCCGGCATCGGGAACGGAGCGGAGCTGAAGGCCCCGGCCGACCGGCTGGACGATGTGGCTCTCGGAGGGCTCAACATCGACCTTTTCCACACCGACAACACGTTCATGCAAACCACCATCCTGGGCGCCTGGGACGTGACCGACGGTTTTAACGGTTTGCTGGTTCTTCCGACCGACCCGGTCAGCGGCAACCCGATCAACGCCCCGGTGGTGCTGCGGTACACGCCGAGCGCCCACGTGGGCGATATTTACCTGGGTGAATTCCTTGTGGAGAGAAACGAAAACGCTTTCAGCTGGTTCGCTTCCCTGGCGGGAATGACGTCCGAGCCGGACGAAAGCGTCACCACCCCGTTCGGCGGCCTGTTCAGCGACCCGCTCCTGGATACTCCCGAATCCCAGGATGCCTGGTCGGTGTACGCCGGAATTCGTTTCGACAGTTCCGATACCGACAGGTTCGGCCTGGAATACAACCATGGTTCCAAGTACTGGTTCAATTTCACCCAGGCGGCGGACGACCTGGTAGGCTCCAAGCTCGCGACCCGGGGCGACGTCTACGAGGCGTACTGGCTCCACGAGTTCAAGGAAGGGTTCGGCCGGGCGCGGATGAAATTCCGCCTGAGCGCCATGTACTACGACTACAACTACACCGGCTCCGGATGGCAACTCGGCGCGCCGAAGAAGATCGACGACCTGATGCCGGTTCTGAGCGGATTCCCGACCTACAGCGACGCACTGGATATCCGGGCGGCGTTGACCACCAAGTTCTGATCGATCCTGAGTGCGGGCCGGCCCCGGCCCGCACTCCATCCGGCCCCGCCCTGGACGGGTCGCGGGCCTCCACGGAGGACTGGACATGAGCGACGACAACGGCCGGTCGATCCCCCGCCGCGGTTTCCTCGGAGCGTCGGCCGTCACCCTGGCCGGTATCGGCCTGT
>CAZZIV010000210.1:2270-5654 GCA_964654385.1 uncultured Acidobacteriota bacterium | reverse complement strand
TGTCAGAGTGCGCCAGGCCTGGCCGAACACAGCCTTCAGCAAGCGCAGCATACCCGATCGTATGGGAGCATTGATGAAGGTGAGTACGGCCAGGAATGGTGTGCTATGACACGAGCTTCAGCGGTTTTCGACGTGAATGATTGTTCGATTAGGGTTCACATCATCGTTCCAGTCGATCGTTTTCCGGCGGAGAATGTTTCCGGATCCCGCTAGAGCGTCCCCCGAGCCGATCCTCTCGGTTCTTTTCCCGCTCCTCCAGCACCTCGTCCGGAATGTCTTCAACCTTCGCCTCCAGGACGATCTCCAGGCCGTCCCGCATGAGGCGGATCTCCAGCTTGTTCTCCACCCCGCCTCCGGCGACCAGGCTCCGAAGATGGGCGGCGGATCGGACCGGGATTCCGTCGACCTCGTACACCACATCCCCGGGCTCCATGCCGGCGGTGTAGGCCGGCCCGCCGTCGGCAACCTGGGAAATCATGACGCCGGCATCTTCCGGGGCGCCGAAGTGGGTCCTCAAGGTGCCGGGGAGATCGATCGCCTTCATGCCGATATACCCTTCCCGGAAACGAAGGGAGCGAACCCTTTCCGGCCGGCCGTCCAGCCGGACCCGGATCTCCCGCCGCTTTCCCTTTCGTTCGATCTTTAACCCGATCCAGGACCCGACGTCATGGGAACTGACCGCCGCGATCAGGCCGGATACCGATTCCACCGGAACGCCGTCCACCTCCAGGATCCGGTCCCCGGCCCGGAGGCCGGACTTCATGGCCGGACCGTCCAGGACGACCCGGCTCACCTGTACCTCCGGCCTGGACCGCTCCTGGTCGCCGCCGACGAGATCCCGGGGGCCGGCAGGGCGGTTCGGCCCGTTCCCGAGCACCACGCCGATCCAGCCGGTTCCCGCGGCGGGATTGGAGCGAGAGGACGGCTTCCCTTGCGCCGATCCAGGCCCGGCGGCGGCCAGGAGCAGGGCGGCGAACAAAGAAGAAAAGACGATCGATTTCGGCAGGATCATGATCGGGTCACCTCGCGATTCGACGATGTGGGTGGAATCATGATACGCCGGGATCAGCCGGCCCGCTCGAGCGGACGTTCCAGGTACGTGAATTCCGGCGTCAGCTCTCCGCGGTGGGTGATCACCGCCCGGCGGAGTTCCGGAGGAACATCGATCCGGTCCAGGGGAAGGGAGAAATCACAGTCGTTCAGGACCGGAACGTACCGGAAGAGGGAATCGCCGAAGTGCTGGGAGGATTCCAGGGGCAGTTCGCAGGGCAGGTTGTCCACCGCCAGGATCACCGGCCCGCGGCCGTCCACACCGGGGGAGATCGAGCCCGCGAGGGGGTCGAAGGTGTAGACCGGATCGCCGGGATCGGTGGGAGCCACGGTCGCTTCGATCCCTCCGCAGATATCGCAGGTAATGTCGCCGATCACCTTCAGCCGGGGCCGGCGCTCGGCGGACCAGAGCCTGCGCAGATCCTGGACGGTGACCAGTCTCGGCTGGGCCGGATCCCAGTAGGCGCCGTGAATCAGCACGGTGAGGTCACCGAGGAGCGGCTCCAGGGCGTTTCGGTACCGATCCGGGAACTCGGCGAACTCTTTCGGGCTGAACCGCTTCCCCTCCCGGTGCGTGAACCGTTCCGATCGGGGGAAGGAGACCTTGTAGAGGATGTTCCGGGGCCGGTGGGGATCGTTTCGCAGGCCGGGAAGGTCGGACGGTTTCACCCGGGCGTACGGGAGCCTGCTGAAAATTTCCCGGGCGCCCTCGGCCACGTTCCCCGAGCCGGTGAAAGCGAACACCATCGGATCCAGCTCTGCCGGAAGGCCGGTGTGCCGGATCTCTTCCCCCACCGAGCGGATATGCCGGGCCGCTTCGTCCAGGGTGGTGTAGTGAAGGGCGTGGCGGATATGCCGGAAAGGCGTGTGCACCCCTTCTTGTTCCAGGCGCTTCCCCAGCGCCCAGAGGCTGTCGATCATCCCGGCGTAACCGGCGTGCCGGCCGAAATAGATCAGTCTCCGGCCGTCCTCGTCGGCGATCCGCTCGTAGTCGATCAAGGTGCAGCGAAGGTCCAGGAGCTTCCGAAGCAGCGGCATGCTGCATCGCTGGCCTTTGATGACGTGGGAAAAAAAGACATAGGCCGTCTCCTCCCGCAATCGGTCGACCGGGATCTCCTTGACGCCGAACACCACCTTGCAGCCGTCCAGGCTTTCCCGCACTTCGGCGCCGGCCGCCAGGTAATCCTTCTCCGGGAAGACCCGCTTCCGGGACGGCTGCACCACGACCTTCAAGCCGTGCCGTTCCACCAGCTCGTGGACATGGTCCGGGGTCAGGGGGGCCCGCCGCTCCCAGCGGTTCTTCTGTTCCGCCCGGATTCCGATCATGGAACGATTGTAGCCTCGATCGGCCGGATGGAAAAACCTCAGGCGGCGCCGTATTCGTTCCGGCCGGGGATCGCGGCGCGCCGGGCGGTCATCCAGAGGATATCGATCAGGATGTTGGAAGACAGATCGATCGCTCCCTCCCGGTAGAGGCGCTGCAGGCCGGTGGCCAGGTCCGCGGCCAGCTCCGGGCGGCGGGCCGGTTCCCGTCCAGCGATCCCGACCCAGTTGTTTCCGCCGGCCGCCCGGCCGAGGGTAAGGGCCTGCTCGGCCAGGGTCAGGGTCCGTTCCCAGTCCAGCAGGCGGGGAGAGGAGGGAAGGAACGGGTAAAAGGACCAACCGAGAGCGCATCCGATCTTCACCGTCCGTCCGGAGGCGATCCGGATTCCGAGGGAAGTGACCGCCTCCAGGATCCGCTCCGCCAGGATCCCGCCCGAGTCCCGGTCGGTGCTCCGGGCGACCCCCAGGAACTTATCGCCTCCCCAGCGGAAGAGGGTGTCCGAGGCGCGGACCACTCCGGCCAGGGCCCGGCAGGTTTCCACGAGCACCCGGTCTCCGGCATCCTGTCCGAAGCGGCTGTTGATCTCCTTCAGGCCGTCCAGGTTGATCCGGAGGTACATCAGGCGGTGATCGGATTTCGTCCCTGTGCAGGATCTGTCGATCCAGGCGATCTCCTCGGGGTGATACCGCCGGAAATACCGCCGGTTCCGCAGCCCTGTGAGAGGGTCGGTCAGGGCGGATGCCTCCAGTTGCCGCTGGAGGGATTTCACCTCCTCCTGCAGGGCGGTCAGTTGCCCCGCCTGTTCCTTTACCTTTTGCTCCAGGGCCCGGCTCCGGTCACTCATTTTCCCTCTCTCCCTCCGCGCCCCTCGAAGACGACCATTTCAGGAACGTGACCTCGGTCACACCCATGAACGCCGCGCTGTTTTGAACGTCGCCGGGAATCTTCTCGGCCAGTTCCTCCAGGATGCAGGTTCGCGCCCGCTTCAGAAAATCGTCCCGGTCCGGGTT
>CAZZIV010000210.1:0-2170 GCA_964654385.1 uncultured Acidobacteriota bacterium | reverse complement strand
GGAGCCTCCGCCGGCGCGGACCGGGAGGCGCCGTCCAGTTCCAGGTCCGACGGCCCGATCCGTTCGGACTCGGCGAGGACCACCGCCCGCATGATCCGGTTCTGGAGTTCCCGGACGTTCCCGGGCCAGGGATGCTCCAGGAGCGAACGCCTCCCTTCGGGAGTCAGTCCGGTGACCTGCCGGTCATACTGCAACGCGAACGTCCGGATGAAGTGGATCGCCAGGTACTCGATATCTTCGGCCCGTTCCCGGAGAGGGGGAACCTGCAGGCGCATCACGTTCAGCCGGTGGAAAAGATCCTCCCTGAACCGGCCGGCGGCCGCTTCCGCCGCCAGGTTCCTGTGGGTGAGGGCGATCACCCGCACGTCCACCGTCCGGGACTGGTTGCTCCCTACCGGCGTGAACTGTTTTTCCTGGACGAACCGGAGCAGTTTGCTCTGGACCTCCAATGGGAGTTCCCCGATCTCGTCCAGGAGCACCGTGCCTCCGTTTGCCTCCAGGAGCCGGCCCTCGGATCGCCGGTCCGCCCCGGTGAACGCCCCCCGCTCGTGCCCGAACAGCTCGCTCTCGATCAGGCTGGCGGTGATGGCGCCGCAGTCGACCACCACCAGGGGACGATCCCGCCGGGCGCTGGATTGGTGAATGAATCGCGCAAGCACCTCTTTCCCGGTACCGCTCTCTCCCTGGACCAGGACGGTGGTGTCGGTGTCGGCCAGCCGCCTGGCGGTGCGGAGAACCTCTCCCATGGTCTCCGACCGGTAGACCAGGCTGGAGCGCTGGATGTTTTCCTGGAGCTCCTCCAACACCTCCTGCAACTCCTGCCGGGCCTGTTCGGTCCTGTGGAGTTCCAGGGCGGTCAGCCGGCTGTGATCCAGGGCCAGGGCGATCTGCTCGGCCAAAGCCTCGAAAAACGACACATCCCCTTCGGTGAGGTGGAAAACCCGACTGTTCCCTTCCAGGTAGAGGCAGCCCAGGATCCGTTCCCCGGCCCGGAGAGGGATCGCGCATCGGAACGGATTTTCGCCGCTGCCGGTCCGGGAAACGGTGGCGCCGGCGGCAAGCATCTCGTCACGAATCCCGGACATTTCGGGTTCTTCGTTCGACACCGCTTTCCACTTTTCGCCTTCCCCGGTATCGTCGCGGCGGAGAACGGTCCAGAGGGGGCCCGCGGACCCTTCTTCGTACACTCCGACCGCCTCCAGGTTGAACGCCGAGATCACCTCTTCGAGGAGGCTGTTCTTCATTTTTTCCACGTCGGAACTGTCGGCGATCATCCGGATCGTATTCCAGAGGAGGCGCATGTTCCGGTAATCCCGGGTCGGGTCGGCGGTGTAGATCCCGCTGAGGCTGTCCATCCGGTTCGCTTCTTCCGCTCCCGCCTCTTCCGACCAGACCACGACTCCGTGTCCCCCGGTCCGTTTCACCGAACCCAGGGCGGCGTCGGCTTTCCGAAGAAGTTCCATCGCCCCGCCGTCCCCTTTCCCGGTTTCGGCGTCGTCCAACTCGGCCACCGACGCTCCCAGGCTGAACGGCAGGCGGATCCGCTCCTCCCGGTAGGGCTCATCGGACAGCCGCTTCAACAGCTTCTCCGCCGTCTGATGGAGTTTCGTCCGGTCGGTGTCCGGAAGGAGAACACCGAACACGGCGGCGCCGTACCGGAACACGAAATCCGAAGACCGGACCGCCTCCCCGAGCCGCCGGGCGATTTCCCGGATCATCTCGTCCCCGACCTGGTGGCCGAAACGTGTGTTCACCGCCTTGAAATCGTCCGGGTTCACCAGGATCAGTCCCGGCGCGTACTCTCCGGTGCGTTCCGAGGCGAACCTGCGGAAAGCGACCGGATAGGCTGCCCGGGTCGGAAGCCAGCTCACAGGGTCGATTTCGGCGGTGCAGACCATCCGGGTTCTGCAGCCGATCAGGGCGCCGACGGCCAGGTGAAAGGCCGGGGGGCCTCCTTCCAGCGCCTTCTCCAGGACGCCTGCCAGGGCGGCCGGTTCGCCTCCCCGTATCCCCAGCCAGGCCGGCGCGCCGGGACCGGCCAGGAACCCGGGGCGGGTCTCTTCGGCCGGCACGCGGCTCTCGAGCGTTCGCAGCTCGCCGACCCTGACCGTCGTGCTGCAGTCGCGGCTCGACACGCTGGCGCCCGACCTGCAGCAGGTGCTGCAGCGCG
>CAZZIV010000209.1:0-5768 GCA_964654385.1 uncultured Acidobacteriota bacterium | reverse complement strand
GTGAAAGGTCACTGTGAGACGAATCTCAGAGAAGAGTGGCGAGATCGACGTCCGCATCCGGTGAACAGTTCGCCTGCAACGCGCGTACGGCCAGCTTCCGGGACAAGGGATCCGGGCGTGAGGCCAGTACACGAAGAATCTTGAGTCCTTCCGGAGAGGGGCCTGAAATCAGGCCGTTGGCCAGGTTCTGAATAATCATGATCGATTTTCCGCGGCTGAGAGCCAGAAGCTGACTTTGGTACTTCGCGGTTCCTCCGAGGGCAGGAATCGCCCGGGCCGCCGCGGCGCGGAGCCGTTCGTCCGGAGATTTCAGCAGCAACGCGAGGCGCGGGAGCGCGGCGGGATTCCCCAACTGCTCCAAGCACTGAACCGCCGCGACGGCGACTTTGGAATCTGCGTCCGTGGTGGCTGTCATGTAGAAGGGGAACGCACGGGAAGATCCGATCGCCCGGAGCGCCTCCAGGACCGTTCGCCTGAGAGAGGCGTTCTTATCGGAGAGGAGAGCACCCATCTCGGACAGGAACCGTTCATCCCGCCGTTCTCCCAGCAGCGCGACCACCTGGGCTTTGTAACTGGGGAGGGTGCTCTCGGACTTCAGGCTCCGCCCGATTACCTGGTTCCCTTCCGGAGTATCGGTTTCCAGGATCGACCGGGCGGTGGAGAACAACACTCCAGCGTCCGGGTCGTCCATCATCTGAATGATCCGCTGGAGAGACGCATCTCCCGCCGCCGCCCAGAGCAATTGTACAGCGCTCGATCGTGTCGAGGCATCCGGGCTGTTCAGATCGAGGAGAAGCTTTTCCATCTCCGCGCGGTTCTTTCCTCGGCCTTCCAGGGTCGCCAATAGATGGAGTTCATCCTGGGAAAGAGTCGACTCGCCGAAGATCGGAATCGGGGAAAGGACGGGGAGGGTGAGTACGACGAAGAAAATCGCCAGGCGGACAGGACGTTGACAAATAGTCAGGCTCATGGAAACTCCTGGAATGGAAACCGTACAGAGAATAGGGTAAGGCCGAAAGACCGGTGGATCAACAGCGATCGCTCGGAGGATGGTTGATCGAAAGGCGCCGCTGAACCTGCCTGGGAGATTCTTTTTCGTATTTCACGAAATTTCTATAGAAATCCCTGTAGTTCTGGTAGCCGACCGTATAAGCGATTTCCGAGATGCTCCGGCGTCCCTCCGCCAATAAAACCAGCGCGTGTTCCAGTCGGATCTGCTGGATATATCTCGTGATCGTCTTCCCTGTTTCCTTCCTGAAAAGCCGGGAGAGGTAGTTGGCGGACACATGCAGAATTCCACTGATCGTCGAGAGCGAAAGCCGTTGATGATAATTTTCATGGATATAAACCATGGCGCTCCGGACCAGCGGGTGCGAGGATCCTTTGTCGGTCTGAAGTGGAGACAACAGCGCGGAGAGAGCCGGCAGAAAAGCGTTTCGCGACTCCTCGGCGGTGGAGAGTCCGCTGTAGAGGGAGAGGAGAGCCAGGCGGTTCTCCTGGTAGGCGGCTTCATCGGTCTGGGACCGGTGGAGGCGCCGATTAATCTTCTGGAGGAGATCATGGAGCAGGAGGCGGACGGCGCCGGGATGCAGGTTGGGAGAGGAAAAAACCAGTCGGGAGATCAGCCGGCTCAGGGATTCCATGCAGCCGTCCAGGTCCATCTCCGCCAGGAGGCGGAACGCCTTCTTTTCCAGGGCCGGATCGAACCGGATCTGCGCGAACAGGGACCCGCACGCTTCCGATCGGCTCTTCGACCGTTCTCGATCCGCCTTTTCCGCACCTTGATCTTTCAATGGCGTCCCGGCATGGTTCGGAGTAAAAGTTGAGTGTACGGGCACCTTAATGTTGCGTCAAGCGCGGACTGAACGTCCGCGCAAAATGAAATTGTGCATAGTTTCACCTTGACTACGACGAGATCCTATAATAAGTAAAGGTGAGATCGTTTTCAGGGCCTGAAGCTCAGAAGGGGGGCAGATGAGCCAAACGAATCCTGTTCGGATCGTCAGACGTCGGCAGGTCGGCTCGACCGGGAAAACCGCACCTTCGCCAGATAGCGGTTTCTCCTCCAACCGCCTTGGAATGTACCTGCGCCGGCTCCGGGAAGGCTACGGGTATACCTTGCGGAAGGTGGAAGAGAGAACCGCCTCCCTGGGAGAGCCGATCGACAATTCCCAATTGAGCCGCTTCGAAAAGGGCAAAGCGGTTCCATCGTTCGGGAAATTGAGAGCACTGGCCAAAATTTTCAACATCCCTGTTCAAAGCTTTTCCGACGTGCTGGACCTGGAAGAGTTCGCTGGGTTTGATCCAGGGACCGCGTATTATGAAGAACTGCTCGCCGCAGGCGCCGATCTCCTCTCCAAGGGCGATTTCGGCCGGGCGTTCGTCTGCTTCGAAAGATCCTTGGAAGTTGCCCAAAATGCGGGCGATCGGGCGGATCGGGCCGCCGAATCCCGCTGGCGGATGGCTACCGCTCTCAAGCGGCTGGGGAAACTCTCCATGGCCGAACGGGAGTTGCGGGAGATTCTCAAAAACGCTTCCGGGCTCCCGGCGCGGATCCGAACCCGCGCTGCACTACAGCTGAGCTACATCTACCGGGAACTTGGGGACCTGTATCTGGCCTCGGTTCTGGCCCGGGAAGCCTTGGACCTCGCGAAAAGGAACAACGACTCGGAAACCGAGGCGGGTGTCCTGAACGCACTTGGAAACATCGCCCACGCGGAAGGAGATTTCGAAGAAGCCGTCGAAAGGTACAAGGATTGTCTCGGCGCGATGAAATCCCTTGGAGGAGGGACCCGGGAGATGGGGGTGATCGTGGAGATCAACCTCGGCGGTTGTATGGCCCAGGCCGGAAGAAAACAGGAAGGGCTGGAAATCCTTCGCCGGGCTCTTTCGAGGGCGCGCGAAACAGGATATCGGAGGGCCGCGGCCCTTTGTCTGACCCGGATAGGGGAAACTTTCCAACTCTGGAATGATCTCCAGGAGGCCCGGAGTCATTACAGCGAATCAGACCTCCTGGCCACCAGGGGGAACACCTACTATCACGATATTCTTTTCTTGAACGCCTACCGCCGTTGGGAGATGGCCCGCAGCGAGCGGAACGGTACCCGGGAAAAAATAGCTTTCGGGAGGTTACGTCATCTACGGTCTCTCCTTCAGAGGAAATTCCCGGAAGTCGATGCATTCGACAGGTTCGTCGAAGAAAACCGGAGGCATCATGAAAGAGCTTAATCCGAATGGTTTCCGGCTCCTGGTGGCCGGACTGGTTCTGGCCATGCTGGCCGGCGGTCTGCCGGCACGAGCGGAGATCAGCGCGGAATTGGATGACACCGGTGTGTATCGCCGGATGGTACTGCTCGCCAACTCTTCCGAGAAGAAACTCCGGATCTGGGCCGTTCAGCGGGGTGGGAAGCTTCGGACCGTGCCGCTGAACCCGGATGGTGACGTCATTGCCGACTCTTGGCCGGCTTACGTGGAAGATCCTACTCACGATAATTTCCCTTACGTGGTCTGGAGCCGGTTCAACGGCGACGATTATGACCTGGTCTGGTCCCGCTGGACCGATTACGGCTGGAGCGCCGTCGATTGGGTGGAATGGAACGCGCGGGCGGGGGACGATCTGAATCCGAGCCTCGCGGTGGATGCGAACGGCCGGCCGTACCTGGCCTGGTGGAACAACGAAAATGGGACCGGCACCGTGTACATGTCGATCTTCCTCCATTCCCGTTGGATGGCCGCGTATCTCGTTTCGGATCCGGGAGTGAACAGCAGCCTGCCGGTGATCGAAATCCTGGAGGACGGAAGAATCCAGGTGACCTACGAAACGGAGACCGGTCCGGTCAGCAAAATCATCCTTTTTAACTCACCGAATACGATTACCGATGATATCGACCCGATGGAGTTTCTACAGGATTTGGGAGGAGTCGGCTCCTCCTATTAATGGTTTGGTAGCATCGGTTTCGCTTCGGAGGGAGATGCCGACGGATCCGAACCGGCGCCAGTAGAATTCCATCTCCGCGCCTCCGTCGAAAGTACAAATTCGTTCTTGGCCTTTCCGGTCGATTCCGGGTAAATTATCAACTCGTTCCGGTCCTTCAAGCCGGGTAGCCTTCCTCTATGCGAAGGGGTGCAGGATGCTGTTTATTTGTCGATGGCTGTTGTCGATCGGGTCCGCGGTTCTTCTGGGCGCTTATGCGAATTATCCCGCGTTGGCTTTCCTTCCGTATATCGCGCTGGTTCCCTGGATTGTTCTGTACACGGATCCACGGAAAGGAAAGGTATCCTGGTGGTACTACTTTCCCGCCATTCTCCTGGCATGGATCCTTCAATATCCCTCCATCTTCAACTTCGGCTGGTACGCCCCGATCGGGATGGGCCTGTTCCTGTTCGTGATGTATCTGCCGTTCATACCGCTCCTCTCCTGGCTGCATAGAAAGTACTCGATTCCCCGGACTCTCCTGGTTCCTCTTGTTTGGGTGGCGGTCGAGTTTCTTCGCGCCAGATGGACGCTCTCGCATATCGACCTGTACGGTCTCGGAGCCTCGCAGGCCAGGTTCCCCCTGCTGGTTCAGTTCGCGGATCTTACAGGCTCGTACGGCATATCCTTCCTGGTGGCCGCCGTCAACGGTTTTCTGGCCGATGCCTGGTTCCATTGGAGGGATTGCGGGTGGAAAATTTCCGGCCTGTTCCAGAACAAGCGGCTGCGCCTTTGCGCTCTATCCTTGGTCGTCGCGTTCGCCGGGGCGCTGACTTACGGCATTCTCCGGGTCTCGTCGATCCGGATCACCAAGGGCCCCGTGGTCGCGATCGTTCAGCCGAACATCCCGCACACCCAGAGAAATCTGGTCGGCGTCCACCTCTCTCAACTCCTCATGACCGAAGAGGAAGTGCCGGAGGACCTGGCGGACCTGATCATCTGGCCGGAGAACGCCATCCTGGACAATCTTCAGCGTCAAGGGGTGTACCTGGAGGATCTCGCCTGGATGGCCAAGGAGAAAAACGCCTATTTTCTCGTGGGCGCTCAGGGGAAACCGAAAGAATATCCAGGCTACATGAACAACGGCGCGTTTTTTGTCGACAAGACGGGAACGATCCGGGACGTGTATTACAAGAGGATGCTCTTCCCCTGGTCGGAGTTCGTTCCGTTCGATGATTTTACCCACAGGTATTTGCCTGGGCTCTGGCGAATCCATCGGGCGCTGACCCGGATGGCATGGGGATTCATGCCGACCGGCCGTCCGGGAGATCGATCGGTGCTTTTCGAGCTGCCGACGCGGAACGGGACGGTTCCTTTCTCGACCCTGATCTGCGTAGAGAACGCGTATCCGCCGATCCCGGCGGAAGCGGGACGCATGGGCGCCAGGTTCCTGGTGAACATCACCAGCGAGGGCGAAGTCGGCGGACCGGTACAGGAGCAACTTCTTCGAATCGCGATTCTCCGGGCGATCGAAAACCGTGTCTCCTATGTCCGCTGTGGAAACACCGGGATTTCCGGAATCATCGATCCGATAGGGCAGGTGATCGCGATCCTGCGGGGGGCCAACGGGGGCACCATCAACACGCCGGGGGTGCTGATCCACGATGTTCCGATCTCGGAAGGGAAGGTCCCTTTCTTCGTCGTCAGCCGGGGTCTGTTCGGCAAGGCGGTGGTGGCCGTGGTATTGCTGATGCTGGTCGTTTCCTTCTTCCGGAAGCGCCGGCCTGGGGTGACGAGCTCCGCGGCTGCTGGAATACTCGCGCTGACGCTCGCGGTTTTGTGCTGCTGAGCGCCC
>CAZZIV010000208.1:0-5769 GCA_964654385.1 uncultured Acidobacteriota bacterium | reverse complement strand
GTACGGCCAGGAATGGTGTGCTAGGACACGAGCTTCAGCGGTTTTCGCCGTGAATAATGGTTCGATTAGGGTTAAGACAACGCCCCCCGTCTCACCGGTCTCCAGGGAGAGTTCCCGAACCGCCCGGGCTAGCCCGCTTTATGCATGAAGCGGGCTAGAAGGTGTAGGAAAGACCGCCGTAAATCGTCGTCCCTCCCAATTCGATTCTTCCCAGCCCGGCGAAATCGGAACCCAGTTCTTCGTCGGTCCAGGTCCGCTTCCCCTCGATCAACAGCCCCATCGCCGGAGAAACCGGAATTTCAACACCGGCGAGGACGTGGGTCGAGAAGGAAACCCCCGAGTCGTTGAAGCGGTCGAACACCACCTCGTTCAGATCGAAGTCGATGAAGTCGCCGACCTCTTCGTACTCGAAGATGTTCAGACCGATCCCGCCGCCGAAATAAAAGACCGGCCGCCGCACCGGGATCCGGCTGCGCCGGCCCCGCTCACCGTACCGGCCCCCGGGCAGGAACCGAAGGTCCACCGATACCGGCACCATCGACAGATTCGTGTCGTGAAAGATCGGAAAACCGCTCTCGTCGACGAAATCCTGGTATTGGGAGGTGACGGAGGCGTCGTAGAAATCGACGTTCAACCCGACTTCCATGTGGTTGCTCATGGACGAGATGTAGCTGAACCCGACGATCGCCTCATCCAGGTCATGGGCGTCATGGGTGAAAATCGCCTCGGTTTCTCTCCAGAACGGTCCGTCTCCTGAAAGCTGGAACTCCCCGAGTTTAAAATGAAAAGCCCGATCGGCTGTCGGCCCCGCCGCCAAGGCGGCGCCGCCTGCAGCCATCATCATCAACACCGCAATCGTGATCCCTATCCATATCCAACGTTTCATCATCAACCTCCATCCGGCTCGGCCCTCGAAGGCAGCCGGTCGTGTTTCCGTGCGGGGAATGATGAATTGCAAAGCTTAGGCCAATCACCAAACCGCGATAAAACGTTGAAAAATAAGGATAATTCGCTTTTTCCCCGGCGGGTAAGCCTGGGGGGAGGTGTCCTCCCAGGGGGACAGTCCTACTCGCCCCGCCGCTCCGCGGGGACGGCGGCCGCCACTTCGATCGCCGTTTTGTACCGGCCGAACGGAGCGGCGATCTGGGCGCCCTGGATCGAGGGAAGCAATTGCGCCAGCATCTCCCGGGCGATGGCGATCCCCTCTGCACGCGCCTGCTCCCGGGTCTCCGCCGCCTGCATCCGTTTCAGGACAGGTTCCGGGACATGAACCCCCGGGACCTCGTTGTTCATGAACTCGGCGTTCCGGAACGATGCCAGGGGCCAGATCCCCGCCAGCACGGGAACCTGGAGGTGGACGATCTTCTCGCGGAAATCGAGAAACTGCTCCACGTCAAAGACCGGCTGGCTGATCACGAACTCCGCCCCGGCTTCCACCTTCCACTCCAGCCGGGAGAGCTCATGATCCAGGTCCGGAACCCCCGGGTTCACACCGACGCCGAAACAGAAAGAGGTCGGGGCCCCGATCGGGTTTCCCCCCACGTCGGCACCGTGGTTCAGGCGGTGGACCATATTGCTCAACCCGATCGAATCCACGTCAAATACGGCGGTGGCGTCGGGGTAGTCGCCCAGTTTGGGCGGATCACCGGTGATCAGCAGCACGTTCCGTAACCCCAGGGCGTGGGCGCCCAGGAGATCGGACTGCATCCCCAGAAGATTCCTGTCCCGGCAACAGTAATGAACCAGCGTCTCGACCCCGACCTCCCGCTCTAGTTGCAACGCCATCGCCATCGGGCTCATTCGGGCGGAGGCCCGCGGACCGTCCGGAATGTTGATGACGTCGATGCCGGCTTCTTTCAGAAGGCGGGCCCCCTGGAAGCACTTCTTCATGTCGTGTCCCCGGGGCGGGAGCATCTCCACGCTGATCGGGAACCGGCCGGCGGCCAGCCTGGCGGCGAAGTTCGACCGTTCTTTCATCGGGATCGGCCGGATCGGCTCCCCTGACTTGTCGTGAAGAACCACCTTTTCCGCCGGGGCGGGCTTTACCCTGACCGGTTCCGTCGCCCGGACCGCCCGGCGGATCGCCGCCAGGTGATCGGGCGTGGTTCCGCAGCATCCGCCCACCACCCGCGCGCCTGCGGCAATGAAACGGGCCGCGTAGGTCGCCATGTACTCGGGGCTGCACAGGTAGAGGTTCCGATTTTCCACCACCCTCGGTTTCCCCGCGTTCGGCTGGGCCATCACAGGAAGATCGGTGGAGGCAACCAGCTTTTCCACAGCCGGGAGCATCGCCGCAGGTCCCACCGAGCAGTTGACGCCGATCACGTTCACGTCCAGGGCCGCGAGCTGCGGCCCGAACTGTTCCGGAGCGACTCCCTCGAGGCTCGAACCATCGTCATCCAGGGTGATCTGGGCGGCGATCGGCAGGGAGGAAACCGAGCGGATTCCCCGGACCGCCGCTTCGATCTCCGCCATGTCGAAAAAAGTTTCCACCGAGAACAGGTCCACACCCCCCTGCTCCAGAGCCCGGGCCTGCTCGGCGAACATCTCGGCCGCCTCTTCCACGGAGGTCGGCCCCCAGGGCTCGATCCGCACTCCCAGGGGACCGATGGCGCCGGCGACCAGAACCGACTCCCCCGCCACTCTTCGGGCGATGGCGGCCCCGGCCTCATTCACGCGCTGCATGAGATCGGCGATCCCGTGTTTTCGCAGCTTCATCGCGTTGGCGCCGAAGGTGTTGGTCTCCAGGACATCGACGCCCGCGTCCAGGTATCCCCGATGCACGTTCTCCACCATGGCCGGTGCGGAGAGATTCAACTCATCGAAGCATCGGTTCAGGAACACGCCCATATCGTACAGACGTGTACCCATGGCCCCGTCGAAAACGACGACCCCCTCGGCGATCCGTTCGAGAAAATTTCGCGACACGAAGGTCTCCCGCGAATGAATCCGGAACCTGTGTCAAGCACCCATGCAGCTGCGACCGCCACGGAGTGTATCCCACTCCGGCCGGGGACAACAATGCCGGCGGAACCCAACATGCCGGCAGAGGAGGTTCCCCTGGAAAGAGAAAGGGGACGGCCGGCACGGATGGATCCGTACCGGGCGCCCCCTTCATCGGATCCGCGAAGGCGCGGGTCCGAGGAGTCGAAGAACAGGTTACTCGAGGACCCGGATCACTACCCGGCGATTGGCCGCACGGCCTTCCGAAGTGCTGTTGTCGGCCACCGGCTTGGACTCGCCGTAGGGGGCCACGCTGATGGCGTGGAGCGGAATTCCGCCCTTCTCGTGAAGGTAGCGGCGAACCGCCTCCGCCCGCCGGGCGGACAGATCCATGTTGTACTCTTCAGTGCCGATGTTGTCGGTATGGCCTTCGATTTCCACGTAGACCGCTTTTCCGTAGCTCTTGATCTTCGCGGCCAGATCATCCAGGAGGCTGGTGGCCGACTCGGGAATTTCCGTTTCCCCGAAGGAGAACTTCACACGGTCGTCCGTGAGGGTGGTTTCCCACAGCAACTTCCCGGCGGCGGCCTTCTCCGCGGCTACCTTGGCTTCCTCGGCGGCGCTCATCGCGTTGTTCCCGATGCTGACTGCTTTCTCCGTCTTGCCGGACAGTTCGGCCAGGCGGGCGTCGGTTTCCGACTTCAGATCGGTCACCCGGCGTTCGTTGTCTTCAATGCCCGATTCCAGGCTCGTCACTTTCTGGTTGGTCTCTTCGGTGTCCTTCCGGTACAGCTTCTTCGTGATGCAGCCGGTGGACGCCACCAGGGCCAGAGCGACCACGATAGCCGTCAGGGCGATGGAACGATTCTTCATGATCTCTATCTCCTTCTCGATCCGGCCTCGCCGGACTGTTTCCAACCATCACACAGGCGTACTCTATCCACCCCGGATCGACTGTGCAAGCGGCTCAAACCGTGGAAAAACAAATTGGACCCTATATGGGCCTGCCCTGATTTCCCCCCGGCGATTCCGGGTGATAGGCGCGCCGACCGTCGGGAATGGGGTAGACCCGATACGATCGAAAGAGGGGTCCCGGTCACGCCGTTCTGGAGGAAACCGGACAGGCTCCTTCCACTAGGTACGATTACAATTTTGATGCCAGGTCTCAGGCACTAGACAGGGGCAATAAAGATAACTATTAGAATTGTTTGCCCGTTAAGACCGGGTCCTTTTTGCCCTACCCTCCGGCACCATGTAGGAAGTACACGGGATCCGGCCCGGTTCAGGGAATGGCGTAATACCCCTTCCGTGTACGGACCACCAGGCGGGATCGGTTCGTTTCCAGGGTTATCCGGCGGAAATTCCCGTCCCAGTTCCGCCGGTTCGGATAGTATCCGATCAGGTATTGGTGCCGCAGTTCCCCTTCGATCTCCGCCGCCGCTTCCTTCAGTTCATCCGGATCGTGGACGCTGTACATGACCCCGCCGGTCTCCCGGGCCAGAGTGGCGACCACACGCAGGTTCACCGCCGTGGAACCGGGCAGCCGGAGACTTTTCCGAAGGGCGGTGAATCCCAAGGCGTAAATCGGCACGTTCACCTGCCGTGCCAGCTTGGTGGCCCGCCAGTTGGACAACCGGCTGGCGTTGTCCACACCGTCGGTGATCATCACGATCGCTTTCTTCCCCTTGATCTTCTCATCGACCAGTTTCGGCGCCGCCGCCACGGCGTCAAAAATGGCCGACTTCCCGAACCCCCGCTGCACATCCAACCGGGCCAGGAACCGCTTGCGGTCGGAAGTGAAGTCGGTGATCCACGCCACCTGCTCGTCGGCAAAACAGATCAGCGCGAAACGGTCGGTGGGACGGAGCGATTCCACGAAATACCGGATCGCCTGCTTGGCCGCTTCCAGTTTGCCCACCTGCCGCATGCTCCCTGAAACGTCCAGGAGGAAGGCGATGTGGATCGGCTCCGAGGTCTCGGAAGTGAAGTACTTGATCGTCTGGGGAATCGTATCTTCCTTGACGGTGAAATCCTTTTTGGTCAATCCGAGGACCGCACGGCCCTTCCTGTTGGTGACAGCCGCCGGCAGGAGGATCATGCGAACCTCCTCCTGCTGAGGATTCTGAAGTTTGAAGATCCTGTCGAGGGCTTCGTCGTCCATCTCCGCGGGGCTGACGCCGGACTGGCTGAACCTGGCGACCGGCTCCTCCTCGTTCCCGGGCGCCTTCTTCGAGCCTGGAACTTCTGCGCCGGAAGCGGAGGCCGTCCAGCCGGTCCACACGGGCAGCATGATCAGGCAAAGGAAACCGGCCACGACAAGTCCGAACCGGAGCGGAAGGCATTTTCCCATCTTTCTCTCCAGGCCGTTGAACACGGCTGCTACTAATCTGCAATTTGAGACGCCTGCCGTCAACTAACCCTCCTCGAGAGATGGCTCCTTGGCTGAAGATCCTCGGAAAGGTGGGAGGTCGAAGCGGTGCCCGGGGGAGATGAGCTCCGGGGCGCAAGATCCTCGGAAAGGCGGATACCGGTTTTCCCAACCGGCTCCGGGCCGCCTCTGATTCACATCCATGTTCAACAGAGGGGGGAGGTCGAAGCGGTGCCCTGGGGAGATCGGTTCCGGAGCTCAAGATTCTCGGAAAGGCGAGCATCCGGTTTCCCCGACCGGCTCCGGGCCGCCTCTGATTCACATCCATGTTCAACAGAGGGGGGAGGTCGAAGCGGTGCCCTGGGGAGATCGGTTCCGGAGCTCAAGATTCTCGGAAAGGCGAGCATCCGGTTTCCCCGACCGGCTCCGGGCCGCCTCTGATTCACATCCATGTTCAA
>CAZZIV010000207.1:0-5886 GCA_964654385.1 uncultured Acidobacteriota bacterium | reverse complement strand
GTACACGCGTGTAGACTACACTGCGGCTCGCACTGCCGCGATCTCCTCCTCCAGCGGCGCGTGCCCCCGGTCCAGGTGGTAGACCCGGTCCACAGCCGTGACCCCGTCGGCCGCCAGACCGGCCAGGACCAGCCCCGCGGAAGCCCGGAGATCGGTGGCCATCACCTGCGCCCCGGTCAGGGAGGTCGGGCCATGCACTTTTGCCACCTGCCCCTCCACCTGGATCTCCGCTCCCATCCGGCGGAGTTCGCTTACATGCATGAACCGACCTTCGAAAATCGTCTCGGTGATGGTGGAGATCCCTTCAGCCTGGGTCGCCATCGCCATGTACTGGGCCTGCATGTCGGTAGGATACCCCGGGTGGGGCGCGGTCGTCAGGTCTTGGGGCAGCAGCCGATCCGGCCGGGATACGACCACGGAATTTTCCGTGACGTCCATGGAAACCCCGGCCGCCTTCAACGGGCGCAACACCGGCTCCAGGTCGGTGGGGCGGCAGCCGGCCACTTCGACCCTGTCCCCTGCCAGCGCGCCGGCGATGATATAGGTACCGGCCTCCACCCGGTCCGGAATAATCGCATGCTCGCCGCCTCCCAGTTCGGATTTCCCGTCGATCTCCATGGTCTCCGTTCCGTCCCCGGTTACGCCCGCGCCCATGGTCCGGAGCAAGCCGGCCAGGTCCCGGATCTCCGGTTCCCGGGCGCAGTTCCGGAAAACGGAGCGGCCTTCGGTCAGGGCCGCCGCCATCATCAGGTTTTCGGTGCCGGTCACCGTGACCAGGGGGAAGGTGTAGTCCACCGGGTGCAGCCGGGAGGCGGCCGCCTCCACATATCCGTGCTCCAGCCGGACCCGGGCGCCCATTTTCTCCAGGGCGTCCAGGTGAACGTCGATCGGCCGCTCTCCGATGGCGCACCCGCCTGGGAGAGAGACCCGGGCTTTCCCGCACCGTGCCAATAGCGGCCCTAGGACCAGCACCGAGGCGCGCATGGTTTTCACCAGGTCATAGGGCGCTTCGTGGGATCCGATCGCAGCCATCCGGACTTCCACATGATCCCGGCTGCCGTTGTTCACCTCGGCGCCATGATGTTCCAGGACGCGGAACATGGTCCGGACATCCCGCAGCATCGGAACATTGGAGAAATGAATCGGTTCAGGCGTCAGGATCGACGCGGCCAGGGCCGGAAGGGCGGCGTTCTTGGCGCCGGCGATCGAAACGGTCCCTCGCAGTCTCTGCCCGCCCCGAATCCTCAATTTGTCCATGGAGTGCCCTCGGCAAAACCGGCCGCCGCGATCAACCGCCGCCGGCAGGCTTCGCGCCGAGATGATAGCACCGGTTCCGAACCTGGAGCGGCGCTGCTACAATGCGCCGGCAGGTTCCAGGGCGCTTCCCGGGCGGGGCCCGGCGGAGCCTCCCGGAGAAACATGCCGCAGCCGGAGTTGAGGAACAGGGTGAATCATGCTCGACCTTCATTTCGTCCGAGAAAATCCTGATGCCGTGAAAGAAGCCCTGGCGAACCGGGGCGAGTCGATCTCCATGGAACCGTTCATGGAACTGGACGAACGGCGTCGAACCCTGCTTGGGAAGGTGGAGGAACTGAAGCGGACACGGAACACCCGGTCCAAGGAGATCGGCCGGCTCATGAAGGCCGGGAAAGACGCCGGGCCGCTGCGGGAGGAGATGCGACTGGTGGGGGAAACCATCGCCGCCCTCGAGGAAGAACTGAACGCCATCGAGGGATCCCTGCGGGAATTCATGCTGAAGATCCCGAACCTCCCCCATCCCAGCACCCCGATCGGAAAAACCGAAGAGGACAACCCGGTGGTCCGAACCTGGGGCGAAAAGCCGAAGTTCGACTTCGAGCCCCGGAACCACTGGGATATCGGGCCCGACCTGGGCATCTTGGACTTCGAGCGGGCGGCGAAGCTGTCCGGCGCCCGGTTCGCCGTGGTTAGAGGGGCCGGGGCCCGGCTGGAGCGGGCCTTGATCCAGTTCATGCTGGACCTGCACATCACAGAACATGGTTACACCGAGGTGATGACGCCGTTCATGGTGAACAGCGAAACCTTGACCGGGACCGGGCAGCTCCCCAAGTTCGAGGAGGACCTGTTCAAGGTCTCTCCCGGCGATCTCTACATGATCCCGACGGCCGAGGTGCCGGTCACCAACCTCCACGCCCGGGAGATCCTGGAAGCGGAGCAACTCCCGGTCTCCTACGCCGCCTACACCCCCTGTTTCCGGAGCGAAGCCGGATCGTACGGAAAGGACGTGCGGGGGTTGATCCGTCAACACCAGTTCAACAAGGTGGAACTGGTCTGGCTGACCCGTCCCGAGGACTCCCAGGCGACCCTGGAAACCTTGACCGCCCACGCCGAAGAGGTTCTGAAGCGACTGGGACTCCCCTACCGTGTGATCTCCCTCTGCACCGGCGATATCGGCTTCTCCGCCTGCAAAACCTACGACCTGGAGGTCTGGCTTCCCGGCCAGCAGCGGTACCGGGAGATCTCCTCCTGCTCCGACTGCGGCGATTTCCAGGCTCGGCGGGCCGCCATCCGTTTCCGGCCGGAGAAAAAGGCGAAGCCGAAGTTCGTGCACTCTCTGAACGGCTCCGGCCTGGCGGTGGGGCGCACCCTGGTGGCGATCCTGGAAAACGGCCAGCAGGCGGACGGTTCGGTGGCGATCCCGGAAGCGCTCCGGCCTTACATGGGCGGGATCGACCGGATCGTCAAAGAGGGTTGACGCAACCGATCGTGGCTTGGAAGGGTGACCGAGTGGTTTAAGGTACCGGTCTTGAAAACCGGCGAACGCAAGTTCCGTGGGTTCGAATCCCACCCCTTCCGCCAACCAAACCCGGCCGAACGGCGATGACCGGGCCGGGGCTGGTTGACGCTCCCAACGGTTGCGCTACAATCCCCCGGTTCAGAACCGATGGAGAGATGGCCGAGTGGCTGAAGGCGGCAGTTTGCTAAACTGTTGAAGGGTTTTTAGCTCTTCCGGGGGTTCGAATCCCCCTCTCTCCGCCATCCAGGCCGCACGAAGCCGGCCCCGGCGGACCATGAAACCACACACCGACATCCGGGTACGTTTCGCCCCCAGCCCAACCGGGTACCTGCATGTGGGAGGGGCCCGGACCGCCCTCTTCAACTGGTTGTACGCCCGCCGCCACGGCGGCGTGCTGGTCCTGCGGATCGAGGACACCGACCGGCAGCGCTCGTCCGAAGAGATGGTGCAGGCGATCCTGGACGGTCTTTCCTGGCTGGGGATCGATCACGATGAAGGGCCGTTCTTCCAGTCCGAAGCCAGGGAACGGCATACCGCCGACGCCCGGCGGCTCCTGGACGAGGGGAAAGCGTACCGCTGCTTTTGCACGCCGGACGAACTGAAGCGGCACAGGGAAGAGCTGGCGGCGAAAAAGGAGAACGGCCCGACCTGCCCGGCCGGCTGCCGGGAACGGCCGTTCGAAGAAGCCGCCGCTCGAACCGGCGGCAGTGAGCCTTCGGTCGTCCGGTTCGCCGTGCCTGGAGGGGAGATCGCCTGGAACGACCTAGTTCACGGTCCGACCCGGTTCGACGGGTCCGCCCTGGACGACTTCGTCCTGCTTCGTTCCGACGGCACACCGACCTACATGCTCTCCGTCGTTTCCGACGACGCCGATCAGCGGATCACCCATATCATCCGGGGCGACGACCATCTCTCCAACACACCGAAGCAGATCCTGCTCTACCGGGCGCTTGGGAAACCGGTCCCCGTTTTCGCGCACCTTCCGTTGATCCTGGGGCCGGACAAGAAGAGGCTCTCCAAGCGGCACGGCGCCGTTTCGGTCCTGGAATACCGGACGGAAGGATTCCTGCCCGAAGCGGTGTTCAACTACCTGGCCCTTCTTGGATGGTCCGCCGGCGACGACCGGCAGAAGTTTCAGCAGGAGGACCTGATCCAGGCGTTCTCCCTGGAAGGAGCCGGGAAATCGGGAGCGGTCTTCGACAGGACCAAGCTGGAATGGCTCAACGGACGGTACATCGAAGAAATGGACCTGGAAGCGTTCGCCGCCGCCGTCCATCCCGGCCTGGAAAAGGCGGGCCTCTGGTCTCCCTGTTTCGAGAGGGAAAGAAAAGAATGGTTCCTGAAGCTGGTTCGGCTCCTGCAACCCCGCTGCCGGACGCTGAACGCGTTCCCCGGCCAGGCCGAACCGTTCCTGCGTGGATCCGACTCGCTGGAATATGAGGAGAAGCCGGCCCGGAAACATCTGAAGGGCGAAAACCTTCGCCGAGATCTGGCCGAGTTGACCGACGCCTTTGCCCGGCTCTCCGATTGGAACCCGGAATCCCTGGAATCGGTCCTTCGGGAATCGGCGGAGCGGAAAGGGATTTCCGCCGGGAAGCTGATCCACCCGGTTCGCCTGGCGGTGACCGGCCGGGGGAACAGCCCGGGCCTGTTCGAGGTCCTGGAACTGCTGGGGAAAGAGCGCGTCCTCTCCCGCCTGCGCCGAATGGTGGATTTCTTGACGAACCGGCCTTCTCCGGTATAATTCCCGATCGTTTCCCTCGTGCTGGGGTGTAGTCCAATGGTAGGACATGCGGCTCTGGACCGTAGAATCGGGGTTCGAATCCCTGCACCCCAGCCAACCTCTCTTGCTCAGACCGGATGACGCGGGCAGGCCGGCCGGATGGGAGGCCCTATGAACAACAAAGTCGTCCTTGTAACCGGCGCCGTCGGAGAGATGGGACATCAACTCCTCCCGGCCCTGGCGAAATCCGGCTACGAGATCATCGCCCTGGACCTGGCGGTCCTGCCCAGCGAACTTTCCCGGTTCTGCCGGGAGTCGGTGGAGACGAGTATCACCGACGCGGGCCGGGTCCGGGGTCTGCTGGAACGACACCGCCCGGAACTGGTCATGCACCTGGCCGCCCTTCTTTCCAACAGCGCCGAGCGGAAGCCGACCATGGCCCACAAGGTGAACGTGGGCGGCACCGTGGAACTTCTCCAATCCTGCGTCGAACAGGCCCGGGCCACCGGGCGGAACGTCCGGTTCCTGTTCCCCAGCAGCATCGCCGTTTACGGGCTGCCGGACCTGGAGACCAAGAACCGGGCGGGAGCGGTCCGCGAAACCGAATGGGCCCAGCCGACGGGGATGTACGGCTGTAACAAGCTGTACGGAGAACTGCTCGGCGCGTATTACGCGACCCATGTCCGTGAAGGGGACGCCGGCGTGGATTTCCGTTCCATCCGGTTTCCCGGGTTGATCAGCGCCGATACGGTCCCCTCCGGCGGCACCAGCGATTACGGCCCGGAGATGGTCCATGCCGCCGCCCAGGGAAAGCCTTATTCCTGTTTCGTGCGGGAAGATTCCCGGCTTCCGTTCATGACCATGCCGGATGCGGTGAACGCCTTCCTCCGACTGGCAGAAATCCCCGTCGAACAACTGACCCGTCGCGTGTACAACATCAAGGCTTTCAGCCCGACCGCCGGACAGTTCAAGGAACAGGTTCTGCGATTCTTCCCGGACGCGGAGATCAAGTTCGCGCCTGTGTCGGAACGGCAGAAGATCGTCGATTCCTGGCCGGCCAACGTGAACGACGACCTGGCCCGGGCCGATTGGGGATTCCAGCCGCGGCACGGCTTCGAAGACGCCATGAAGGGTTACCTGGTCCCGGCCCTCAAACGCAGGTACGCTTCGGCTGTTTGACTGGAGCCGGGTGGTCTTTCGAACCGGAATCGATCCAACCGGGACCCGGCGAGCCTGCGCCGAATATCGTGGAGGCCGGGGAGGTCGAGGCGGGGTCCGCGAGGCTTAGCCCGTTGAAAAAGTCCCTTCGATGCGAGGGGCCGTCCCGGTTAGCCCTGATCGAACAATCATTCGCGAGTGAAAACGTGTCAGAGTGCGCCAGGCCTGG
>CAZZIV010000206.1:0-5903 GCA_964654385.1 uncultured Acidobacteriota bacterium | reverse complement strand
GCGCCGTTCTCCGGCTTGGTTGGCGCACATCCCTGGAACTGGAGTACGCCGACCGGCGGTTCAACTACAAAGACGAAGACTTCGGCTCCCTGGGGCGTTCCATCGGAGACCTGCAGGACAGGAACGAAACCGGGGAATCGGCCCGCTTCCGTTACAAGGCGATGGGACGCACGTCCTTGACCTTCGAAATCCAGAGGCGCGTTGTGGATTTCTCCAACCCGTTCCTGCTTTCCGAACCCGATGTGATCCGCACCCTGTCGCAGGTGACCTGGTTGCCGGGAATCGAATTCGGCGATGGCGGCGCGTTGTCCGGAAGCCTGCGGATCGGACTCACTCACCTTACCTACCAGGATCCGACTCTCCGGCCTTATCGCGGCCCGACGGTCGACTCGACCCTCGCTTACCATTTTCGGAGCGGCACGCGGATCTCGCTGAAAGCGTCCCGAAGGGTCGATTTTTCGGTCTGGGAGAATAACGCCTACCTGGTCAATCAGACCGAAGAGCTGAGAGCGGTCCATTACCTGAACCGGCTCATCGGAGTGGAGGCCGGTTACCTCACCGGGAGCCTGGATGTTCCCCACCCGCTCCTGAACGCGCCTCGAACCGACGATATCCAAACCGTATCCGGGGGGCTGAAGCTCCGGCTTTTCGAGAACGACCTGGGGCGCCGTGTCGAGTACACGCTGCGATTCTCCAGATACCGCAGAGATTCCAGCGTTCCGAACCTGGACCAAACCCGGAATACCGTGACGGTCTCGGCCGATCTCGGCTTCTGATATGATTTTTTTCCCGAACTTGATGAGGACTCTTGCGATGAATCGTCCGATTGCTTCCTCCCGCCTCGGCGGCCTGATTGGGGCCGCCCTGTTCCTGGTTATGATTTCCACCGGCTTCGCCGTGGCGGGTGACGAATCCAAACCGACGGCGCCCGAGGATCAGCCGCTGGTGTTGGAGGCCGTCCCGGTTCCCTCCAACGCCGTCTCCCCGCCCCCGGCCGAACCGCTGTTTCCCAGGCAGGGAGGCTCGGATTATCGAATCGGACGCCAGGATCTCCTGGAAATCAGCGTCTTCGACCTGGACGAGTTGAACCAGGTGGTTCGAGTCGCCGAAGACGGCTCGATCACCATGCCGCTCCTCGGACGGATGCAGATCGCCGGTTTGACGAAAACCGAGTTGGAAGAGCTGATCGCCCGGCTGTTGGAGGAGAAATACGTCCGGGATCCACAGGTCACCGTTTTCATCAAGGAATACGAGTCGAAGAAGGTGGCGGTGAGCGGCGCCGTGAAAAAACCCGGAACGTACGAAATGCTGGGACCGAAGACCCTGCTGGAGATGATCTCCCTTGCGGGAGGACTGGATACGGACCTGGGGAACGAAATTTACATCTTCCGGCCGGGAGAAAACGACACCACGCGCCGCCTGCCGATCGATCTGAGGAAGCTGGTCTACGCGGCGGACCCGGCGCTGAATCTCCAGGTCTACCCCGGGGATATTATCTATGTGCCGACCGTGGAAAAGGTCCGCATCTTCGTATCCGGAGCGGTACACAACCCGGACCTGTACGAAGTGCCGCGCTCAGAGCCGGTCACCGTCCTGAAAGCGGTCACCCTGGCCGGCGGAACGACCGATCGAGCCGCCGAAAAGCGGGTTATTATCTACCGGACCGATGAAACTGGCGAAAGGCGCCAAATCCTTGTAAACCTTAGGTTGATCAAGAAGGGAAAAGCGGACGATCCGGTCCTCCAGAAGGACGATCTGGTCCTGGTGCCGGAAGCGTTCTTCTAGGAGACTCCGAACGGCCATGGATGTGGAAACCAACACCTATCAACGATTCGTCCGGTCCTGGGAAATCGCGGTCAAGCATCGCTGGGCGATTTTCATCGCGTCCGTCGTTTCGTTGATCCTGGCGTTCTTCTATTCCCTCCTGACCGTTCCGCTGTATCGCTCCACCGCCACCATCATGATCGAAAGGCGCAGCCCGGACATCCTGAACATTCAGGATTTCTCCCGGGTCGATTACTCCATGACCGCCTACATGGATTTTTTCGAATCCCAGCACCAGATTCTGCGAAGCGACGCCATCGCCCGGAAAGCCGGCGAGCGGCTGAACCTGTCCGAGCACCCGTACTACGAAAAGCGATCTTCCGGCGGCCGGGGGATCCGCGCGTTCGCGCGCAAGCTCCGGAAAATGCTTCCATCGTTCTCGGCTGGACGCGGTGCCCTCCCTCCCTCCCCGGAAGAGATCGCCATGAACCGGGTGAAAGAGGGGCTCCAGATCATCCCCTCCCGCACTTCTCAGCTGGTGGCGATTCAGTACACTTCCCCCGACCCGGAAATCGCGGCGACCATCGCCAACGCCGTGGCCGACGCCTACATCGCTTACACGCTGGAATCCAACTTCACCACCAGCGACCAGGCCGCCGACTTCCTGATCGCCCAGATCCAATCCCTGAAAAAAGAAATCGCCGCCGCTGAAGAAACTTTGCAGCGCTACGGGGAGAACAAGGGGATTCTTTCCGTCGACGATTCCAACAACATCACCCTCCAGGCTCTCTCCAGCATCGCGGCACAGCAGACGAAGAGCCGCACCCTCTTGGCGGAGAAGAAAGCCGCCCTCAACGCGGTGACGGCGGCCGACCCGCACGCACTGCCCCAGGTTCAAGAATCGCCTCTCCTGGTGCACCTGAAGGAAGAGATCGTCCAGGTAGAGGCGGAAATCACCCGTCTGTCGGGCCGGTTTCATCCCGATTGGCCCGAGCGGGTCGCTCTTGAGTCCAAGCGCAAACAGCTTCAGAAACGGCTCGAAGAGGAGACCGCCTCCCTGGCGGAATCGGTCCGGGCCGCCGCCGCCTCCGAATACCAGGAAGCCGAAGAACAGGTCCGGAACATGGAGAATCTGCTCCGCAGACAGGAGAGCGACGCCCAGATGCTGCGCAGGGACGCGATCCGGTACTCCTCCCTCCAGACCGAAATCGACAAAAAGACGGAAACGCTTCGCTCCCTCCTGGAACGCCAGGATGAAATGTCGCTCTCTTCCAAGCTGAAGGAGATGGACGCCACTTCCACCAATGTGAGGATCGTGGACAAAGCCCGCCCCGCCCGGGCGCCCTTCCGGCCCGACATGTTCAAGAATCTCCTGTTCGGAATGCTCGCCGGCCTGAGCCTCGGCCTGGGCCTGGCCTTCCTGATGGATTTTATGGACAATACGGTGGAAACCGCCCAGGACCTGGAGAAGCTCACCTCCCTGCCGGTCATGGCCTCCATCCCCGACACGAGGGGAGGGAAACCGTCCTCCGGCCTGCCTCCCGCCGGCCAGGGTCCCGCCGGAGTTCAACCGGCCATCGACCTGATCTGTTCCACCGATGCCCGATCGCCGGTCTCGGAAGCATACCGGGAGTTGAGGACCTCCATCCTGCTTTCCGCCTCCGGCCGGCCGCCTCGTTCCATCATGGTGACCAGCGCCTTGCCGGGCGAAGGGAAATCCTCCACGGTTCTGAATATCGCCGTCGTCCTGGCCCAGTTGAGAAAAAAAGTTCTCGTGATCGATTCGGACCTGAGGCGCCCCAGGCTCCACCTGGCGCTGGATCGGAACAACCGGAAAGGCCTCAGCACCTTCCTCTCCGGCATCGAACCCGAGGTCCGGCAGCTGATCCAGACCACCGGCGTCGAAGGCCTGGACTTTCTACCCAGCGGACCGATCCCGCCCAACCCGTCCGAACTCCTGAACGGCGCCGGATTCGACGCCCTGCTCCAAGGGTTGGAACAGTCCGGTTACGATCATATCCTGTTCGACGCACCGCCGGTCATGGCGGTTGCCGATCCGATCATCCTGGCCAACCAGGCGGACGCGGCGATCCTGATCGTCCTGGCCGGCTCCACCTCGAAGCAGGCGATCCAGCATAGCCTGGAAAAATTCCGCAAATCGGGGATCCGGCCGATCGGCGCCGTCCTCAACAAAGTCGGCGCCGGCAGCCGGGAGTACGGGCGATACACCTACCGGTACCAGGAAGATTCCAGGAAGGCCGGAGGCGCCTGACGGTCGCCATGAACCGGCCTGCTTCAGACCGGACGATCCGGTACCTCGAATACGGTCTCATCCTTCTGATCCTCTTTCTTCCCCTCCCATTCGGCGGAGTAGTCCCCGCCGGCAGAATCCTCCTGGAAGCCGGAGCCGGGCTCCTCACGATCTTCTGGATCCTACGGGAGAGGAACCGCTCGACCTGGAAGTCGCCCCGTGTTCCGGTCTGGGCCGCGGCGGGGTTGGCCGGCCTCCTGCTCTTCGGTCTCCTCCAGGCGATCCCCCTCGGATCGACCGCCGTATCGGTTCTGTCCCCGGAAGCGGACGCGATGCGGCGACGAACCGTTCCCGAGGGTCCCGCTCTCGCCATGGAAACCGAACTTCTCGAAATGGAGCCCGGGCGGATCGATCCTCCGCCCTCTCTCTCCCTCTCCCCGGGAGCTACCGCCTCCGCGGTCCGGACCGGCGCCGCTCTCGCCGGCCTGCTGCTGATCGCCTTCACCGTAGCCGCGGAACGAGGAGCCGCCAGGATCGCCTGGGGCCTGGGCATATCGGCGGCGTTCCAGGCGGGCTACGGAACGCTGATCCTGCTTTCCGGCGCCGATAGAATCTGGCACGTTCCCAAAAAGTATTTTCTGGACTGTGCCACGGGCACCTTCGTCAACCGGGGGCACTTCGCCGCGTTCCTGGCGGTTTCCCTCCCTCCGGCCCTGGCTTTGGCCCTGAGGGGAGCCGGCTCCTCCACCGTCCGGAACCGTCTGCAGCGATGGTTCGCGCCGGAGGGCGGCAGAATCCTGCTCCTTCGGATCCTGATCCTCTTCGGCCTGAGCGGATTGCTTCTGTCTTTTTCCAGGACCGGCGTGACCTCAGGACTTCTCGCCCTGGCCTGGGTCGTTTTCCGAAGTCCGGAACACGGGAAAACCTCCCGTCGAATCCTGGCTCTTCTCCTGCTGCTGGCGGCGCTGGTTCCCCTGGTCCGATTCGACGCCGGACGCCTTCTGGATCGTTACTCCACATCCCTCGAGAACCTGACCGCGGAAGCGGGCCGGGTAACCGTCTGGAAGGATAGCGCGCGAATCCTCGAAGACTATCCTCTCTTCGGCACTGGGCTGGGAACGTTCCGCGAGGTCTATCCATCCTACCGATCCCCGCAGATTCGATTTTTTTTCGATCACGCTCACAATGACCTCCTTCAAATGGCGGTGGAAACCGGGCTCCTTGGAACGGCACTTCTGATGGTTCTGCTGGTACCGTTCTCCGTGCGTGCGGTTCGAGCCCTGGCCGGCCGGTACGGTTTTCTCGCCGTCGGCTTCGGTGCCGGTCTTTTCGCCGTTGCCCTGCATGCGCAGGTCGATTTTCCCTTTCATATCCCCGCGATCGCCTCGGCTGCCGCCGTGGAAGCGGGAGCGCTTTTAGGATTGTCATGTCGAAATCGAACGACCTGAAACTGGTCGTCTCGGAGCCGGAGACGGAACCGGCGCCCCCCCGGCGGACCTGGATCGCCGGCCTGGTTTTCCTGTTCACCGCCGGCGCCGCCACCTGGCTGGGCGCCGATTCGGCCCGCCGGCCGCCGGACCCGGTGGAACTGGCGGGGAAGGCGTTGCAGGATTCCATCGACAAAGGTTCAAGGGATCCAGCGGTGTTGGCCCGATTGCGGGTGTTGCGGGCGGAACTGGCCCGGGAGCCTTTGGATTCCGTGACCCGAACGGTCTATGCGGGGCTTTTGCTCAGCCTGAGCAGGAGCCTGGAAGAGGCCGCCGCTGCCGCGTTTCACGCCTCCGCGGCGGCGGAACTCGCACCGGTGACGGGTCCGGTACAACGCCGCGCCGACAAGATCCTGGCCCGGTGCGGAGACCTGGAGGCTGCCCTCCCTCTGACGGCCGGG
>CAZZIV010000205.1:0-5922 GCA_964654385.1 uncultured Acidobacteriota bacterium | reverse complement strand
GTCACCTGCGCGGAACCACGACCGACTCTCTGCGGGCTCCGGCCCGGAGCGATGTCATGAAGATCAGGTCGTCGGGGTCGGCGACATCCAAAACCGCCGCCAGGCCGGTGGGAGACGAGCCGGAATAGGTGTTCCCCATCCGGGTGACCACCAGGCCGGTCTCGATCTGCTCGTGGGTGAACCCGAGGGTCTTGGCCGCCTGCTGCGGGAACTTGCCGTTCGGCATGTGGAAAACCGCGTAACGGAAGTCGGCCGGCTTCAGGCCGGTCTTCTCCAGCATGTTCCGGGAGGCCGAAAGGACATGCTTGAAATAGGCCGGCTCTCCGGTAAACCGACCGCCGTGCTTCGGGTAGAACGCCCCTTCCCTTCTCCAGAAATCCGGGGTGTCGGAGGTGTAGCTCAGAACGTCCACCACCTCCGCGAGTAGTTGTTCCTTCCCGAAAATATACGCCGCGCCTCCAGCCGACGCCGAGAACTCCAGGGCGTCGTTCGGAGCGCCTTGGGAAGTATCGGCACCGATCCCCATGGCGTACTCCGCCCGCCCCGATTCCACCAGGCAGAGGGCGACGAACATCGCCTCGGTGCCGGCCTTGCAGGCGAACTCAAAGTCGGCCACATGGACATCCGGCCCGATCCCCAGGGCGTCCACGACCACCGTGCCGCTCGGTTTCACCGCGTACGGGTGGGACTCGGAACCGATGTAGAGCCCTCCGATCCGCTGTGGATCGATCTCCGCCCGTTCCAGGGCGTCCCGGGCGGCGGCCACGGCGATGGTGATGGTGTCTTCGTCCAGGCCGGGAACCGTCTTCTCTTCCAGGACCAGGCCCCGCCGGATGGCCCCGGCGTCTTTGCCCCACTGGGCCGCGATCTCTTCGGACCTGATCCTCCTCCGGGGCACGAACGCGCCGTATCCGACAATACCTGCCATGGTTCTGTCTCCCTTCGGTGTGAAATTACCAGAGAACCGGCCGAAGGAAAGATGCAACCAACTTGGTGGGAGAGACAGGAAAAGTCGGGATGGTCCGAACATACGAACGGCCCGGCCGTGAGGCGGCCGGGCCGTTCACCTCGGAAAAAACCGGGACCGGGCTAGTCCAGGTTGTCGTAATTCAGCGGCGGTCTCTGGGATGGAGGCCTTTTGTCGATCAGGCCGCCGGGATAGAAGACCCAGTCCACATCGATCGCCCGGATCAACTGCCGGAAATCCGATGAATGGGATGCCGGCGTATTGCCGTCGTCGGAGCCTGAATCGGTCGGCACCCCGACGGAAGGAACCGTCACTCCGAACAGGCCGCTCTGCCGGCTGGTATTCCTCTGCGGCGCGGCCGGGGAACGGTCACTGCCGAAGGACTGCCCGGGGCCGGCGATTCCCCCGTATTGAAATCCGACCAGGTCGGTGGACCCATTGGGCCAGACCGGCCAGGCCCGGGTGACGCCGCTGCTCCGAAAGGAGATCTCCAGGAACATATAGGAGTCCACCGGCTGTCTTTTTCGGAGCGCCGGTCGGAACTTCCAGTGCCGAACCGCTTCCAGGGCGGATTCTTCCAATCCGGCGCCCGGGTCGGTGGCGTCCGCCACCATGACCTCCGCCGGGGAGCCGTCTTTTTTAACCAGGACCGCCAGAAGAACCTTCCCTTTCTCGACACGGGCGGCTTCCGGGAACTCGGGCATCCGTCTCGAGGAACGCAGGATCTTCGGGTAGCTCACCCCGTCCAGGCCGGGATGCAGGACCGTCAGCGTCTCCCCGCCGGCCAACCGGACCGGAGTCCCCGAAGCGACGGCGGAGGTGGCCGCAAGGGCTGTCACCAGAATAATTGTCGAAATAACGGACGTTTTTCTCATGAAACACCTCCTGCATTCAACGTGCAGCTTCCCCTCTGGCCCGAGCATACGGATTCATCGGCTCCATTTCAACGAAAAAATCGTTCCATCGACCTTCTACAACTCCTGTTTCGATCCCTCACTGGCAGGTGTACTGCAGGTTCTGGTCCATCGGACAGGTGAGAGAGGTCAGGTCTTCGGTGCGCTCGAGCCCGAGGCTGTCCTGCCCGTACGATCCTTCCTGGCTTCCGTTGTGAGCGACGACCACGAAGAACATGGCGGCCGGGGTTCCGGCGGTATTCCAATCGTACACGCCGCCGGCATCCAGGCCGCATTCCTGCCCGGACCAGGCGTAGGACTCCAGGTTCGCCCGGGTCAGCTCGGCATACTCGATGGTGTGTCCGGCGGCGGAACAGGGCACACCGTAACTGATGGATAGAGTTCCGGTCACCGGATCGAACCCTGTAATCACCAGGGTCCCTCCGCCGCCCGCTTCTCCGGGAACGGTCGGCGTGCAGTCCGCCTCACAGTTCCCCATGGTCTCGATATCGTTGCAGGTGCCGTCGCCGCAACAGTAGACCAGCACCGGCGTGGAGGCGCAGGTGTTGCCGCCGGCGTTACACCGGGCGTCGGCGCAGGTCACCGCCCCTTCCCCGGCGACGCCGTCTCCGCAACAGTACCGGCTGGAAGGCTTTCCGTTCTGGTCCCCGTTGCAGTCCTGGGGACAGGTAAGGCAGTCCTCCCCTTCCGCCGCGTCGCAGACCCCGTTGCCGCAGACCGGGTTGCTGCCGCTGATGCAGTCTCCGGAGCAGTTGTGGCAGTCTTCGCCGGGCTCGCAGATCCCGTCGTTGTCACAGACCTGGCAGGCGTCCGCCCCCTCATCGCACAGGCCGTAGGGGCAGGGATCCAGGCCGGCCCGGCAGGTGTTGTTGCCGGCACAGGTTTCCACGCCGTCGCAGAACAGGCCGTTATCGCAATCCCCGTCCGCCAGGCATTCGACGCAGGAATCGTTGGCTTCGTTGCACTGCTGCCCCGGGCACGGATCCGGACCGGCCGCGCACCTGCCGTAGGCGTTGCAGACGTCCACGCCGTTGCAGAACAGGTCGTCCAGACATTCCGGATCGGAGGTACAGTCGCAGGCGGGGCAGACGCCGCCGCAATCGATCCGGACCTCGTCCTGGTTCAGGATCCCGTCGAAACAGGTCTCCCCTCCACAGGCGGCCATGGCGGAAAGATCGGTCTCGCCGAAATCGGGCGACTGGCCGTTCCCCTGGGAAATCCCGGTGATTCCGTCGGTGGCGGCGATATCCAGGAAGTTCAAAGTGATGGTGCCGTTGAAGAGCATTTCGATCTGGAAGCTGTTGGTCGTGGACACGTTGTATTCAGGCACCATGTCGAAGGTCACCGCGACCCGATCGGACAGCTGCTTCCAACTGACCGTGCCGCCCGTCGCCGGGTTGAGGTCGTCGTACAGGGCGGAGATCCGCGGCTGGTTGAAATGCTCGCCCAAGGTCTCGGTCATATCGCTGCTGCCGCTGTTGAACGTGATGTACCCGTTGCTGCCGACGTAGAAGGTGCTGTAGGACACCCCGTACAGGGAGACGGTCGCTCCCCCGGTCAAGTTCACCGTGGCGAACGAATCGTCACTGAGGCTGAGCGGCGTGCTTCCGGCGGGGTCGGTGGGAAAAGCGGCGATGCCCTGGGTGCAGCCGGCATAGAAATCGGACGAACCGTCCGGGGTGAACACGAACCGCAGGTTGTCGGTATCGTTGTCCGAGGTGTACTGCTCGGTGAAGTAATCGGGGACGACCGGTGTATCGAAGCTGTAGCAGCTTCCCCCGTTGTCATCGGTGGAACCGTTCCCGGCCTCGTCGACCGCGTCCACCGCGTAGAAATAGGTCGTGTTCGGTGTCAGGCCGGTCAGGTCGATAGAGTGAGAGGTCACTAGGCCGCTCTTGGTCTTGGTGTTGGTCAGGGAGCCGCAGGCGGTGCCGTACCGGACCGTGCCCTCCGCCGGTTCGTCGGTATCGAAGGTGATGGTGGCGGACCGGGCCTGCACATTCAAGGCCTGCACGTTGGAGATCACCGGCGGAACGCAATCCACACCGGCCGTGTCGGTCTTGGAGAGGTTGGTCCCTCCGCTGCCGTTGTCGGCGTCGATATATTCCGCGGTCACCGTGTCCCCGTGGTGCACCAGAAGCACACCGGGGGCGTCGGTCTCGCTGAGAGGGATCGTGTTGGTGAACGTGGCGGTAGCCGGCCCGGATTCGGTCAGCAACACCGATTCGCCGGCCGGCTCCGATTCGGAAGTGACGGTGACGGTCACCGTTTCCACCATATTGTCATCGCTGTTCAGGTCGCAGTCCACCACCCGGATCCCGGCGTCGGATTCGCACATGTACACGTTCCGGTCCAGGGAAATCCTTCCGTCGGAGCTGCATGTGGACATGAACGCTCCGCTGGTGACCAAGGCGAAGTCGGCGTCCAGTTCCGGCGTTTCCACATGGCCGTCCTGGTTGATCTCGGAGGCGATCACCTCCACCAGCCAGTTCCCCGCTTCCGGGTTCTCCACGAAAACGTTTTCCACGGTGTCCTTGGTGTCGGCGGCGCCGCCGGAGACCGACCAGTTCCCTTCCAGCAGACCGTTGTTTCCCCAGTACACCACCGAGGAGGGGGAGGTCACCTTGAGGCTCAAGTCGTTGATCCGGTGCTGGGTGGAGGCCGGGTTTCCGGCCGGGTCGGCGTAGGTCAGGGTTACCTTCAGGGCCGGCTCCCCTGCCGAAACCAGGGCGTTGAATTCAACGGATTGCAGGTTGGCCAGGAGGACCGACTCGTCAATGAAGGAAATATTGTTCCGCATATCATACATGTGGCGGATATCCGGCATCCCCCATCCCTGGTGAACCCGTGTCATGTCGGCGGTGGTCCCTGTAAACGGAAACTGTTCGGCGGTGTTGATCAGCATCGCCTTCGCGGTGGTCATATGAGGCCGGTTCTCGAACACGGTGCCGCCGGGATTGACATCGTTCCCGAAGATCCCGTCGGACCACATCTCGAAAAACAGGCCGCTGTAGCCGCAGATCGAAGGGGTGGCGCCGCTGGTGCCGCCGAACTCGCCGTATCCGCTCCCGGTGGAATAGGTGGTGTAGGTCTGATCGTAAAAGAACGACAGGTCCGGTTTGATCCGGCCGTCGGATGCGGGACCGATACTGGCGGTGGTGCACCAGCAGTCATCGCTCTTGGTCAGGGTGTCGTAATGGTTGAAGGCGCCTCCGGAGAGGACGTTCTTCGCCCAGGCCTGGGGCCGGGACATCTGGTCGCCGGCGTTGCTCTGGGATTGGCAGTGAAGCAGATCCCAGTCGAACAGGAGCGTATCGTGGTCGGCGGAAATTGTGGTGTAATCGGTGGTCCGGGCGCTCCCGACGCTGGAGGTCTGGAACACGGCGAAGTAGGGAGCCTGCAACAGTTCGCCGGTATGAGTGTAACGGGTGGAGCCGGTCAGGCCGATGTTGTTGTAATCGGCGACGATCCCCTGGCCGTCGGGCATCAGCCCCCGGGCCCTGGGGTCCCCGGTGCCGTCTCCGAAATTGATGCCGGTGGTCGCCGTTCCGTGGGCGTCGTTCCCCACGGCGCCGCCGTGTTCGATCAACGGCCTGGAGGCGAAATCCGGGTGGTTCAGGTTGAAACCGGCGTCGAACACCTCGGCCCGAACTCCGGCGCCGGTGTACCCGGCGACCGATTCCAGATAGTTGGCGCCCTGGATCTCCCGGACGATGTCCATATCTTTTTCCAGAGGGCTCCAACGGTCCACGTATGCGACTTCGTCCCAGGAGACGACCTGGAAGAGCTGCTCGGGCGTCAGGGTGGCGTTCAAAAGATATTTTCCCGAGTCGGGACGGTCCACCCGGCCTCCGATCGCCCGGATCTTCTCCGCGACCTCTTTCTTTCCGGACTCTCGAAACACGAGAACGTTGTATCGCTGCAGCGGGAACGCCCTGGCCGGGTCGGAACGGTGCTCCAGGAGGAACGGCTCGAGCCGATAGGCGGGGTGGTGGGGGCCGAGCCCCCCGGCGTGGGGCAGGTGCGGCCCCCCGTTCCGGG
>CAZZIV010000204.1:0-5926 GCA_964654385.1 uncultured Acidobacteriota bacterium | reverse complement strand
CCTCACGGTGTGTGCGAGACGAGCACAGCGAAGGTGCGCAGCGAGACGTCTTTGTGCGCGCGCTGCACGTCCTCGGGCTGTTTGCTGTCGAAGCGCAGCGTGGTCGGGAAGAGGGTGGACGATTGCACGTGCTGGACGCGCGCGTAGGTGAGCGTGAGCGTGGCGACGCCGGCCTCGACCTTCTCGATTTTCTCGTGGTAGGTCGTCGTCGTCGTGCGCTGCTGGACGAGCTCGCCGCCGCGCTCGCTCGTCACGTCGCGCTGGTGCGTCATGAGCGTGAAAATGAGGTGCGGCGCCGGGGCACCCCGGTGGGGCGCTGAAATCCGGCCAAGGCGGAGCGGGCGCGTTCGACCTGTCGTTCCGCTTCACGGCGGGCGCCGTCCATGCCGAAAAGGTCCGGGTAGGTCGTTTTCCCCGCCTGTTGATCTTTGCCGGGCGTTTTCCCCAGTTCCTCGGGGGTGGCGGTTCGGTCCAGGAGGTCGTCGGAGATCTGGAATGCCAGCCCCAGGGCGTCGCCGTACCGGCGGAGCCCGTCCAGTTCCGGGTCCGAGGCGCCGGCCAGGATGCCCCCCAACACCACTGAGGCCCGGAGGAGGGCGCCGGTTTTGTGCCGGTGAATCCACTCCAGGCGGTCCAGCTCGATCGCGTGTCGCTCCGCCGCCAGGTCGGCCGCCTGCCCTCCGACCATCCCGGCGATTCCCGCGCAGCCGGCGACCAGTTCGACCGCCCTGCATCGGGTTTCGGCCCGGTCCGGCCCAGGAGGGGAGACGGACAGGATCTGGAACGCCAGCGTCAGCAGGCCGTCCCCGGCCAGGATCGCCTCCGCCTCGCCGAACGCCTTGTGGGTGGTGGCCCGGCCCCGGCGGAGGTCGTCGTCGTCCATGGCGGGCAGGTCGTCGTGGATGAGCGAGTAGGTGTGGATCATCTCGAGGGCGGCCGCCGGTTCGATCGCCAGGGAGATCTCTCCACCGCAGAGGGCGCACGCTTCCAGGACAAGGATCGGCCGAAGCCGTTTCCCGCCGCCCATCACCGCGTAATGCATCGCTTTCTCCACTACGCCGGCGGGGCCGTCCGACGGCTGGAGGAGACGGTCCAGTTCCTGGTCGATCCGGGAACGGAGATCCCCCAAACGCCGTTCGAAAGGGGTCATGGCCGGTCACCTGCCGGATCGTCCCGTTCGAACCGCTCGATCTTCGTGCAGCGGAGCGGCTCGGAACCGGTTTCGATCATCACGCCGCAGAGCCGGGCGTCGCCTCCGGCAGTGCGAAACCGGACCGGCCTCTGGGTGAGAAAACGTTCCAGAACCTGTCGAGGCTCGACGCCGATGATCGAATCGACCGGGCCGGTCATACCCGCGTCGGTGACGGCGCCGGTGCCTTCCGGGAGAATTCTTGCGTCCGCGGTGGGGACATGGGTATGCGTCCCGATCACGGCGGTGACCCGGCCGTCCAGGTACCGGGCCATGGCGATCTTTTCACTGGTCGCTTCTCCGTGGATGTCGACGAGAATGAAGGCGGCTGAGCTTCCCAGTTCTTCCAGGATGGCGTCGGCGGTCCGGAACGGATCCTCGATGGAGGGCATGAAGACCCTTCCCTGCAGATTGAGAACCGCCACCGGGTCGCCGGTTCGGGATTCCACCAGCGCGACCCCGCGCCCCGGGGATCCTTCCGGGTAATTGGCGGGTCGGAGGATTCGGTCGGACTCGTCCAGGAGAGGCAGGATCTCCCGCTTGTCCCAGCTGTGATTTCCACCGGTCAATACGTCGCATCCGGCATGCCAGAGTTCCCGGGCGATTTCCGGCGTGATCCCGGCTCCGCCCGCCGCGTTTTCGCCGTGGGCGACCACCAGGTCCGGCATGCCGGACTTGCGCAACCGTTTCAGGGTCCTCCGGACCGCCCGGCGGCCAGGTTCGCCTACCACGTCCCCGATGAAAAGTATCTTCATGGAAAGATCTCAAACGGCGTAATGGATGGAGCGAGTTTCCCGGAGAACCGAAACACGGATCTGGCCCGGATAGACCAGTTCCTTTTCCAGAGACCGGGCGATGTCCGCGGCGAGAAGGTACGCCCGGTCGTCATCCACCAGAGAGGCGTCCAGGATGACCCGGACTTCCTTCCCGGATTTGACCGCGATCGCCTGCCGCACTCCTTCGTGGGAGGCGGCGAGTTGTTCCACCCGGCGCAGCCGTTCGATGAACACTTCCAGGTTGTCGTTCCGGGCGCCCGGCCGGTTGTTGGAGATCCGGTTGGCCGTGTTCAGCAGCATCGCCTCCAGGCTGGCCGCCTCCACGTCCGGATGAAGGGCCTGGATCGCGTGGACCACCTCGGGCGGTTCGCCGTATTTTCCCGCCAGTTCGCTGGACGTGAGAGCGGTGTGGCCGGACACCGTGTCGTCCACTGCTCCGATCTCGTGAAACAGGCCGGCGCGATGGACCACGTCGACCTGGGCGCCGATTTGATCGGCCATATGTCCGGCCAGAAGCGCCGTTTCGATGCTGTGGCGAAGGAGGTTATGGCCGTGGTAGGTGCGGAACCGGAGCCGACCGATCCGGTAGGCGATCTTCGGGTGCAGGTCGGAAATCCCCAGGGCGAAGGCGGACTGGTTGCCGGTCTCCTCCAGCAGTTCTTCGAATTCCGACCGGACCTTCTCCACCACTTCTTCGATACGCGCAGGGTGGATCCGGCCGTCCTCCACCAGGCGTTCGATGGCGATGCGGGCGATCTCCCGGCGTTCCGCGTTGAACGAAGAGATCAGGATCGCGTTGGGGGTGTCGTCGATGATCAGGTCGATCCCGGTGGCGTTTTCGATGGAGCGGATGTTCCGGCCTTCTCTTCCGATGATCCGGCCCTTCATTTCATCGCTGGGGAGTTCCACGTAGCTGATGGTGGTCGGGGCGAATAGTCGCATGTCCACCTTCTGGCTGGCCTGGATCACCAGGTTGATCGCCTCCCGGTCCGCCGATTCCCTGGCCTCGTCCTCGATTTTCCGTGCGATCCGTGCGCCTTTTTTGCGCGCCTCTTCCCGGATTCCCTCCATGAGTTCGTCGCGGGCTTCCGAGATGGTCAAGCCGGCGATCCGCTCCAGGTTCGCCATCGCCTTTTCCCGGAATCCGGTCGCTTCGGCCTCCCGCTCGGCGGCGACCTGTTCTTTCCGTGCCGCGGACTGGAGCCGTGAATCGATTTTCCGTCGGCTCCGATCCAGGTCGGTCCGGGTGGTTTCCAGGGCAAGGGCTTTCCGGTCCAGGTCCCGTTCCCGTCCGTTCAGCTCCTGCTCCCGCTTGTCCAGTTCGTCTTCCAGAGCGGCGGCCTTCTCCTCGGCTGGGTCCAGGATCTCTTTCTCCTGGGCCATGGCTCTTTCCACCGCTTCCGCCACGATTCCGTCGGCTTCCGCCCGGGCGACGGCGGCTTGGCGGCGGGATCCGTTCAAGCCCAGCAGGAAGATCAACAGCCCGGCGAGGAGGCCCAGCGCCAAGGGAAGGAAGAAGGGAATCCAGTTTTCCACGGTCTTTATCTCCGGCACGCACCGAGTGACCGGCGCCTGCAGCATCGGCTCTATTCCGTGAGGATCGACTGGCTGAGGGAAGAGGGTGACGAAATCCGGATCCCCCGCGGAGACCGTGTGGAACGAACGGATTGAACCTGGTTCTCCAGGTGGGGTCCCTCATGCCCGCTTCAGGCTTCCCCTCCAGGGGGCTTGCACACCACAGGTCGAATTCGGGTCCCCGATGCCAAACATCGGCTCAAAAGTCTCGTTCCATCACCTGCCTCGCAGGGGGAGAACCAACGGTTTATTGCAGAGCTTCTTCCAGTCGGGCAGCCATCCGCTCGATCCTCCCGGACTCCAGTTCGGTGAGGGATCGGGCGCCGTCCTGACCCTGCAGAGCTTCGTCCGCAAGGTTCAAGGCCGCGAGAATCGCCACCTTGAGCGTGTCCGCCGTTCCTGTCGAACGGGCCACCTCTCTCATTTTTTCGTCCACCCGGGTTGCCAGTAACGAGAGGTATTCAGGATCACCCCCTCCACGGAGGTGGTAGGTACGCCCAAAGATGGTTACCGGGGTCGATTCCGGCCTTTCCGCTTTCGGGTCGGGCAATGGAGAGTCTCCTTCCTTGATCCGAACTCGTCGGTCCGCCGTTCTCCTGAGATTTCAGTCTTTCCTAAGTGTCTGAATCGCCTCTTCGATCATGCCGTCGATCTCGAGCACTTTCCCTTCCCATTCTTCCCGGGAAAGCCCTCCGGACAGCGCCGTTTTGAAATCCTCGAGTTCCTCGGCCTGTTTACGGAGAGTCTCCAGTTCTCCGTACATCCGCCTTCGCTCATCCTTCAGATCGCCGACTTTCTTGACGACCTGTGAAACTCTTTCCTCCAGAAGTTTAATCTTCGCGTCCATCGAGTGTCAAACCTTCCCTGTCCCTTCCCCGCCACGCCGGAAAATCGGTGCGCGGAGGAGCTCACTCCCGAAGTTTGACCGGAATCTCCGAAGATTCCAGGGCCTGGATCAGGTCCTGCCGGTATCCTTCGGTTTCCCTGTCGGTGAGAGTCCGGTCGTAGGGTTGAAGGATAACACGAACCGTCAACGCGGATTCGCCCGGCGCCAGCCGGTAACCGGCGTAGCGGTCCACCACCTGGAAGGAAACCGGGGCCGGGGCCGGCCGTTTCTCCAGAATCTCGAGAATCCGCCGGTAATCGGTTCCGTCCCCCAGGACGAGCGACAGATCCCGGCTGACCGCCGGCACCTTGGGGATCGGCTGGTAAGCGAAACCGGGAGTCCTGGCAGCCCGGACCTGGTCCAGGTCGATCTCCGCCAGGTAAATGTCCTGGGGCAGGTCATGGCCGGCCACCAGATCCGGATGCAGCCGGCCGCCCCATGCCAGGGCGGCTCCGTCTCCGGACTTCCAAGTGATCGACTGCCCGCCGTGGAAGGCCGGGAGGTCGAGCCGGGTATCCGTCACCGCCAGGCCGGGGCGAAGCCTCTCCAGGGTGGTCCGGACCGCGCCTGCCATGTCCGCGAAATCGACGGCGATCTCCTTCCGGCTCCAGTGCCGGGGCGCCGCGAGGCCTGTCCACGCGAATCCCGCCCGCAGGGGTTCTTCGGACCTTTCTCCCTGGTCCGGTCCGGGGAGGAACACGCGGCCGACTTCGAACAGGCGGACGTCCCGGTTCCCGTTTCGGAGATTCCGGTCGATGGAGAAAAGCAGACCCGGAAGGATCGACCGGCGGAGAACCGCGAGCTGCTCGGCGATCGGGTTGGCCAGTTCCACAGGAGCGGGGGAGTCCTTTGGAACCCATGGGTCATCGGCGCCGGCAGGGAGCATGGAGTAGCAGAACGCTTCCTGGAAGCCGAGCCCTGCCAGGATATCCCGGCTTCGATCGGCCAGCGGATGGACGGTCTCCTCTTCGGCCGGCGCGATCGTGGCGGGGAGAGTCCCCTGCAGTCGGTCCAGCCCCAGGTGCCGCGCCACCTCCTCCACCAGGTCGGCTTCATACTCGAGGTCTACACGCCAGGTCGGCACGGTGATCGTGACCCGGTCCGGGGAGGCGGCTCGGGGATCCAGTTGAAGCGCCTTCAGCGCCGAGATGATCTCTTCCTCGCCCGGATCGTAGCCCAGGAGTCGTTCGACCCTCCGGTACCGGAGATCCAGTTCCCGCCTAGGGGCGGGAGAAGGGTATTCGTCGATCATCCCTTCCACCGGGGAGCCCCCGGCCAGATCCTTCAGCAGCTGAACCGCGAGCGCCTGGGCGGCCAGGACTCCCTCTGGATCCATTCCCCGCTCGAACCGGTGGCTCGCCTCGGTGTGCAGGCCGAGCTTCCGGGCGGTCTTCCGAATGCCGACCGGCTCGAAAATGGCCGCCTCGATCAAAACGTACGGGGGGGTGTTCCCGGTTTCCGGGGGGGGGGCCCCACACGGGCGGGAGCGCGGGTGCGCCG
>CAZZIV010000203.1:0-5928 GCA_964654385.1 uncultured Acidobacteriota bacterium | reverse complement strand
CGGACCCCCCGGCGGCCCCCCCCGCCCCGGCCGCGACGCCGACGGCGCCGCGTATTTTGCTCGGGGGGGGGAAACCCGCCGGGATCAGCCCCCCCCGCCGTTCTCCAGGAAAGGTCTCCTTTAAAATACCGATGTTCATCGATGGTCCCGCCTATGATTTGATGCAGATGGATCTGCTGGTTGGACTGGATCAAGGATTCTAGAAGGAATCGTCCTGGTTGTCACCCGATCTCAGGTAGAATCAGGGCCATGTTGCATTGCACTCGATGCCGAGGCGATATTCCGGCGGATGCGCGGTTCTGCCCGGCCTGTGGATCGGAGCAGGAAACGCGGAATTTCGCGGAGGACCGGACCCTCACCCAGAGGGGAGGGTCGGAGAATCGGTCGCCTGCACCGGTTCGAACCGGTGCTTCCGGCGAAACGCCCCGCTTTATTCCCGGCGCCATGATCTCGGATCGCTACCGGATCATCGGGCTGCTCGGACGCGGAGGGATGGGGGAGGTCTACCGGGCCGACGACCTGAAGCTGGGACAGCCGGTCGCCCTGAAATTTCTGCCGCCGGGACTGGAAAAGGACCCGGACCGGGCGGAGCGTTTCCTGGCGGAGGTGCGGATGGCGCGGCAGGTCACCCATCCGAACGTCTGCAGGGTCTATGACATCGATGAAATGGACGGCCGGCAGTTTCTTTCCATGGAATACGTGGACGGCGAGGACCTGTCGTCGTTGTTGCGGCGGATCGGTCGTCTCCCCCAGGAACGGGCTGTGGAGGTGGCGCGGCAGATCTGCGCCGGCCTGGCCGCCGCCCATGACAAAGGGATTTTGCACAGGGACTTGAAGCCGGCCAATATCATGGTTGACGGGCGCGGCCAAGTGCGTTTGACCGATTTCGGTCTGGCCGGCCTGGCCGACCGGATCAAGCCGGCGGAGGTCCGTTCCGGGACCCCGGCCTACATGGCGCCGGAACAGTCGGCAGGGAGGGAGGTCACACGGCGCAGCGATATCTATGCCCTGGGCCTGGTGTTGTACGAACTGTTTACCGGACAACAGGCGGAGATCGCAGGCGAGTCCCGCCCTTCCAGCCTGAGCCGATACGTTTCGGATCTGGATCCGGCGGTGGAGAGGGCGGTACTCCGTTGCTTGGAGCGGGTTCCGGCGGATCGGCCGGCCTCGGCCCTGGCGGTATCGGCGTCGCTGCCCGGCGGCGACCCGCTGGCGGCCGCGCTGGCGGCCGGGGAGACCCCCTCGCCGGAACTGGTGGCCCAGGCCGGCGAGAGCGAGGGGATGTCACCCTCCCGGGTGATGCTCCTGACTTCGTGCGCCCTGGTGCTGGCGATCGGGGGGGCTTTTTGGGCCGGTACGATGTCCCTCACTCGCTTTCTCCCGATGGATCGCCGCCCCGCCGTCCAGGAAGATCGGGCCCGGAGCATCATCGCCGAACTGGGGTACGAAGAAGATGTCTACGCCGATCCTGTGGACCAGGCCTGGGGACTGGTCACCTGGGATGATGTCATCGCCTCTGTGGGCGAAGCCGGGGAGGCCTCCGGAGATCCCTGGCCCGCCCTCCGGCATCGCCCGGACGCCGTTTCATACTGGTATCGTCAATCGCCGCAGATCTTACTCCCCAGCGCGAACAACCCGCCGGTGTTCACTCGCGGGCGGGTAGGTATAACCAACCCCCTCCCGATTAGCCCCGGCGAGGTATCGGTGCTTCTGGACGGAGCCGGGAATCTACGCCGTTTCGAACTGATGCCCCGAAGATATTCCATGGGCGATGTTATCGCCGAACCGGACTGGTCGGTGCTTTTCCGCCTGGCCGGGCTGGACCCGGCCCGATTCGAGGAAGACCGTCCCCGGTACCAACGGTTCCTGGCGCCGGACCGCAGGCGGGCCTGGATCGGGACCCTGGCCGAGCGCCCCGATGAACCGCTGCAGGTGGAAGCCGGATCGTTCGAAGGGCGGCCGGTGCTGTTCAACGTGGCGACGGTGGCCGGCCTGGAACCGTTGGGGGAACAGCCGGAACGCCGGAAACGCACGGTTTCCTGGGTCATCGTCATGGTGGTTCAGCCGCTGGTCATTCTGTGGGTCGTGATCCTGGCGGTACGTATAGCCAGGCGCAACATCCTCCAGGGCCGGGCCGACCGGAGGGGGGCGCTCCGTTTCGGCGTTCTCTCTTTCGGTTTGTTCCTGGCCGGCAGAGCACTCGCTTCCCATGCCATGATGACCGAATTGTGGCCGACGGAGTTCTGGGAGCTGATCGTGGGAGCAACCTTCATCGGCATGGTTTCCTGGAGCCTGTACACGGCGGCCGAGCCACTGGGCCGACAGGTCTGGCCGACCATGTTCGTATCCTCCAGCCGCCTGCTCAGCCGGCCGAAACTGCAGAGACGGGATCCGCTGATCGGAGGGTCGGTGCTGGTCGGTGTGCTGGGAGGAAGCCTCGACTTCCTGATCCAGGGACCGGTGCACCACCTGCTGGCGCCGCTCTGGACCGGGCAACCCGAACGGCCGCTTGGACTGGACCTGGACCTGCTGCAGGGGCAGAGCCAGGCTCTCGCCTTTCTCCTGGACGCCGCGGTACTACTGACGTTTATGCTGGTTCTGATCGTTTCCGCGGTGATGATCCGCCGCCTGGTCCGAAACCTGCCGATCGCCGTTGGTCTGACCCTTGTCTTGTGGACCTTGATGAGCGGCTCCGGCACACCGGCTCGGATCGCCATGAATTTCGTTACGGCGGCGATCATGTTGACGATCCTGCTGCGCTGGGGAGCGGTCGCGATGGTGGTCGCCCAGGTGGTTTTGCGGTGGCTCTGGCAGGCGAGGTTTATCGATCCGTCAGCCTGGTACTCCCAGGGCTCCGTCCTGGTTCTCTCGGCTGTAATCCTGTTGACCCTCTACGGCGCCTGGGCGGCGGTGGGCGACCGTTCCTCCGCCGCTACTCGCCGGTAATGTTGTAGTCGCTTTCTTCCAGTTGGATCTCACCCGCCTCCGCCCGGCGGAGCAGTTCCCGGGCGTTCTCTTCGTCTTCCGCCGCCACCTCCACCTTCACCACACCCAGGCCGTCCAGCGTGAAGCCGTGAGTGTTCCGCAACGCCTCGCCCCGGAGTAAACAGGCGATGCCGTTCGCCTCCAGGAACGTCTTCACTTGCTGCGCCTCGAATTCACCGGCCGCCTTGAAGACGGTGACCAGGTCGGATCCTGTTTCGTTCATCGGGGAGTCCTCTCTGCTCGCGGCGGTCTTGCTTAAAAAAATGGCCGCCAGGATTGACCGGCCGTTCATGGTACACCGCTTCTCCCCCGGACGAGCAGCATCGAATCGACCATGACTTTGGTGTCCGCGGCCGGCCGGCCGGGCTCCTCTCCGTCGTCATCGCTTCTCTGCGTGATTTTCTCGCTTACCCCTTCTTTTTCGCCCGCTTCGGCTTGTAGATGTGGGTGCTCCGCTCGAAGAACAGCTCCGCCGCTTCCATCACCGTCTCCGCCAGGGTCGGGTGGGCGTGGATGGTCAGTTCCAGGTCGGCGGCCACGGCGCCCATTTCCACAGCCAGGACCCCTTCGGCGATCAGCTCGCCTGCCCCGGAGCCGGTCACGCCCATGCCGAGGACCCGGCCCGATTCAGGATCCAGGATCAGCTTGGTCAGGCCGTCGTCCCGACCCAGGGTCAGCGCCCGGCCGGAGGCGGCCCAGGGGAAACGGGTGACGGTGACCTTCCGGCCTTCCTTCTTCGCGCCGGTTTCGGTGAGGCCGCACCAGGCAACCTCCGGATCGGTAAACACCACCGCGGGAATCGCCAGCGGCTCGAAGGCGACCTTCTCCCCGGCGATCGATTCCACCGCCACCTTCGCCTCGTGGCTCGCCTTGTGGGCCAGCATCGGCTGGCCGACCAGGTCGCCGATCGCACGGATCGACGGCTCCCGGGTGCACATGCTGGGGTCGACCTCTACGAAGCCCCGGTCGTCCAGGGTGACGCCGGTTTTTTCCAGCCCCAGGTTTTCCGAGTTCGGCCTTCGCCCGACCGACACGAGGATGGCGTCGAATTCCACCGGCCGTTCCGGCGCATCCGCCCCTTCGAACACCGCCTGCACGCCGGTTACCGTCTCCTCCACCGAAGCGACCCGGGTGGACAGGAGGATCGATTCGAACAGGCCGCCCAGCTTTTTGGCGAGAGGGCGCACCAGGTCCGGATCGGCGCCGGCCAGCAGGCGGTCCAGCATCTCCACCACGGTGACCTCGGCTCCCAGGGCGGCGTACACCGAGCCCAGTTCCAGGCCGATATACCCGCCGCCGACCACCAGGAGCCGTTTCGGCAGCCGGTCCATGGCCAGGGCGGAGGTGGAATCCAGGATCCGGGGCGAGTCGGGGAAGCCGGGCAGGAGCACCGGCCGGGAACCGGTGGCCAGGATCGCGTCCTGGAAATGAACGTCTTCTTCATTCCCGTCCGCCGTCTTCACCAAAAGGGACGAAGGGCCGGTGAACGAGGCGTACCCTTGCAGGTAGCGGATGTTTCGGGCTCGGGTCAGCTGGCCGAGCCCGCCGGTGAGCCGCTGCACCACGCCCTCTTTGAAGCTCCGCAGTCGATCCAGGTCGACTTCCGGGGCGCCGAAGCGGATCCCGTGGTCTTCCGCCTCCCGGGTTTCCGAGATCAGCTTGGCGACGTGGAGGAACGCCTTGCTGGGGATGCAGCCACGGTACAGGCAGACTCCGCCCGGGTTCGGGTCCGGGTCGATCAGGGTGACGTCCATCCCCCGGTCCGCCGCCAGGAAAGCGGCGGCGTATCCGCCGGGGCCGGCGCCGATCACGGCGATCCGCGTAGTAGTCGATCTGCCGGGCATCGGTTCAGCCCTCCATGCCCAGGAGCGAAGGCTGCTCCAGGGCTTCGGCGATCCACCGGAGGAACCGGGCGGCGTCGGCGCCGTCGATGATCCTGTGGTCGTAGGAAAGGGAGAGAGGGAGGATCTTCCTGGGAACGAACGCGCCGTCGATGTATCGGGGCGCGAGGGCGGCCCGGCCGACACCGAGAATCGCCACCTGGGGCCAGTTGACGATCGGCGAGAAGGTGGTGGTTCCCAGCCCGCCCAGGTTGGAGATGGTGAAGGTTCCGCCTGCCAGGTCGTCGGGGCCGATCTTCTTGTCCCGGGCCTTCCGGGCCAGTTCGCCGATCTCCACGGCAATGGCGGTGAGGTTCTTCTTGTCCGCGTCCCGGATCACCGGTACCAGGAGCCCCCGCTCCGTATCCACGGCGACGCCGATGTGAATGTACTCCTTGTAAATCACTTGCCGGGCGGCCACGTCGATGCTGCTGTTGAATTTGGGGAACTTTTTCAGGGCGGAGGCGGCGACCTGGGTCAGGATGGCGGTGACGGTCAGCTTCCCTCCGGCCTTCGCCACCTGGTCGGCCCGGCGCTTCCGCTCAGTTTCCAGTTCGGTGATGTCGGCGTCGTCGTTCTGGGTGACGTGGGGGATCGTGTTCCATGCCCGGGCCATGTTGATCGCCGTGGTGTGGCGGATCTTGCTCATCCGCTCGGTCCGGATCTCCCCGTAGAGGGAGAAGTCGGGTAGAGGAGCGGCGGCCGGACCGGGCGCCGCGGGTCCCGCCTGTCCCTGCACCAGGCTTTTGACATACTGCTTCACGTCGTCGATGCCGATCCGGCCCCGGGGGCCGGTGCCGGGCACCGATTCGATCGCCACGCCGAGCTGGCGGGCCAGGCGGCGGACCGATGGAGCGGCGGGGGGGGGGGGTCCGGGGGGCGCTGGTCTTTGACGAGCGCCCGGCGCGCCACCGGGGCTCGCGCCCCAGCGGGACCAGAGGCGGTCGGACGCGCCGCCGAACGCGGCCTGATCCTGACCGGCGTGAACGATGATCACATGATCCACGATCCCGTCGCTGTCCTGGTCCTGGAAGTCGGGGATGCCGTCCCCGTCGGAGTCGCC
>CAZZIV010000202.1:3224-5932 GCA_964654385.1 uncultured Acidobacteriota bacterium | reverse complement strand
GCACCCCGAGAACCGTGACGGAGAAGAAGCATAAAAAAGGCGCCACCTGCCACGTAGATCGGAGGCAGCGCCAGCAGTCCGGGTTTCTCGTCCTCCCTGGCGGTCAAACCGAGCCGGATGAAGAAACCGATCACCGGGATCATCCCCGCCAGGAAGCCGACCACCGCCGGGCGCATCCCGAAATCCGCCGGCAGGTAGTTCCGGGCCATGAAATAGCCCAGGATTCCGACAGTGAACGCCGGAAGAAGGATCTTCAAGGCGATGGTGCCGAAGCCGGTGTCCTCCGGATCCCGGGCCGGCCTCCGGTCCGCTTTCTCCAGTACCTTCCAATTCAGGAGCAGGATGAACGTGCCGATCAGGATCCCGATTCCGGCCACACGGAAGGTCCACAGCCAGCCCATCTGGTTCCGCACCGAGGCGGCCAGCAGGTTGGCCACGAACGCTCCGATATTGATACCCATGTAGAAGATGTTGAAGCCGGCGTCCCGCTTCGGATCTCCCGGTTGATACAGGTTGCCGACCATGACGGAAATGTTCGGTTTGAAGAAACCGTTCCCGACGATCAACGCTCCCAGGCCGCCCAGGAAAGAAGTCATCCCCGGGACACTCATCATGAAAAGACCGACGGCCATCAGGCAGCCGCCCAACACCACGGCCCGGCGGTAGCCGAGGAACCGGTCGGCGAAGATCCCTCCCAGGAACGGCGTGAAGTACACGAAGGCCAGGTACATGCCGTAGATCTCGTTCCCTTCCGCCGCCGGAAGACCCAGGCCTCCCCTCTCCATGTCGGTGGCGTACAGAAGCAGCACTCCGAGCATGGTGTAGAACGCCAGGCGCTCCCACATTTCGGTGAAGAAGAGAGGGAAAAGACCTTTCGGGTGCCCCATCGCCATCCTGTGTCCTCCAGATTGCCGCAGATTGAGAAGGAAGCGCCATTCTGGACGAAAGGCACGCCGGACACAAGCGGCGGCAATCGTTCCGGTTGACTTGAAAACGGCTTCACAGTAGGTTAATCGCTCACTCCGCTCTTGAATGATTAGGAGATTAACCTTGAGCGAATCAAACGGTTCGGCGATTCCCGCGCCGGTAGGGAAGCAGATTCTCGGCCATCCGGCCGGTCTCTTCATCCTGTTCGGCGCGGAGATGTGGGAGCGGTTCTGCTTCTACGGCATGCGCACCCTGCTGACCCTGTACATGGTGCAGGGCTTCCTCGGGTACGCCGACGACCAGGCCTACCATGTGTACGGCTCCTATAACTCCATGGTCTACCTGACTCCGCTCCTGGGCGGCCTCCTGGCCGACAGGCTGCTCGGTTACCGCCGGGCGATCATGCTGGGCGCCGTCCTGATGGCCTTGGGGGAATTCGCCCTGCTGGTACAGCAGCCGATGTTCTTCTTCGGGGGGATGGCGCTTTTGATCGTCGGAAACGGGTATTTCAAGCCGAATATCTCCACCATCGTCGGGAAGCTCTACCCCCAGGGCGATCCTCGCCGGGACGGTGGATTCACCATCTTTTACATGGGAATCAACATCGGGGCGTTCCTGTCCACCCTGATCTGCGGCTATATCGGCGAGGAATACGGCTGGCATTACGGGTTCGGCCTGGCCGGCATCGGAATGCTGATCGGCCTGACCATCTTCGGTTCGGGACAGGGGCTCTTGCAGGGGAAGGGGAAGGCGCCGGATTCGGCCAGAGCGAATAAGATGTTCCCGCTGGTGATCCTGGGCAGCCTCCTGGCCGTCCCGATCATTTATACGCTGCTCCAGCGGCACGTCTGGGTCGAATGGCTGATGGGAATCTCTGCGGTCATCGTGCTGGGGTACCTCCTTTTGACCGCCATCCGGGAGGAGGTCGTTCAGCGTCATAAAATGTACGTCATCCTGGTGCTGATCTTCTTCCATATGCTTTTCTGGGCGTTCTTCGAACAGGCCGGCAGTTCCCTGACCCTGTTCACCGAGCGAAACGTGGACCGGATGGTCGGGACCTGGGAGTTCCCCACCACCTGGGGACAGACGTTCAACCCGTTTTTCATCGTCGTGCTCGCGCCGCTGTTCGCCGCTCTCTGGCCGATGCTCTCCCGCAAGAAGATGAACCCATCGATACCGAACAAGTTTTCTCTCGGCCTGCTGCAGGTCGGTCTCGGCTTCGGGGTCCTGGTGGTGGCGTCCAAGTTTCTGGCCACCGCCGGCCTGGTGCCGCTGTTCACGCTGGTGTTCTGCTACTTTCTGCATACCACCGGCGAACTCTGCCTCTCCCCTGTCGGCCTGTCCATGGTGACCAAGCTGGCTCCGGAACGAATGACCGGCATGGTAATGGGCGCCTGGTTCATGTCGATCGCCGGGGCCCATACGGTGGCCGCCGCCATCGCGGCGCTGACCGGTGGCGCCGGGAACGGCGCCGACGCTTCGGCGACCGATTCCCTGGCGGTGTACTCCGGCGTCTTCGGGCAGATCTTCATCGTCGCCGTGGGAGCGGCGGTACTCCTGTTCCTGCTCTCGCCGATCCTCAAGAAGTGGCTTCACGGCGTGGAATAGCTCCCGCTACGTTTCCTCGGATACGAAAAGGACCCGGTTCGCCGGGTCCTTTTTGTATGCGCGTCGCCGGATTCGCCGAGGTTCCGCCGCTCCCGCCGGTGACGTGCCCCCGATGTGGCCATCGTTCGCGGCTAGAACCCCTGGCCGTACTCGCCTCCGCTCATGCTCCCATA
>CAZZIV010000202.1:0-3124 GCA_964654385.1 uncultured Acidobacteriota bacterium | reverse complement strand
CCATCGTTCGCGGCTAGAACCCCTGGCCGTACTCGCCTCCGCTCATGCTCCCATACGATCGGGTATGCCGCGCTCGTTGAACGCTACGTGCGACCAGGCCCGGCGCACTCCGACTCGTTTTCACTCGCGAATGATTGTCCCATGGGGGTTAGCCGCCGGCTTTCCCGGTCACCCGGCGATTGTAGACGGCCAGGAGAACCGCGCTCAGGAACGCCAACCCGGCGAAGAGGATCCACATCTTGTCCGGATCGTCGACCCCCTTCGGGCCGAAGTACGCATAGCTGACGCCGGAAAGCAGGCCGCCGAACAGGTTGCCGAGGGCAACGCACCAGTAGAAGTAACCCATGTACATCCCGAGCTTGTCCGGCGGGGCGATCCGCCCGGCGTATTCCTTGGACTTGGGGGAAGCGAGCATCTCCCCAACCGAGAACACCAGGATACCGGTGACGATCACCCAACCGCCGTTCCCCAGGAGGTAGACCAGGAAACTGAACACCGTGATCCCGACGCCGGAAACGATGGTGCTGATCGGCTTCATTTTCCTGGCCAGGTAGGAGATCAGGACCTGGAACAGGATGATGCCGAAAGCGTTCAGGTTGATCAGGTGCTCCGGCTTGACCTGCCCGTGCTCTAAGACCGCCTTCCCCCATTCGGAGGTGTCGAAACCGAGGCCGGCGAAAAAACCGGTGACCGATCGCGCGACGCCTCCCAGGGAGCGGATCAGGTCGGACGTATCGCCGTAGTCCCGAATGTACTCCGGCAGGGTCATGAAGATCTGGTTGAACGAGGTCCAGAACCCGGACATCAGCAGGAGAAAAACCAGGTAACGGGTCTCCCCCACCTTCATCGGCTGCAGGAGATGCATTGGCGACCGGTCCCTTCCGACCTTGTTCGCCCGCAGAACGAAATCGAACAGCAGGTTTCCTCCCAACCAGGCTGCCGCGGCCACAAGCGCCTTGCTCGCCACCCACCACTTGGAACCCATCACCATGATCGCCAGCATGCCGAAGACCAGCAGGAAGAAACGCAGGTTGCCGACCACTTCCACCATGCCGATGATCACCTGGCCCAGGGATCGCCGCGCTTCGGACGCCGAGTCCCGGGCAGGTTCCCGGTAGAGGAACAAGGCGATCAACCCCTGGATGAGGATCCAGCCGCAACTGGCGTAGAACACGTACGTCCAGCTCCAGCCCCGGACCACGCCGGCCACGATCGGCCCGACGAAGCCGCCGATGTTCACCATCATGTAGAAGATGCCGAACCCCATGGAGCCTGTGGTCTCGTCGGTGGTCTTGGCCACGGTGCCGATCACCACCGGCTTGAACATGCCGTGTCCCACCGCCACGAGCACATAAACCAGGAAGAACCCCCAGAAAGTCCGCGGCATGCTCAACAGGATGTACGAAGGCGCCATGACCAGGGAAGCGGCGATGAACATTGTCCTATAGCCGAACCGGTCGGCCAGGGCGCCGAACAGCGCCGGGAACAGATACAGGAAAAAGGTTGCCAACCCTTGGATGACTCCCCTTTCCTCGGAGCTGAACCCAAGCCCCCCGTCCGCCACCGCCCCGGTCAGGTACAGGCTGGAAACGGCGTAGAAACCGTACCAGCCCATCCGCTCGAAAATCTCCATGACGTTGGCTGACCAGAACGCGCCTGGGAACTGGCGAAAGAGGGATCCTTTCCTGATCGAATCGGTTTCCATGAAATCTCCTGGTCCTTTTCGGCCCGGGACATGCTTAACCCTAATCCCTCCCTTGCCGCATACTCTTCCGCCTGCCCCGGCTTCTCCGCCCCGGCGCCAGCCGCCACACCCACAGGAGGATGCCGGTGAACGAGGTTAACACCGCAAGAGCGCTGGCGGCGGTGAGGAGTGGGTGGTGAAAATTTTCCCGCTGTTCGTAATCCATGATGTGAAGCATCCAGAAGAAATCGAAGATCCGCCACGCCTGGTTCCTGCGGGAGAGGACCTGCCCGTTCACCCCGTCGATGTATACATGAACTTTTTTCGGATGGTCCATGACCACCTGCCATGCGGGCAACCGCCCTCCCCGGAATTCCCCCGGCGGATCGTCCCGGATCAAGGTCGAACGGACCACCGCGGCCGGCCGTTTGAAGTCCGCCAGCGCGGTTTCCTCCGCCTCTTCACGGGAGACCGGGGGCAGGAGTTCCCCGGTGGCCAGGTCGATGAGCGCCAGCGGCCGGAGCTTCTCGCCCCGCACCTCCCAGACCGTCCGGCCCCGGCGCTCCAGGGCGGCCATGGAAAGAATTTCACCAGGTTCGACCCCCGCCTCGGTCGCTCTCTGGAGGGCGACGTCGGCCGGGACCGGAACCTCGGGCAGCGCCAGCGGCGCCGGCTCCTTCTCCACCGCGTCCAGGTTTCCCCGAATCTCCTCGATATCGAAAAGGGTGAAGTACAGCCCTCCCAAGCTCCATGCCAGGAGTTGCAGGCCGATGATCAGGCCGAGCCACCGGTGGAGGCGAAATGTTTCCTTGCGCAGGTTCACAGGTCCGGATCATACCAACTGGGGATCACCGACCGGAAGTGGGAATGGAAACAGGTCGGGCCTGCCCGAAAAACTCTCTGTAGAGCTTGGCGGCGATGGAAAACGCAGGATCGGATCCGGTCGGCGACAGGATCGAGCCTTGGGATCAACATTCTCCCTTCCACCTTGTCTAGGGACAGGGGTGGTTGCGCTCGGTTCCGTCCGAATCCAGGCCGGCGGATCCACCGCCGCCGCATCCGGCGTCCCTTCCCCGCACCAGGTAATGGAACCCGGTTCCCGGAGCCGGAATCTCGGGGTCGTCCCAGGACCGGCCCGGGAGCATTTCCGCGACGCAGGAGCCGTAATCGACGCCGTCCAGCATCGAAAGAATCCCCCGGGACACGTCGTACCCGTCGGCCCGGACCGCCGCCGCCCAAGTCAGCGCGGCGACCGTCTCCCCGGCCGTCCGGTCCACGCCCAGGCTCGACACTTCCCCGGGCCGCCCCTGGGCCGGGTCGAGCGGCGCGCAGTCGGCGGGATCGTCCAGGCCGTCGTTGTCGTCGTCCAGGTCACAGGCGTCTCCCAGGCCGTCGCCGTCGAAATCGAGCTGGTTCGGGTTGGTCACGGCGTCGCAATTG
>CAZZIV010000201.1:0-5963 GCA_964654385.1 uncultured Acidobacteriota bacterium | reverse complement strand
CCGCCGCTCGGCGTGCGGGCGGCGCTGGCCCCCATCAACCAGCTCCTCGACGAGACCCTGGCGAGCCAGGAGGGCGACTTCGACGCCGATAGCCGTTGGGCGCTCGCCTGGTTCGAGCAGTCCGGCTTTAACGAGGGTGACTACGGCGTCGCCGAGACCCTTTCCAAGGCCAAGAACACGAGCGTCCAGGGGCTCGTGCATGCAGGCCTCCTGGCCTCAAAGGGCGGCAAGGTGCGCCTGCTCGCGCCGGCCGAGCTGCCCGAAGACTGGGACCCCGCGACCGACTCCCGACTCACCGTCTGGGAGATGGTGCATCATCTTGTCCGGGTCCTTGAAGCCGGAGGGGAAACTGCCGCGGCGGCGCTCGCCGCCAAGCTCGGCTCCCAGGCGGAGACGGCACGTGATCTGGCGTACCGCCTCTACAGCGTCTGTGAGCGGAAGAAGCGAGCAACCGAGGCTCTTTCCTATAATGCGCTCGTCCAAAGCTGGCCCGAGATCGTGCGTCTTTCGCGCGAAGGCGCACGACCCGAGCAAGCCGGCCTGTTCGGCGAGAAGGAGAACTAAGCCATGCAGAGTGAGAGTATTGAGATCAAGAACTACCGCTTGTTCCGATCTGCTGAACTCAAGGATCTGCCACGTTTGAGCGTTATCGTGGGCGCCAACGGATCGGGTAAATCCACGCTCTTCGATGTCTTCTCCTTTCTCAAAGATGCCCTGGTCGAGAACGTGGCTTCGGCTGTTGCGCGTCGGGGTGGGTTTCGTGAGCTCGTGAGTCGAGGTGAGACTGGGCCCATTGGCGTCACGGTCAAGTTCCGCGAGAGCGGGGGCCGTTTGGCCACCTATCAGCTTGAGATCGCGCAAGAAGCGGGCCGCCCCGTGGTAGATCGCGAGATTCTGAAATTCCGACGCGGCAGCCATGGGAAGCCTTGGCGCTTCGTGGACTTCTCCCGGGGTAGGGGAATGGCCATTACAAACGAAGCGGCCTACGGCCAGGAGGGGGTGGGAGCTGAACGCAAAGAGCATACCTTGGATAACCCCAGTGTGCTCGCCATCAAAGGACTCGGACAGTTCAAGGAGTTCCGCGTCGTGGCCGAGTTCCGCGGCCTCATCGAGAACTGGCACATCTCGGACCTCCACATCGCTGATGCGCGAGGCGACACGGAACGACCTGGCAGGGACAGGTCAAGAAGATCGCAGACCAGGCCCGCAGCAATGACATCGATGCGAACGCACTTGATGCGATGGGCCGGGGAAGCGGGGACCGGTTCCTGGTGGAGGAGATGATCCCCGCCGTGGAGGATCGTTACCGGGTCCGGAAAGGTCGACGGCACCGGGCGGTGTACGGGAAGTCCAGCGGAGGCTACGGCGCGCTGGTGCAGGGAATGCGCCACGGCGACGCCTGGGCGGCGGTGGCGGTTCACTCGGGGGATGTCGGCTTCGACTGGGTGTATCGCCCCGACCTGCCCGCCTGCCTTTCGGCCCTGGAACCGCACCGGATGGAGCCGGTCCGTTTCCTGGAATGGTTGCGGGAACAGGAGCGGATCGACGGCGGTGCGTTCCACGCCCTGATGACCCTGGCCATGGCGGCCAGTTACGACCCGGACCCTGCCGCGCCATTGGGGATCCGGTTGCCGGTGGATCTCCATACCTGCGAGCTGATCCCGGAACGTTGGGAGCGGTGGCTGGAACACGACCCTCTCCGGATGGTGGAGGATCCGGCCTGCCGGGAATCCCTCTCCCGCCTGGAACTGCTGTTCCTGGACTGCGGCTCCCGGGACCCGTATAGGATCCATTACGGATCCCGGGCGCTGGCACGGAATCTGGAAAAGCATGGTGTGGAGCACCTTTACGAGGAGTTCGACGATGGTCATTCCGGGATCGATTACCGGCTGGACCGCTCCCTTCCCCTCCTGTACCGGGCGATCAGCGGTTCCTGAACCGGCCCGGTCGTCTTTTTTTATCCCGGTGCGTATACCTGAAGGAGAGCAAAGCAGTTTTCCTGAGAAAAGGGGAATGAAAATGAAGAAGAAGCGGATGATCTGGTGGGTGGGAGTCCTGGTCCTGATCGGCCTGGCGATCGGGGGAACCGCGCTGGTCGCCGGGGACAAGGATCATGACGACCGGCAGGCAGTAGAAAAAACCATCGTGATTCGGAGTGGGACCGATTCGGGAGCTTACCTGGGCGTTGTGATGAGTCAAACCCGTGAAAACGAAACCGATTCCGGCGTGGTGGTTCGATCGGTCATGGACGATTCGCCGGCGAAGAAAGCCGGAATCGAAGATGGAGACGTGATCGTTCGAATCGACGGGAAGGACGTGGAGGGCATGCAGGAGATCACATCGGTGATCAAGGAGATGAAGCCGGGAGATGACCTGAAACTGACCGTCAAGCGCGGGAAGGACCGCCTGAACCTGACGGCGACTCTGGAGGATCGGTCCGACCGGAATGAATTCCGATATGAGTTCCGGTCGGATGAAGACGCTCCCTTTGTATTCAGCTTCGGCGATGACGACGGCGATCATCTGGGGGAATGGGTCGAGAAGTTCTCGGAAGATTTTGGGAACCAGGAGAAACTGCAGGAACTCCAGGAGCACCTCGAAGAAATGAAACAACATTTGAAGGAGCAGTCCTGGCGGAACATGATGGAAGATCGCCTGGTGGTTCCGTTCGGCGGGCCGAAGCTGGGCGTCGAACTGGTCCGGACCACTCCCGAGCTTCGAGAGCACCTGGGCGGCGACCGGGACGCGGGAGTCCTGGTCGGCCGGGTGATGAAAGGTTCCGCGGCGGAGAAGGCCGGTGTGCAGGTCGGCGATCTGATCGTAGCGGCCAACGGTGAATCGGTGGCCGGGACGACCGATCTGCTCCGGGAGATCCATGGGAACGAAGGGGAAGAGCTGGACCTGGAAGTGATCCGGGATCGGCATTCCATGCATCTTACGGCGGTGATCCCCGAGGCGGACGCGCCGGTGCCGATGGTGCCCCATGAAGAGGCTTCGGTGGCGTCGAAAGCGGATTCGTCCCACGGAAGGAAGCTGGAATCGGTGGAGGAAAAGATGTTCTGAACCGCCTTTACGGTGAGACGGACAGTGAACCCCGCCCGGCGGCTTGTCCGCGGGGCGGGGTTTTCTTCGCGGGCTGGAGGAGTTCCCCGGCTGGGGGGACGTCAGTCTTCGGCCAGGAGCTCCTGGAGGATCGCCTCGTACGATTCCCGCAGCCGCCGGTGCGCCGGGCCGGTGGCCGGGCCGTCGAAGCCGGAATGCACCTTTCGGATCGTTCCCTCCCGGTCCACGAACAGGGTGGTCGGGAACGACCGGACCTGGTCCAGCGCCTTCAGCGATTCCGTCGCCTTCTCCTTGTCGTGCACACCGGCCACCAGGATCGGAAACGGCACATGATGATAGGCGATGTAGCGGCGGACCTGGGCGGCGTCGGTTTCGAACTCCCCGGTCGCCTCGAACGCCAGGGCGACGATGGAGAGCCCCCGGTCATGGTATCGATCGTACAGCTCGACCAGAAGGTCGGTGGAGTCGTTGCAGTTGGGACACCAGGTCCCCATCACTTCTAGGATCCGAGCCTTCCCCTGGAACTCGGGGGAGGCCAGGTTGCGCAGGTTCCCGTCCACGTCCGGAAACGCCAGGTCGGAGAGTTTCGTTTCCCCGGTCCAGCGGGTCTGCCGGAACGGATCGGGCATCGTCGCGCTCTCGTTCTTTTCGCCGGTCCAGGTTTCGTGCCAGCTGTCGGAAGACCAGAAATCCCCCTTTAGACGATCCGGCCCGGTCAGCTCTCCGTGAAACAGGAAGGCGTGGGCGCCGTCGAAGGTGGAGAGGACAAAACCGGTTTCCCGGACGCCGCCGTGCAGGTAGCGATAATCCCCTGTGGCGTTCCGGAACGTGCCGGAGAGGCGGCAATCCCCCGGGGCGGTGAAACTGCCGACCGAGGGCTGGGGATCTTCGGCGAACTGCACCTGCCATCGTCCGTCCAGGAGATCGTCCCGGCAACGGGCGCCGTCTCCGTAGGCGATCGTTCCGCCCTGTTCTCCGTGTACGGGAAGGCGGCTCCAGTGCCCGGCGTCTTTCCGTTTCCGCCAGGTTCCGTCCAGCCGGGCGCCGCCCCGGGAGAGCTTCACCTCCAGGACCGAGTCGTACGGGTCCAGGCGGATCCGCCAGCGCGGCTCCCCGGTGGCGGTGTCCCGGTACGGTTCGATATGCTTCAAAGGGCGCCGTTCCGGGCCGTTCACCAGCACGCCCTCCAGGGTTTCGCCCCTTCGCGAAATCTCCAGGCCGAAGGCAAGGCGCCCGCCGGGGCTGTCGAGCCAGGCCTGCCAGCGGCCGGTCAAGGGCTCGGTGATCAATCGCTCCAACACCGCCTTGTTCTTCAGGGCGGCGCCGGCGCCGTCGTCGAGCGCGCCGGAAGAGGCGGCCCGGGGGAGGCGCATCACCGGCAGCATCCCGACCTGTTCGTCCCAGTGAGGGGTCCGTTGATACCACCAGACGAACCGGGCCTGGCTGTCGTCGGCGAAGTTTTTATCCTGAAGGGCTTTCTCCCATTCGGCCCGAACGGAAGGATCTTCCAGCATCTTCCGGACCTTCGGCTCCAGGACCGGCCCGGAGATGTACTCCTTCCATTCCAGGGCCGAGGCGAGCATTCCCCAGGAAGCCAGGGAGTCGGGGCTCTCCGGTTCCAGGAGCTGCACCGCCAGCTCGAAGTCGGGCTGGGCGGCGGGGATCCAGATCGTGCCTGCCGGGAGCGTTCGGGTTTCCCGGCGGGTCTCCAGGTCGTAGGTCACCCGGTTGTGCCCCTGGTAGGTGCCGGGGGCGTACTGTGGATTGGATACCCGGAGCGTGTCCACTTCCAACTCCGCCGGTTCGGTCAGGCGGGTGAATCGCAGGTCGTGGATCTGCAACCGTTCTTCGATCACCGGCCATCCAGCCTGCACCAGGTAGCCCAGGGGCCGGGGAGCGGACGTGTCCGGGCGGGCGGTGTAGACCCAGGGAACCTCCATCGGTCTCGGCTTGGAATCGTCGTAGAGGAGGATCGGCTTCCCGGTAACCACGCTGGTCTCGATGGACCCATCCCGGGCGGGATACGAAATCGTCCCGGCGTTCTTCTCGTCCGCCGACCAGGAGATCACCATGTCCGACCGGCCGGTTTCCGGCCGGCCCAGGTTCCGGGTCCACTCGCCGGACAGTTCCGGCGTGGTGCGGGTCTTGTCCGGGTGTTGGTTGACGTACCGGAGGATCTCTTCCAGGAACGCCTGGTTCGCCAGGACCCGGTCTTTGTAAGGTTTCGGCGCGTGGTTTTCCACCAGGATCGAGGGGACGTTCCGGAGAGGGTAGTAGCCGGTGGCGTACCAGGGCCGGCCCACCCAGGAGCTGAACCCTTTCGTCGGATCCTGGTAATCGAGAAGATCGACGTACGGGCCGATCGGGAACCCCCGGGCCCGGGTCGCCTTCACGACCTGCTCCATCATCGACTTGATCCGCAGGGACAGGATGTCGGTGGTCTGAGGAGCTTCCGCGAAGGCGTAGGTCAACACCCAGTCGTGATGGGCGCCGTTGGTCACATGGTTGTCGATATGCAGGTGGGGACGCCACCGGTTGAACAGCCGGATCACGTTTCGCGCTTCCGGGCTGTCCAGTTTCAGGTGATCCCGGTTCAGGTCCAGGCCGGCGGCGTTGGCCCGAAACCCCATGCCGTCCACCGGACCGTTTTGCGCCGGGCGCCAGTAGGGGGAGACCCGCTCATGGCCGTCCACGTTGTAGATCGGGAGGATCAGGAGGATCGCGTTCTCTAAGAGGCCCCTGTTTTTCCCCAGGGCGATGTCCCGGAGGATTCGCAGGCAGGCGTCTTTCCCGTCGATCTCGCCGGCGTGGATGCCGTTCTGGATCAGGACGATCGGGTTCCCCGTGGCCGGCGGCGCTTCCGGCGTGCACGCTCGCGCGGAGTGACGTCTGCATGAAGC
>CAZZIV010000200.1:0-5979 GCA_964654385.1 uncultured Acidobacteriota bacterium | reverse complement strand
GACGGACTTGATGTAGGCCGGGTCGCTCCGGTAGCGGGGGTCGCTCATGGCGGCGCACATCTCAGCGTCGGACGCCGACCGCTGGACGGCGGCCGCCCTGCAAGGGGGCCAGAAACGGCGCCTCGTCGCCGGCCCGAGCGTCCAGCAGGCCGGCAGGCTCGGTCAGGTCGGCGGCGACCCGGCTGACCAGCTTGTTCACCGCCACCCCGACCGCCGCTGCCAGCCGGAGCCGGGCGGTCAGTTCCTTTCGCAGCCGGGCCGCCAGATCCAACGGCGTGCCGAACAGCCGGCCGGTTCCGGTGATATCCAGGTAGATCCGTCCGGGAGAGCGAGGCTCCTGCACCGGGCTGAACCGGGCCGCCACCTCTCCTACCGCCCGAAACGCCCGGGCGTACAGCGGCTCGTTGGGGCGGATCACCCGGGCGGAACGGCAGCGACGGAGAGCCTCCCGGACCTCCATCCCCCGCCGGATCCCCTCCCGGCGGGCTTCGGCGGACAAGGTCGAGACCAGCGCACGAGGGGCGTCCGGGGCCACGATCACCGGCCGGCCCTGCAGGCCGGGATCCACCACCCGCTCCACCGCCACGGCGAAATCCGCCACGTCCAGGTGAACGACCTGCATCCAAGCCTCCCGGTTTTCCGCTTTCCCCGCTTTTCTCGGCCTTTACCAGGATAGGCGAAAGAAATACGAAAGTCAAAAACGGCGCGTTGGCCTTTTACAGGTCCATCACCGTGTCCACGTCCGGAGGGAGGGGCGCGGGGCGGGTCGCCAAGGTGACCGCGAACAGGGTCAGGAACGAGGCGCACAGGGCCACGGCGGAGGGGAGCACCCCGTCGGCCCAGGGAAGCCAGGTCGTAAGCCGGGGGGCGGCGCTCAAAAGAGCGCCGACGGCGATGGAGGCCGAGGCGGCGGCAGGAGTCACCCGCTTCCAGTGGAGGCCGACCGCCAGGGCCGGGGTCAGGCCGGCGGCGAAGATGCCGAAGGCGTAGGTTCCCAGGAGAGCGATCAGGTCGTCGGTCCAGAACGCCAGGAAGGCGGCGGCCAGGCCGATCCCCACGGTGGCGATCCGGGCCGGTCCCAGCCGTTCCGACGGCTTCCGCCCCAGGGCCCGGGGCAGGTCCCGGACCAGGGCGGCGGCGCCGATGTTCACGAAGGAATCGGAGGTGGACATGATCGCCGCCATCACGCCGGCCAGGGCGAGGCCGGCCACGATCTCCGGCGTGAACCCGGTGAGGAACAGCAACGCCGAGTCGTCCAGGTGGCCGGGAAGCGGCATGCGGCCCTGGGCCACCAGGGCCGGCACCGCCAGGCCGACGCCGAGCCAGATCAGCAGGCAGAGAGCCTGCCCTCCCCCGAAGATCCAGGGCATCCAGCGAAGCTGCCGGGGATCCTTCAGCATGTAGAACTTGTGAAGCACGTGGGGCTGCCCCAGCGCACCGATACCGAACACGAAGAAGAAGCCGAACGCCTGGAACAGGGGGATCCGCCCCAGCGGGTCCAGGAAGCTCCCACCGTATCGCGGGTCTCCGGCGATGCTGTCCAGGATCCCGCCCCACCCGCCGCCGGCGGAAACGGCGTACCCGAACACCGCCACCGCCACCAGGAGCATCAGCGCCCCCTGGATCACGTCGGTATACACCCCGGCCAGCATCCCTCCGGCGGTGCTGTAGGCGAGAACCACCCCCAGCCCCAGCGCCACCGCCACCGGGAACGACCAGGAGCCGAGGCTTTCCCGGGTGTGGAACACCAGTTCGATTAACCGGCCGGCGGCCAGGATCTGCACGCCCAGGTAACCGACGGTTCCGGCCAGCACCGTCAGGGCGGCCAGTCCGGCGGCGGTCCGGCTGCCGTACCGGGCCTCTACGGCGTCGGGAAGGGTGTAGAGCGTCCGGACCTCCGCCAGCAGGCGGAGCCGCCGGGCCATGACCCGGCAGATCAGCACGGATGTGAAGCCGACCGGGATCACGATGAAGAGGGAACCTCCGCCGATCTTCCCCATCAGGCCCGGGCCGCCCAGGAACACGAACCCGCTGAACGCCGCCGACATCGCCGCCAGCCCTGTCACCCACAGGCCGAGACGACCGCCGGCGATGAAAAAATCTCCGGCGCTCCTTGTGCGCCGGGCCGCCCACACGCCGACGGCGAGCATACCGAGCAGGTAGACGATCGCGATCCCTGCCGTCACGTCACGATTCCCCGTCGTCCGGCGATCGGTCGATCCTGGCGCCGTCCTTCTCCATGGAGTACAGGGTGGAAAGGAAGACCAGCGGCAGAATTCCAACGAAGCCGATCAACACCCACAGGCCTGCCACCCCGTCGCCTCGTCCGGACAACACCTGGATCCGGAACAGGCCGGCGGAAAGCACGAGAAACAGCACTGCCGGCACGATCCCCTGCCGGAAACGGAACGGCCCCGTTCCGGATGCCGCAAGGTAAAGCCCCGCCGGGAAGGCGGCCACCGCCAGGGTCAACAAGGTTTCGCCCAGCCCTCCTCCCATAAGGAATGCGGCAAGAGCGGCGACCGACGCCGCGAACAAAACACCCAGGCCGATCGATCCGGCTCGACTCACGATACGATCCCTCCTGTGGTCCCGGAGATGATACATTTTCAGCGTCCTCGAAAGGGAGTTCCATGTTCTTTCGCCGATCGATCCGCCGAACAACCGGTTGTGCGGTCCTGACCCTGGCCTACCTGTTCCTCCTGGCCCCGGCAGGGCTCGGCCCCGGCCCGGCAACGGCCGAGGCGGCCAAGAATAAGAAGAAGCCGAAGATCGACCGGGAGGAGTTGGAGAAACTGGTCCGCACCTACGACGTGGTCGTCCGGAATCACAAGGCGTACGTGGCACGCACCAGCGGCATGGACATCCTGGACGTAGAAGACCCGGCCGCCCTGAAACGGCTCGGCAAGCTGGAACTGACCGGCACCGTGAACAGCCTCACCCTGGACGGTGACCTGGCGTTCCTGGCGGCCGGCACCCTGGGCATGGTGATCGTGAATATCGCCGACCCTCTGAACCCGGAAATCGTTTCCCGCTTCGACACGCCCGGCCAGACCGAGCAGATCCTGGTCCGAAACGAAACCGCCCTCCTGGCCGACGGGATGCAAGGGCTGGTGGCTGTGGACGTCTCCGACCCGGCCAAGCCGCGCCGCCGGGTCGATCTCTCCAGCCGAAACCGGATCCGGGGCATGGCGATGGAAGGCGAGCGGCTGATCCTGGCCGAGGGAACCGCCGGCGCCCGGGTGGTGGACATCTCCAGGCCGTCCCACCCCCGCCCCCTCTACAGCCTGCGAAACACCGAAGGGGCACTGGACGCCGCCCTGGAGGGGGGTCTCCTGGTTCTCGCGTCCGGCGAGGCGGGGCTGAAGGTCTTCGTCAAGCGGCCCGGCGGCCGGTTCGAGGAAACCTCCACCCTCGACGGGGACGGAAGGGCGGTGCAGGTTCTGCTGAGAGATTCCGTCGCTTATATCTGTCGCGGTCCCCACGGCATCCAGGTCGTCGACCTGTCCGATCCCTCGTCGCCGGTGGAACTGCTGGCGATGCGCCTGCCCCGGGGCTTCCCGGCCTTGAGCGCGTGGCTCGATGGGGAAGTTCTCTACGTGGCCGCGGAGATCTCCGGGCTGGCCGCCCTGGATATCACAAACGTGAGGAAGCCGAAGATCCTGCTTCCCCAGGCCCGGAAGCTGAAGGTCACTTGGCCGGAATGAGCCGGACCTCCACCTGTGTGACATACCCGGATTCCAGGTCGGCCCGGACCGGCTCTTTCTGACGATACCCTTCCGCCTCCACTTCCAGGGCGATCGGACCGGGCGGGAACGAATTCACCCGTGTGCCGCCTTGGGCCACCGGGAACGGGCCGGAGCGTTCTCCGGAAGTGCGGATCACCCAGATCGAGCCTTCACCGATCGGCCTGGAAGAGGCGTCATCCAGGACCATCACGATGAATGCCGCCGCCCGCTCCAATTGGACCGGCCGGTCCTGGTGGATCGCCGCCACATGCACAGGGAGATACCCGGCCAGGGAGATCCGGACGACCTTCATTTTCGAATCCGGAAGGGTATAGAAGCCGTCGGCGTCGGTCTCGGCGCACTTGCCGGTGCCGTTCTCGTTTACGTAGCAAGCCTGGGCGCCGGCGAGAGGCAGGAACGCCCGGTCCACCACCTGCCCCGACGCTCCGGCCAGGGCGAAGCCGGCGGCGAAACAGACCAGCGCCGCCGCGACGGCGGATTGCCCTTTCTTCCGGATCTCGATCATGCCGTCGTCTCCTCGCCGGCCGTACCGTCCAGGTCGACCTCGATTCGGCCTTCCACCACCCGTACCGGATAACTCCTCACACGAATGGAGGGGGCGTTGGGACAGGCCCCGGTTTCCAGGTCGAACGCCCATGAATGCCATGGGCAGATCACGTTCCCCTGGAAAACGCTCCCCTCTCCCAGGGAGGCGCCCTGGTGGGGGCAGGAATCGTCCACAGCCCGAACGACGTCTCCTTCCCGGAAGAGGGCCAGCCGGGCGCCTTCAGCGGTGACCACCCGGCCTCTCCCGGCACGGAGGCTCCCGAATTCACCCACGGAAACCCAGCGCGGCATCAGTCGGCCAGCACCTTTTCCAGGACCTGGGAAAAATCCATCACTTCGGTCGCGCCGCTTTCGATGTCGCCTTCGACCTCTTTCACGCCGTCCGCCAGCATGGTGATGCAGAACGGACAGGCGGCGGCGACGATCCCTGCGCCGGTTCCGAGTGCTTCTTTCGCCCGGTCCACGTTCACCTTGGTGCCGAGGGTCTCCTCCATCCACATCCTGGCCCCGCCGGCGCCGCAACAAAACCCGTCCTCCCGGTTCCGGCCCATCTCCACCAGGTCCAGTCCCGGCAACGCCCGGAGCGCGTCCCGCGGTTCCTCGTAAACCTTGTTGTGACGCCCCAGGTAACAGGAATCATGGTAAGTGACCTTGGGAAGATCCGCCGGCGTCTGTTTGATCGGCAGCCTCCCCTCGGCCAGCAGCGAGGCCAACAGTTCGGAATGATGCACGACTTCATAGCGGCCTCCGAACTGGGGATACTCGTTCTTCAGGGTGTTGAAACAGTGGGGACACTGGGTGACCACCTTCTTCACCCCGTAGCCGTTCAAGGTTTCGACGTTCTGCTCCGCCATCATCTGGAACAGGTACTCGTTCCCGGCTCGCCGGGCCGAATCCCCGGTGCAGGTCTCCTCGGTTCCCAGGATGGCGAATTTCACCCCGGCCGCCTTGAGAAGTTTCGCCGTGGCCCGGGCGACCTTCTTGCTGCGATCGTCGAACGCCCCGGCGCAGCCGACCCACATCAGGTATTCCACTTCGCCGGGGGCATCGGCCATGACCGGCACGTCCAGCCCTTCGGCCCAGGCGGTCCGCTCAGACGGGTCGATCCCCCACGGGTTGCCCTGCCGCTCCAGGTTCTTGAAGGTGGCGGTCAGCTCGGACGGGAAGGAACTGTCCTCCAAAACCAGCTTCCTCCGCATTCCGACGATCCGGTCGATGAACTCGATGAACAGCGGACAGGCCTGCTCGCAGGCCCGGCAGGTGGTGCAGGACCAGAGCACATCTTCCGCGATCGTCTCCGACGGGAGCACGGGGACGGCGGCGTCTTCCCCGGCCCGGCCCAGGAGGGCGGGAAGGGCCGGGAACAGGGCCGCCCGCATCTCTTCGTTGATCTCCTTCGGGTTGAGCGGCTTTCCGGTGGCGAACGCCGGGCAGGCGTCCTGGCAGCGGCCGCACTCGGTGCAGGAGTAGACGTCCAGGATATCTTTCCAGCGAAGGTCCTTGAAGCCGGCGACCCCGAAGGTTTCCAGGTTCTCCAGGTCCATGGCCGGAAGAGCACCGGAATCCAGGCGCCGGAAGAGGACCGACGGCAGCGCCGTCACCACGCGGAAATGTTTCGAAATCGGCAGGAAGGTCCGGGAAAACATCAACCTGCCCGGGGGGATGCACCAGGACGGCCAGTACA
>CAZZIV010000199.1:0-6039 GCA_964654385.1 uncultured Acidobacteriota bacterium | reverse complement strand
GACACAACGTCGCCTGACGAACGTCCCCGGTGCGGGAGAATGGGGGGAGGCCCGCTGAACCACCGACCTTCAACCTCCACCGCATGGAGATCCTCCCCCAGCGAGGCGGACCGGCCACGGGAATAAGATCCCTTTTCGATGCATCTTTTCGGCTAAAATGCCGCCATCGGAGTGTAGCCATGACGACATTGAGCGACCGGTTCCAGGTTCACAAGAACGGCAGCACCGTCCGCACCGAATTGCTGGGCGGTGTCACCACCTTTCTCACCATGGTGTATATCGTGTTCGTCAACCCGGCGGTACTCTCCCAGGCCGGCATGGACTTCGGAGCGGTGATGACCGCCACCTGCCTGGCCGCCGGAATCGCCACCTGGACCATGGGTTTGGCGGCCAACTACCCGATCGCCATGGCGCCGGGAATGGGGGAGAACTTCTTTTTCCTGACCGTGGTGGTCGGTATGCAGGTTCCGTGGCGGATCGCCCTGGCCGCCGTGTTCATCTCCGGGGTCGTCTTCGTGCTCATGAACCTCTTCCGCCTCCGGGAGATGCTGATCCACGCCGTCCCGGCGAGCCTCAAACATTCCATCGCCGCGGGAATCGGCCTGTTCATCGCCCTGATCGGGATGAAGAACGGGGGCATCCTGGAAAACGACGCCGGACTGGGCCACTTCGTTCTGGGGAAACTGGGGCATCCGGCCACGCTGATCACCCTGGCCGGTCTCCTGATCATCGCCTCCGCCCTGGCGCTCCGGGTCCGGGGCGCCATCCTCCTGGGCATTCTCGCCTCCACCGGCCTGGCCTGGGCGATCGGGCTGGTGGAATGGCAGGGCCTGGTGGCCGCGCCTCCCTCTCTCGCGCCGACCTTCCTCCAATTGGACCTTTCCGGCCTCCTGACCTGGGAGATGATGCCGGTCATTTTCATCTTCCTGTTCATGGCGGTGTTCGACGCCATCGGCACCTTGATCGGTATCGGTGAACAGGCCGGTTTCATGCGGGAAGGCCGGCTTCCACGGGCCGGGCGGGCCTTGACCGCCGACGCCGCCGGGACAGTGGTCGGCTCCCTCCTGGGCACCACGACCGTCACCGCCTATATCGAATCGGCCACCGGCGTGGAAGCAGGCGCCAGGACCGGCCTGGCCAACATGGTGACCGGATCTTTGTTCTTCCTGGCCCTGTTCTTCTCGCCGTTGGCCCGAATGGTCGGCGCCGGCGTGGAGATCGAACCGGGTGTCTTCGTGAATCCGATGACCGCTCCGGCCATGATCATCGTCGGCGGCCTCATGGCTCGAAGCGTCGTGAAAATCGACTGGACCGATGTGACCGAATCGTTCCCGGCGTTCCTGGTCCTGGCCGGCATTCCGTTCTTCTGGTCGATCGCCGACGGGATCGCTTTCGGGTTCATCGCCTACCCGCTGCTCAAACTGGCGGCCGGTCGCCCACAGGAGGCGTCCGGTCTGGTCTATATCGTCGGCGCGTTGATGGTTCTTCGGTATATCCTGCTGGGATGAAATCGACCGACCGGATGTACCGTTGCCCCCGCCCCGACTGCGGAAGCCTGTTCACCGACATCGAGGCGATCCCCGGCAAGCTGGTCATCTGCCCCGACTGCCGACGGCCGATGAACGCCCGGCCGGCCTCCATGGACGCGGAACTCCAGGCGAGGGAAAAGGAGTCCCCCGGCGGCCCCGGCGCGCCGATACAACGGCTTCCCCTGGCGGTGCTCGCGGACAATATCCGCTCCCTCTGGAACGTCGGTTCGATCTTCCGCACTTCCGACGCCTGCGGCGTGGAGCTGCTGATGCTGGCCGGGATCACCGGCACCCCTCCCCGGCAGGGGGTGGCGAAGACCGCCCTGGGGGCCGAAGAGGCGGTCCGCTGGCGATACAGGGCGGAGGCGCTCACCGCGTTGCAGGAGCTTCAGAAGAAAGGGTACACACCGGTCGTCCTGGAGACCGGGGACGCCGGGGTTTCCCTGGAACGGTTCCGTTGGCCGGAACGCCCCTGCCTGGTGGTGGGGAACGAAGTGAGGGGCGTCTCCCCCGAACTGCTGGACGCCTGCGTGCTTCGCGTCTCTATTCCGATGCGGGGACACAAGGACAGCCTGAACGTCGCAGTGGCGTTCGGGATCGCCGCCCACCACGCCTCGATGCAGATCGTCTCCCGGGAAGCCGGCTAGAAACCGGCTTACGCCTCGTCGCGGACCCAGGCGGCCATCAACTTCTTGAGCCGGGCAGGGCGGTTCGGCCGGATTCGTTTCCGGTCCCGCTTCTCTTCGTCCATCCGCCTGGCGCCTTCCATGAGAAGGTGCATCGGGTCGCAATCCATCGAGGGTGTGCAGGTGACTTCCCCGTGGAGGATCTCGAATTCCCCTCTCTCCCAGCCGACCATCCGGCAGAACGCATCCTCCCCGGCCGTCCCCTGTCCCCCGGCGTGGCGCAGGCGTCCTTTTTCAAACCAGGCCTCTCCACGGCGGTCGCCGGTCTTCACGAGAATGCAGCCGGTTTTCCCACCCAGGGTCATCATCTGCACCACGTCGCTGAACGCGAGATTCTCCAGCCTCCCCCGGGTCCGTCCCAGGGCTGCTTTTCGGTTTAACCAGTTTCGGATGTTCATCGAATACCTCGCCTTTCATCATCGCCTATGCCCGTTGAATAAAGACGTACGAGGAGATCAAAACTTTTCAATACCTGTTTCCGTAACTCTCCATGTCCACCGGCTCCGCCGATTTCCGGCCTTGCGGCGCTTTCCGCGTTTGCGCGCCGGGCCGGCATCGGTCGGGGGCGGTCGCGGCCGGATTTGGACGGAAACCGGTCACCGTTGTAGGCTGTGGATTCGTTTTTCGCAGGAGCCCACCATGCAACATCGCTTTCTAGCCTTCGCCGTTCTTTTCCTCGCACTTCTCCCGGCCACCTCCGCAGGTGGCCTGAACCAGGGAGTGACCGGAACAACACCGGAAGCGTTATTCCCCTGGGGGAGATTCGATCCGGCGATCCCGACCCAGGAAACGGCGACCGGCATCGCCCCGGCGGAGAGGCCGCTCCGTCCGGAGGAGGTCCTGGCCTACTACCGGCTCCTGGCCCAAGCCTCTCCCCGGGCCACCCTGTTCGAATACGCCCGAACCTACGAAGACCGACCGTTGGTCTACCTGGCGGTTTCCGATCCGGAGACGATCTCCCACCTGAACGCGTTCAAGACCGAACACGCGGCGCTCATGGATCCGCGGACCGGAAGAAACAGCCCGGCGAACGCCAAGGCGGTGGCCTGGGTCGCCTACGGCATTCACGGCGACGAGCTGAGCAGCACCGACGCGGCGGCCTCCCTGGCCTACTGGCTGGTGGCCGGAGAAGACGACCGGGCGAAAACCCTCCGGGACAAGCTGGTGGTCCTGATCGACCCGTGCGAAAACCCGGACGGCCGATCTCGTTACCTGGCGATGACCACCTCCTTCGCCCACCGCACCGCCAACCCGGATGGCGACGACCTGTCCCACGCTGCCGCCTGGCCTTGGGGACGGGGGAATCATTACCTGTTCGACATGAACCGGGACTGGTTCACCCAGGTGCTGCCGGAATCCGCTCGATCCTCCGCGATCGCCGGCTGGATTCCACAACTCATGGTGGACAGCCACGAGATGGGTCCTGATTCCACCTACCTGTTCCCTCCGCCCAGGCACCCGTTCAACCCCCTCCTGCCGCCGAACACCCGGAAATGGGAAGGGACCTTTTCCGACAACCAGGCGGCCGCCCTGGACGGCCGCGGGTTTCCCTATTTCACCGGCGAGTGGAACGAAGAATTCTTCCCGGGGTACGGTTCCTCCTGGGCCTCTTACCATGGAGCGGTCGGCATCCTGTACGAAATGTCCCGGACCTCCGGGATCCTGGTCAAAAAGCACGGAGGCACCGTGCGCACCTTCGCCCAGGCGGTGGAGCATCACGTCACCTCGTCGGTCTCCAACCTGGAATCCCTGGCGGCCCACGCCGGAGAGATCCTGGCCGACCAGGTCGCCGCCCGGAAGAAGGCGATCGACCTGGGGCAAACCGGCAAGCTGAAGGCCTGGCTGTTCCCGGCGGACCCGGAGCACCCGGAACGGCTCGACCGTTTCGCCTCCCTCCTGACCGGCCAGGGGATCGAAGTTATGAAACTCGGTGGATCGTCGACCCAGGCGAAAGGGGCGGTGGACGCGCGAACCGGCGTCTCGTCCACGACCACCCTGGAGCCCGGGAGCCTGATGGTGGTCACCGCCCAACCGGCCGGCTACCTGGCCCGGGTACTCCTGGATCCCCACGTCCCGATGGAAACCGGCTTCTTCCAGGATGAGCGGGAATACCTGGAGAAGGACAAGGGAAGCCGTCTCTACGAAACCACCGCCTGGTCGCTGATCCTGGGATGGGGCCTGCCCGCACGATGGAGCGGCGCCCTGCCCGGCGGAGAATGGAAACCGTGGAGCCCCGGCACCCCGTCCTCTCCCGCCCTGGTGACCGGACCGTTCAACTCCATCATCATGGACGGGAACTCCGACAACGCGCCGGCCGCCTTGGCCGCCATGCAACAGGCGGGCATCCGGGTCCGGATCGCCGAGAAGCCGTTCACCATCCAGGGAAAAAGCTTCGACCGGGGAGCGATGGTGATCCGCAAGGAAGGAAACATCGACCATGTCGGCGACGCCATGAACCGGATCGCCTCGGAGTTCGGTCTGAACCTTTTCCCTGTGGCCACCGCCCGGGCCGAGGCCGGGCCGGACCTGGGAGGCTCCCACTACCCGGTACTGATCGAACCGAGGGTCGGCGTGCTGACCGGCATGCCGGTCTCCCCCACCGATTACGGCTCGATCTGGCACCTGCTGGACCAGGACCTGAACCTCCGTTTCAGCGCCGTGGATGCAGGCCGTATGAGCCGGATCGATCTCACCCGTTACAACGTCCTGGTCTTCCCGCCGGTCTTCGGTGGAGCGGGTATGTACCGGCAACTGCTCGGTCCCGGCGGCATGGAAAAGCTCCGGCAGTGGATCGAAGCCGGGGGGACCGCCATCGGCATCGGCGGAGGAGCCAGGATGCTGGCGGACCAGGATTCCGGCCTGACTGTCGCTCGATTCCGAAGCCAGGCCCTCGAGAGTTTCCCGCCTCCGGTCTGGAGTATTCCCGCCTCGGTCGCAGAAGCGGCCGGACGGACCGTCGCCACCGGCCTGCGCCTGCCGAAGGCTGCCGACGGGAAGGAAAAGGGACCGTCGGCCCCGGAGGCCGGCAGCCGGTCTCCATACGATGTGGCCCCGGTCCTAGGGGCCGGCGCGAAGCCGTTCGCCGAAGGGTACGACCAGGGGACGCCGCTCAAGACCCGGCCGGAGCCGATGGCGGAATGGATCTCCTCGGTCCTTCCAGCCGGAAAAAAGAACCCGGGCAAGGAAGAGTTCCAGGCCGCCGACGCCCGGCTGCGGAAGTTCATGCCCCAGGGGGTGATGCTCCGGGCCGACCTGGACCTGGAGAACTGGTTGAATTACGGGCTGGGAAAATCGATCACCGTCTGGTTCGGCGGCGCCGACACCCTGATCGCCTCTCCCCCGGTCTCGGTAGCGGCCCGCTTCCCGGACATCGACCGGTTGCAGCTGGGAGGACTTCTCTGGCCGGAGGCGGCGGCCCGGATCGCCGGCACCGGGTACGCCACCCGGGAGAGCCGTGGACGGGGGCAGGTGATCCTGTTCGCCGACCACCCGGCCTACCGGCGCTGGATGAAGGAGAGTGAACGGATGCTGATGAACGCGGTGCTTTACGGCCCTGGACTGGGAACCCGCTGGTCCACTCCCTGGTGACCGGCGGATCCGGAAGCGGCGGCAGGGATGGCGGGGGCCACCGCCGGCCCGGGCCCGGGCTTTTGGGCGGGGGGGGTGGGGGGGTGCCACACGGTGGGGCGGTTATTGTATCTACGCGGGGGGGGTATAGTGCACGCGGTCCGGGTGGGCCGCGATGAGGCCGTTGGTGTCCGCGGTGCCGTCGAGGCCGGCGTAGCCCTTTATCCCCGCGCCGCTGCCGGTCCAGCCGTGGAGGG
>CAZZIV010000198.1:0-6075 GCA_964654385.1 uncultured Acidobacteriota bacterium | reverse complement strand
ACCAGCGCGGGGGCCGCTGCGCGACGGTGGAGAAGATACTGGACGAATCCGTGTCCAAAGGCGAAGTGATCGAGCGGCTCCTTTACAAGAACCCGGCCGACGGGCTGGCCATCGACCAGTACACCGAAATCCCGTTCTACAAGAATCAGACCCGCGTGGCGATGCGCCACATCGGCGAGATCGACCCGGCCGACATCGACGACTCCCTGGCGGTCGGCTGCTACCAGGGGGCCGCGCGGGCGCTTTGCGAAATGACCCCGGAGCAGGTCCTGGGCGAGGTGGAGAAGTCCGGGCTCCGGGGCCGGGGCGGCGCGGGCTTCGGCACCGCCCGGAAGTGGCGCTCCTGCCGAAACGCGGAAGGCGACCGGAAATTCGTGCTATGCAACGGCGACGAGGGAGACCCGGGGGCGTTCAAGGACCGCTCCATCATGGAAGGCGACCCCCACTCCATCCTGGAAGGGATGATCATCGGCGCCTACGCGGTGGGAGCTCACGAAGGGTACATTTACGTCCGGGACGAATATCCCCTGGCCGTGGTGAACCTGACCCTGGCTCTCACCCAGGCCCGGGAGCGGGGACTCCTGGGAGAGAACATCCTGGGAACCGGCTTCGATTTCGACATCAAGATTTCCCGGGGCGGAGGCGCCTTCGTCTGCGGCGAGTCGTCCGCCCTGATGCTGTCCCTGGCCGGCAAGGTCGGCGAGCCCAGGGCCAAGTACATTCACTCCACCGAGAAAGGGCTGTTCGACCTTCCCACCGTGCTGAACAACGTGGAGACCTGGTCCGACGTGGGAGCAATCCTCCTCCACGGCGGCGACTGGTTCGCCGGGATGGGAACGGAGAAGTCCAAGGGAACGAAAGCGTTCTCCCTGGTCGGGAAGGTGAAGAACACCGGCCTGATCGAGCTGCCGATGGGCACCACCCTGCGGCACATCATCTACGACATCGGCGGCGGAGTCCTGGACGACCGGCCGTTCAAGGCGGTGCAGACCGGCGGCCCTTCCGGCGGCTGCATCCCCGAGTCGCTCCTGGACCTGCCGGTGGATTACGAAAAACTGACCGAGGCCGGCTCCATGATGGGAAGCGGCGGCATGATCGTCATGGACGACCGGACCTGCACGGTCGACGTGGCCCGCTACTTCCTGAACTTCCTCCGGGAGGAGTCCTGCGGAAAGTGCACCCCCTGCCGGGAAGGGCTGGTGCAGATGCTCCAGATCTACGACCGGCTGGTGGAAGGGGAAGGGCGCTCCGGCGACCTGGAGCTGATCGAGCGGCTCTCCGCCGGGATGCAACTCGGCTCCCTCTGCGAGCTGGGGAAATCGGCGCCGAACCCGGTCCTCTCCACCCTCCGGTACTTCCGGGACGAATACGTGGCCCATATCGAGGACCACATCTGCCCCGCCGGCGCGTGCAGCGCGCTCACCGCCTACCGGATCCTCCCGGAGACCTGCGATGGTTGCGCCGCATGCGCCAAGGCCTGCCCGGTGGACGCCATCGCCGGCGAACGCCATTCCCTGCACGTGATCGACCATGAAATCTGCATTTCCTGCGGAGCCTGCATGGGGGTCTGCCCCACCGACTCGGTGCAGACCTTCCCCAAGGTCGAACTCCAGAAAGAGGTGGTCTGATGCCCAAGTTGACCATCAACGGAAAAACCGTGGAAGCGCCGGAAGGCGCCTATCTCCTGGAAGCGGCCAGGAAGGCCGGCGTGGAGATCCCCACCCTTTGCCAGTTCGACGGGCTGGAGCCCTGGGGCGGCTGCCGCCTCTGCCAGGTGCAGATCACCCGGGAAGAGTGGAACGGCTGGAAGAAGATGGTGGTCGGTTGCATGTACCCGGTCGAGGAAGGGCTGATCGTCCTGACCGAAACCGACCAGGTGCGGGAGACACGCCGGGTGGTGCTGGACCTGCTGCTGGCCCGCTGCCCCGACACGCCGCTGATCCAGGGACTGGCCCGGGAATACGGCGTCGAGGAAACCAGCTACGTCCGGAACCCGGAACCGACCGACTGCATCCTGTGCGCCCTCTGCACCCGGGTCTGCGACCATATCGGCGTGTCGGCCATCTCCACCGCCGGCCGGGGGGCCGGCAAGGAGATCGCCCCACCGTTCCATGAACCTCCGGAGGCCTGCATCGGCTGCCTGGCCTGTGCCGAGATCTGCCCCACCGATTTCATCCCGTACAAGACCTCCCACGCGAGCCGGACCATCTGGGGGAAACAGTTCGAGATGCTCCGGTGCCCCGACTGCGGCCGGGCGCATATCACACGGGAACAGGCGGAGTTTCATGCGGCGAAACGGGCCGCGGCCACCGATGTTCCGGCGGACTGGTTCCAGTATTGCGACGCGTGCAAGAGAAAAAAACAGGCGGCCCGCTTCCCGGCGGCGCCCGCCCTGGCCCTGGAGTAGCCGATGGAAAGAATCTACACCGTCACCGTGGAACGCTGCATCGCCTGTGGCAAGTGCGAGCTGGCCTGCGCCTTCGCCCACGGCAGCGAGGGCCGTCCGGCGGCTTCCCGGATCAACATTCTGCGCCGGGGGCCGGAGGTCGGCACGCCGGTCGTCTGCTTCCAGTGCCACGACGCCGCCTGTAAAGCGGTCTGTCCCACAAATGCCCTGGTCCGGAACCCGGAGACCGGCGCCATCGACATGATCCGGGAGAAGTGCATCTCCTGCCGGTACTGCGTGGCCGCCTGCCCCTTCGGCAACATGCTCTGGGACGACACCTACCAGGTGGTCCAGAAATGCGACCTGTGCGGCGGCGACCCCAAGTGCGTGCCGTTCTGCCCCACCGGCGCCCTCGAGTACAAGCCGGCGGGCGCGGCGGCGGAGACTCCGAAACGGCTCGAACGGGAATTCATGACCCAGGAGATCTGACATGCCCAAGATGAGCGACGACATCCGGGAAATTCTGAAGATGGCCTACCAGGTGGAGGTGGACGGCTACACCTTTTATTCCATGGTCGCCGATCAGGCGGAACAGACGGCGGTGCAGGAACTGTTCGACAAGCTGGCCCGGGACGAAACCGAGCACAAAGCGTACCTGAAGAACGTCATGCGGAACTACGAGGAAAAAGGGACCGAGGCGTTCAACATCGGGCAGCGGGATCCGTCGTTGAAACATTTCGCATCCACCATCCTCACCGACAAATTCAAGGAGAACGCCAAAGGGGCCGACTTCGAAATGGGAGCCCTTTCCATCGGCATGCAACTCGAATCCAACGCCATCCGTGTGTTCTCCAACGCCGCCCGGGACGCCGATGAGCAGGAAGTGAAGGATTTCTACCGGTTCCTGGCCGACTGGGAGAAGGAGCACCTGGATTCGCTCCAGTCCCTCCACCAGTCGGTCCGGCAGGAGTACTGGGCCGAGGGTGGCTTTTCGCCGTTTTAGCCGTTTCCGGCAGGTTCATCTGCAACCGGGAATACCATGGCGACCGATCGGGAAGGGCGGATCCAGGTTTTCCTGCCGAGGATCCCAGCGAATTTCGGATTTGAAATCGATCGATTCCGTCCAGGGGTCTAACTTCTTCCTGAAGGCATTATCCAGGGAGGAGTTCGTATGTTCACCCAGCCGCTTCGCCGCATGGTTCTGCTCATCGGTATCCTCTGCCTGAGCGCCGGCACGCTGTTCGCCCTGGAGACCTCGGAGAGAACGATCGCCGAAGATCTTCCCGTAGGCGCCGGCCGGTTCGTGAAGGTGGAAAACCTGCTCGGCTCCGTACAGGTTCGCCTGGTTCGCAAAGGCGCGACCCCTTCGGTGAAGGCGAAAGTGATCGCCGAAGCGAAGGGGCTGGAAGAAGCCGACCGGCTGGCCCAAAGCATCGAGCTGCTCACCAGTCAAGAGAAAGACGGCGGGGTCGCCATCCATGTCCGTTTCCCCGGCGAAGGGGTGGAAGGGTTCCGGCCGCCCAAGGCCGGCATGAAAGGGTTCATCTCCCGCTGGTCCGCCCCGGTGATGCGGCGGGGCGCGACCGAAGTCGAGTATGAAGGCCGGACCGTGTCGATCCGGAAGGACCGGAAGGCGGCCGGCCTGGCGGTACACCTGACCGTCACCGTTCCCGCCGATATCCGGACTTCCGTGTACCAGGCCGCCGGATCGATCGACGCCCGGTACCTGCGCGGCGACCTGGACCTGCGCGCCGGATCCGGGAGGATCGACGTGATCTCCTGTTTCGGCAACCTGAAGGCCAAGACCGATTCCGGCGATGTACGGATCGCCTCTTACCAGGGCGGCCGACTGAACGTAGAGACCGTTTCCGGCCAGGTCGACCTGGACTCCACCCGGGCCGACCAGGCTATCCTGGAAAACAAGAGCGGGTTGATCCAGGGCACCGACCTGACCGGCGGCGATCTCCGGATCCAAAGCGGCTCCGGCGATATCCGGTTCACCGACCTGGTCCCGGTCAACGCGGCGATTCGGACCGGCTCCGGCGATATCGACGTGGCACTCAGGATCCGCAGCGCCAAAGGGGCGACCGTCGAGTCCGAATCCGGGGACGTGACCCTGCGGATGAGCGAGAAGCTCAGCTTCGACCTCTCGGCGGTGTCCAAGAACGGCAAAGCCCGGACGACAGGGATGCGGTTGAACCTGCTGGAACGGAACGGCGCCGCCGAATCGTTCCGCCAGGGAAGCGGCGGCCTGCACCTGGCGGTTTCGGCTCCCCAGGGAGACGTGGACATCCGCCCGTACGACTCCACACGCCTGGAAATTTTGGCGATGCGACTTGAGGAGAGGAAGTAGGCACGGATCCAACCTGGCCCATCACCTTAGGCGTCGATTCGGTCGCCTGCCGCTCCACTGTGCAAGCCGCGTGACGGATGCCGGGCTCAATGCTCATGGTTCATCGACCACGCTCATCGGCGGCCGGCGCGTGGCGTGCCCTTGGGGGGCCGCATTCGGCTAATCGCCCCTTCACCTGCGAAGGCCCGGAGCACCCGTAGGCGCGGAGGGTCACCTCGGCCGAAGACGCGGCTAGCCGGTGGGAATGAAGCGGGAGGTTTCTATGTATATTCTTCACGATGCTTGGCTCACCGTCATCAACATAATGCTCCACTCCAACGGAAAACCTATTCTCAGTTTTTGCATCGATCGTGCTATTTACTTTCGGTGAGCCCCTCCACCTTCAGAAACGATTAACTCAATCTGCTCAGAACCGCCAAAGACCTGTCATCTCGACTAACCATTCTTGGCCATCCCACAAGAGTTCTGCACTCTTCCCCGTGCCGCAAACCTCGCCACAAAGCTTGGTGGCTCCTTTTGGCACCCGAAAAGAGCCACTGTAATAGTGATGATAACTGCCGCACCAACAACCCCCACACTTCAGAAAGTGTCCAATATTATAATGATGCTTTTTACTGGTGTGCTTTTCATATTTTCATTTGGCGTCTGATTTTAAGCATTGTATTCAGTAGGCTAGGAACGTTTGACTATCGACTCTCCATTGCCCATCGACGCTCGACAAGTGCACTTCCCGTCCCCAACCACAATGGTCTCCACAGCGATAGACCCAGCGGACAATCCGGTTCACATCGAAAACCTCCAGATCGATCCGAAGGAAAACATGAGTATCATTCCTCGCGAATGGGAGCTGTGTTTTCGCCTCTTGATGTGTAATGAGTCCCCGGTCTTCCAGTTCTTCGACAGTCACCAGCGATAGTGGGTCTTCTATCCATTCTCCGTGTAAGTTTAAATATGATTGATTCATATCCATCACTAAATAGGTATAACCAGATGAAACCAATTTGTCCTTGATCGCCGCCTTGACCCTCGCAGGAAGGCTGCTGAAATTCTGAGAATCCAGAACAATCGTTTTGCCTTCCAAACGCGACGCTGTTTGGAAGACAAGATCCGCAACCACCTCTCCGAACTTGGATTCGTCTGGAGCCGGTTGAGTGCAGCTCGCAATTACCAATAGGAGACATAGCAAGCCCCGTATTCCTCTTCCGGCTTCCTCCGCCGTGTGACTCCGCCCTCCCAGGCATCTCCTGTCCGAACAGGACCTAATCATGGCCGCTCACCTGTTCCCCGGCGGCGTCGGTGACGATTCGCAGGGAACCCAGGTGATCCCGGTGGTGGT
>CAZZIV010000197.1:0-6098 GCA_964654385.1 uncultured Acidobacteriota bacterium | reverse complement strand
GTGGAGTTCAACTCAAAGCACGTCCTCGCCTACCGCCTGCTGGGGTACGAGAACCGCGACATTCCCGACGATCAGTTCCGCGACGACGCCCTCGACGCCGGGGAGGTGGGCTCGGGCCACACGGTCACCGCCCCCTTGCAGTCCCCGATGATGACCGTCGCTGGGTCGGCACCGAACCGCACTGCTGTCACGTCTTGACCAAGTTCGACTGCATGGGCCAAGCGCCCCCCCGCGGCGAGGTCCCACACCCGCACTGTGTCGTCGTCGCTCCCTGAGCACACGTAGTGGCCGTCCGGCGAGAAGTCCACGCAGTTGACCCCTTCGGCATGACCCCAGAGCAACGACGCCACTCGTCCGCAACCGACATCCCATACGAGCACCATGCTGTCCTGCGAACCGGTGGCGACGCGACGCCCGTCCGGACTGAATGCCACGCAGGTGATGGGTCTGGCGTGGCCCATCTGGGGCACTATCTCGGCTCGTTGAGTCTCTGCCGAGCGCTCGGGTGCCTGGGGAAGCTCAAGCGTCGTCCCGCGCCCTCCCCCACCACCCCCCGCCCCTGGCCGCGGGGGACCCTGCGCGTCCACCGCGGCGGCGCTCCAGCGTTGCGCGTGCCCGGTGGGCTGGGGGGCTCCCCCCGGCCGCGAGACGATGATCGAGCCCACGGCGATCTCGGCAGCACCCGTCTCGTCCCCCCACCCGACGCCGGCCTCTGAAAGGGCCTCCCGAGCGCCCGGCGAGAGCCGGCGGGCCGCTCCAAGACGATCGACCAGTTGCGCCCGGATATCGGGGCCGGCGTCCACCAGTTAGTGGTGCCCGGTGGCCGGATTCAGGATGGCCACCGAGGCGATCCGCCGTTCCCTGGACCGATCCTTCCGGGCCGCCGCGCACCGGACGCAGCCGCAAGCCGCGTGGGGAAAGCCTCCGTCCTGGGCGGTTCCCAGCACCCGGAGGCGGAGGCCGGAGACCGGCGCCGGTTCAGGGGGCGGAGAGGAAACCGATCGCTCTCCCCCACATCCCAAGGTGGACAGGAGAATGTGGGTGGCCAAACATAAGCATATGAAAAAAGGGAGTTTGTCGCGACTTCTCAATGTCTGCGTCCTCCTTCCGGCTCTTCACCCGCCTTGCGGATGTCTCTCCCCGGTCTTAAAGAACCGTTCATCCTCGCCTGCCGAACGGCTTTCCGCCGGGAACGCCGGCGAAGATGGCGATTGGCGCAAACAAGGATAGACTCTCAAGGGAATGAACGGAAGGAGACCGTATGCCGGCCGGATCGAAATGGAGAAGAACCACCGTCCTGGCGGTGCGCAGGAACGGGAAAGTGGTCCTGGCCGGCGACGGCCAGGTGACCTTGGACAAGGCGGTGGTGAAGGGCGGGGCCAAAAAGGTCCGAAGGATCGGAGAGGGAAAGGTCCTGGCCGGCTTCGCCGGGGGCGCTGCCGACGCGTTCGCCCTCTTGACCCGGTTCGAGGAAAAACTATCCGCTCACGGCGGGCGGCTGGAAAGGGCGGCGGTGGAACTGGTCCGGGAATGGCGGACCGATCGGGCGCTCCGGCAACTGCAGGCGATGCTGGTGGTGGCGGACAAGGAAAAAACGCTCCTGCTGTCCGGCACCGGCGATCTGATCGAACCGGACGACGGGATCCTCGGAATCGGCAGCGGATCGATTCCGGCGATGGCCGCCGCCCGGGCCCTGATCGCTCACACCGAGATGAGCGCCCGGGAAATCGCGGAGGCTTCTATGAACGTGGCGGCGGGGATCGATATTTATACCAATCAGCGCCTCACCGTGGAGGAACTGTAACCATGGTGTTCTACATGCCTGGGGACGTGGAGACGGAAAAGCGACCGGCGATCGCCGGCGACATGACTCCCCGCCGGATCGTGGAGGAACTGGATCGGAACATCGTCGGCCAGCGCGAAGCCAAGCGGGCGGTGGCGATCGCTCTTCGCAACCGGATGCGGAGGCGGCGGCTGGACCCGAAGATGGCCGCCGAAGTGATGCCGAAGAATATCCTGATGATCGGGACCACCGGCGTGGGGAAAACCGAGATCGCCCGGCGGCTGGCCAGGCTGGCCGGTTCTCCTTTCCTGAAGGTGGAAGCTTCCAAGTTCACCGAGGTCGGCTACGTGGGGAGGGACGTGGAGTCGATGGTTCGGGACCTGGTGGAAATCGCCATCGACATGGTCCGAATGGAGAAAGCCGGCCAGGTGAAAGAGCGAGCCCGGGAGGCGGTGGAGGCTCGAATCCTGGATCAGCTTCTTCCGCCCAGGCCCCGGGCGCCCCGGGTCGGCGACGAGGAAGCCGAAGCCAGGGAAGCCCGGGAGGAGGCTTCCTGGGAGCGGAGCCGCGCTGTCCTGAAAAAGAGCCTGGAAGCAGGCGAACTGGAAGAGCGGATGATCGAGATCGAGGTGCAGGCATCGGCCGCGGCCGGGTTCAAGATCTTTACTCCCAACGGGATGGAAGAGATGGACATGAACCTCAAGGAGATGATGCCCGGCCTGTTCCAGGGACGAAAGCAGCCGAAAAAAGTCTCCATCGCCGAAGCCAGGGAGATCCTGGAGCGGGACGAGATCGACCGGTTGATCGATCCGGACCGGGTGACCCGGGAGGCGGTCCGGCGGGTGGAGAATTCAGGGATCCTGTTCGTGGACGAGATCGACAAGGTCGCCGGCCGGGAAGGGGGGCAGGGTCCGGATATCTCCCGGGAAGGGGTCCAGCGGGATCTTCTGCCGATCGTGGAAGGAACCCTGGTCCACACCAAGTACGGGATGGTCAAAACCGAGCACATCCTTTTCATCGCCGCCGGCGCGTTCCACGTCTCCAAACCTTCGGACCTGATCCCGGAACTGCAGGGCAGGTTCCCGATCCGGGTGGAACTGGATTCGCTGGGAACCGGCGACCTGTACAGGATCCTGACCGAACCGGAATGCTCTCTTGTGAAGCAATACGCCGCGCTGCTGGAAACTGAGGGGATCACCCTGGACTTCGCCGAAGACGGTCTCCAGGCGGTGGCGCAGATCGCCGAGCAGGTGAACCAGCGGACGGAAAATATCGGCGCGCGGCGTCTCCATACGGTCATGGAACGGCTCCTGGAAGAGGTTTCCTTCCAGGGCTCGGAACTGGAGCCGAAGACCGTGCGGATCGACCGGGCGTTCGTGGAAGAACGACTGGCCGGGATCGTGGAAGACACCGATTTGTCCAGGTACATTCTCTAGATGCGTGTGTTTCTCGTTCGCGTGGCGGTGGTGATCGCCTTGCTCCTGCCGGCGGCGGGCTGCGGGAAGCGGGGGATCCCCCTTCCCCCGGAACCGAGAGGCCCTTTCGCGCCGGGTGACGTGGAACTGCGACAGATCGGAGGGAGCGTCCTGGTTTCCTTCGAACCGCCGGCGCCTCGTTCCCGGTCGAAACCGTCCCAGAGCGTGACCCGGGCGTTCCTGGTGCGCGTCGAACTGGAGGATCGCGGAGACGCGCCGGATCCGGACCGGTTTCATAGGAGAGGGGAGACGATCAGGAAAGTCGACCTGGATCCGGAAGCGGCCGGATCCCGGGTGACCCTGGTCGATCCGTTTTCCGAGGACCGGATCCGTTCCGCCGGCTGGTTCTGGTACGGCGTGCGCGTGGAGGACCGGAGGGGACGCAGTTCTCCGCTGGTCGTGGCCGGGTCGATCCGGCCGGTCCGTCCGCCTGTCCGCCCGCCGGCTCCCCGGACCGAAATGACCGCGGAGGGCGTCCGGCTCCGCTGGGCGGCGGAGCGGTCCGGGAAGGAAAAGCAACCGGTCAACATCTATCGTTCCCTCCTGGGGCGGAAGACCGGCCGGCGGCCGATCAATGATTCCCCGATCGCCGGCGGCGAGTACCTGGATACGGCGGTGGAGGTGGGCGAAACGTACCGGTACGTGCTTCGGACGGTGGCCGGCCGGAACCCGTTCCAGGAAAGCGAATCATCTCCTCCGGCGGAGGTTCACGCGGTGGACCTGTTTCCGCCGGTCCCTCCGACCCGCCCGGTGGCGGTTCAGGAAGGCGCGGCGGTCCGCCTGTTCTGGGATCCGAACCAGGAAAAAGACCTGGCCGGGTACCGGATCTACCGGAAGGTTGGGGACGGAGAGTGGAAGGCGCTCCCGGGAAATCTGATCACCGGCACGTCCTGGGTCGACCAGGATGTCTCCGCCGGCAACCGGGTGGCCTACCGGGTCACCGCCCTGGACCGGGCGAAGCCGCCGAACGAGAGCGGGTACTCGGAAGAAGTTTCCGTGTTGATCGCGCTGGATCCGAACGCTCCAGGCGGAGCCGGTCGATGAAGGAGGAGGAACGCCGCCGTCTGCGATTCCTGAAAATGTCGGGAGCCGGCAACGATTTCCTGGTCCTGGACGGTGAAACCTACGACCGGCTGGAAGCGGAGCAACCCGGCTGGGTCCCGAAAGCCTGCCGCCGGGGTCTTTCGGTGGGGGCGGACGGGGTCCTGGCCGTACGGAGAACGGGCGAAGGAAAGGCCGTCGTCGTCTATCGCAACCCGGATGGGTCCACGGCGTTCTGCGGGAACGGAACCCGTTGCGCCGCCCGTTTCGCCTGGGAAAACGGTTGGGTCGACAAGACGGGGGTCCTGGAGACCGCGGCCGGAGACGTGCCGTTCGAAATCCTGGCGAACCACCGGGTCCGCCTGCTGCTTCCGGTGCCGGTCGACCTGGGCGAGCGGATCCTGAGTACGCCGGCGGGACCGATTCGGGGGAGACACCTGGTGGCCGGCGTCCCGCACTTCGTGACCGAGGTGGAGGATCTCTCCCGGTTTCCGCTGTCCGAGTGGGGCCCGCGGGTCCGATCCCATCCGGATCTCGGGGAGGAAGGCGCCAATTTCGACCTGGTCTCTCTCTCTTCCAGCGACCGGGTCCGGATCCGGACCTGGGAACGGGGGGTGGAACGGGAAACCCTGGCCTGCGGAACCGGCGCGGTAGCCGCCGGTTTCCTGGTGTCGGCGAGACAGGACGGCCGGGAAGTGGCGGTGGAGACCTGGAGCGGATCGGTTCTATCGGTTAGACTGGAACGAGTTCCTGGAAGGCCGGACGCGGTCACCCTGGCCGGTGACGCCCGGGTGATTTTCCGTGGGGAGTTGGACTTGGAGGCGCTGGAGCCGCCGGAAAAGGACGGGACCGGATGAGCGAAACGGCGTTGGAGGCCGGCGGAAGCCGGCGAAAAGACAAGTCCAGGCTCCGGGTTGCCTTCGAGTGGATCCTCGGAATCACGTTCCTGCTGATCGGCCTGGCCGGCTTCGTTCTGCCGATTCTTCAGGGCTGGATTTTCGTTCTTGCCGGATTGGCGGTCCTGGGCAATCACAGCCGCAGAATCCACCGTTTGAACCTGGCGCTCCGATCCTGGCTGAAGCGGTTCGGCAGGCGATTCCGCCGCAGGAGCGGCCATCGGCTTCCAGAATGTAAGGACGAGGTCGCCCAGGAAGGGTAGCGATCGTCCCCCTCCCCGGAGATTACTCCAATCCTTGCGCCCGCCGTTCCCTGTGAACTTCCTCCACGACCTTCTGGATCAGAAGGTCCAGGTTCGACGGGATCGCCCGGGTGTTGAAATAACGCGCGATCTCCTGTCCGGCGAGCAGTTCCTCGGAAATCTCCTCGTCATCCTTCTTCTCCGCGAGGGCCTTGCGCACGGTTCGGCGCAGCCACCGGAGCGCGTCCCGCTGGTTTCGAACCCGGGCGATCTCCACGGCGTTTCCTCGTAGGGGGACGATCTTTTTCGGCTCCATGGTCAGGATCTGATTGAACCGGTCGATCCAGGACGGGATGCGCGCCTGACCGGCATAAGGATTTCCGTCGTTGAAGAGGAGGTCTCCCACCGCGAGGATCCTGGATTCAGGATCGAAGACCAGGAGATCGCCCGGGGAATGAGCGGGAGGAATCGGCATCAGGATGATCGGGTGCCTGGGGTCTTCGAGACGGGTGCGCCCCATCAGGGTCAGGACCGCCGCCGGCCGGGGCCGGCGTTCGATTTCCTCCTGGAGCAGGAGGAGCGCTTCCGGCCTGTCCGCCATGGAAGCCTTCCATTCGGCCAGGTAGTCGAATTCCGGGTCCGCCACGGCGTCACGGTATCC
>CAZZIV010000196.1:0-6135 GCA_964654385.1 uncultured Acidobacteriota bacterium | reverse complement strand
ACCTCCGACACTTTGCTCCCAAAGCACGTGCGCTACCGGCCTGCGCTACGCCCCGACAACCGTGTGATCGATCGAAGCAGCCATGGTACCGAGCGGCCCCGGGATCGTCAAAGCGCCGCCTTGCCTGCTTCCGCCTCCTCCGATATCCTGCGGTCGCTCCGATTATCCAAGGAAGAACACCATGCAGATCGCCCTCTTCGGATTTCCCATGACCGGCAAGACCACCCTGTTCACCCTGCTCACCGGGATCGAACCGGCCCATCATGGAGGCCGGGGCGATGTGCAGGTCGGCATCGCCAAGGTTCCCGATCCCCGCCTGGACACGTTGACCTCCATGTACAACCCGAAGAAGAAGGTTCCGGCAACGGTGGAGTACCTGGACATCGCCGGGATCGAGAAAGGGGAAGCGGCCAAGGCTCTCCCGATCGACAAGCTCCGGACCGCCGACGCCCTGGCCCACGTGGTCCGCGGCTTCCAGGAGGCGTCGATTCCCCACTCGGAAGGTGCGATCGATCCGGCCCGGGACGTGGACACCATGGAAACCGAATTCATCCTGGCCGACCTTGGAGTGGTGGAAAAACGGATCGAGAAGTTGAAGCTTCAGATCATGAAGGTGCAGAACGACGACGACAAGAAGGAACTCGCCGTCCTGGAACGCTGCCTGGAAGCGCTGGAAAACGAAACGCCGCTCCGGAACCTGGACCTGGACCCGGATGACCTGCGCCGGATCCGGGGGTACACCTTCCTCTCCCTGAAGCCGCTCCTGGTGGTGGTGAACGCCGACGAGGCCGACGCGGACAAGCTGGCCCGGGGCGCCGCCGGCTTCGGCCTGGCCGCGTTGGAACAGCGCCCCGCCACCCACGTGATCGCCCTGTCCGCCAAGATCGAGGCGGAAATCGCCCAGCTCGGCCCGGACGAGGCGGCGGAGTTTCGATCGGACCTGGGAATCGACGATCCGGCCCTGGAGCGTGTGATCCAGGGCTCGTACGACCTGCTGGGATTGATCTCGTTCTTCACCGTCGGCGACGACGAGTGCCGGGCCTGGACGATCCGGAAAGGGACGGTCGCGCAGAAGGCGGCGGGAGTGATCCACTCGGACATCGAGCGGGGATTCATCCGGGCCGAACTGGTCGCCTACGATGACCTGGTGGAGGCCGGCGCCTGGGCTGCGTGCAGGGAGAAGGGAACCTTGCGCCTGGAAGGGAAAGAGTACGTCTTCCAGGACGGCGACGTGGTCAACTTCCGGTTCAACGTGTAGGGACCTGTCCCCGGCACCGAACCCTCCGGAAACCTAGCCCGATTTATACATGAGGGACCGTAGCGAGGAGCCGAAGATGCCAGTCAGGTCGGGCACCCGCAGCGATTCGCGGCCGCAGGCGTACCCGTACCGTACGTCAAGGTCGCGAATCGCGAGGACGCCCGAGATGACGGCAGTTTCGGCTCCGCAGTAGGTGCTTCATGCATAAAGCGGGCTAAGGAGCTTCGGAGAGCGCCTGGATCAACCGGTCGGCCAGGATCGAATCCTGCTCCGGGAGAACCGTGCGAAGATCCAGGAGAAGACAGCCTTCCCGGATCCTGCCGATCACCGGAGGCGATCCTGTTCGGAGCACGGATTCGAGACGCCCTTCGTCGCCGTCCTTCCCCTCGACCACAAGGAGAACCGTGGGGCGGACGCCGCCGGGGGACGATCCGCCGCCGGAACGGGACTCCCCTGCCCGTGTGCCGAGACGGTCGTTCCTCCCGGTCGCTTCGGCCACCTGCTCGAGTACCGCCTGCGCCCGGGCGCCGATCGCCCCGGCGTCTTCCTTCAACATCCGCAACGTCGGGATCGTTTCGAACGCATCGCCTCGGACATAGGCGGCCAAGGTCTCCTGGAGGGCGCAGATCTTCAGCCGGTCCAGCCGGCAGACTCGTGCCATCGGATCCTTCCGCAATTTCTCCACCAGCTCTTTTTTCCCGACCACGAACCCGGCCTGGGGACCGCCCAGCAGCTTGTCCCCACTGAAGGTGACCAGGTCCGCGCCCCGTTCCAGGATGGTCCGCACCGGGATCTCGTCTCCGAACCCGAGCGGGGCAAGGTCGGCCAGGTCACCGCTGCCCCAGTCGACGATCAACGGGATCCCCCGCTCTCCCGCCCCGGAGGCCATCTCTTCCAGGGTCGGCTCTTCGGTGAAGCCGATGATCCGGAAGTTGCTGGTATGCACCTTCAGCCAGGCTGCGGTCCGGTCGCCGGTGGCTTCCAGGAAGTCGGAAATCCGGGTCCGGTTGGTGGTCCCCACCTCCCGCAGAAACGCCCCCGATGCGACGAAGATGTCCGGTACCCGGAAGGAGCCTCCGATCTCCACCAGTTCTCCGCGGGAGATCACTACCTCTTTCTCCCGCGCCAGCGCCCGGAGGGCGATCAGGATCCCGGCGGCGTTGTTGTTGACCAGGAGAAATCCGTACCCGGGAAACAACCGCTCCATCAACCGGTCGAAATGCGACAGGCGGCTGCCTCGCCTGCCGGTGTCCAGGTCGTACTCCAGGTTCATATAGCCGCACGCCGCTTCGGCCACCCTACGGGCCGCCGCCGCCGAAAGAATGGAACGACCCAGGTTGGTGTGAACCACGACGCCGGTGGCGTTGACGACCGGAACCGGCGATGGACGGAGGATCTCCTCTCCACGGGCGAGGACCTTTTCCGTCAACGCCTCCACGGTCCAGAGGGATTCCAGGCTCTCCCTGGCAGGATCGATCCGGCCGTCCCGCACCTCCGTCCGGATCGTCTCCAGGATTTCGCGGAGGATCGATACGGCGAACCCTCTCCCCAGCCGCTCGGTAGCTATTTCGAACCCTTCCCCCGAAAGGATCGACTCTACAGACGGCAGCTTCCTTAAAACCTTTTGAATTTCTCCGGTTGGTCGGCTAATTCCTTTGTTTTTCCGGGTTTGCATATGAACCTCAACGATCGTATATATTACTATGACAAGTTATTAGATACTTGTTTTTAAGAATAGGCATACTCACAAATAGGCCATTTCCTCGGAGTTTCGCGATGTCGATCGAAGCCGACCTGAGCCGACTGGAAACCGGTATCAGGCAGTTGAAAATCGAGTACGACATGTTTTTCGCCGGAGCAATCCCCCTCCAGCCTCTCGCCCTCCGCTCGGAGATCGAACGGCTGATCCGCCGTCATTCCAACGCCGCGATCCAGCGCTACGCACATCGCTTCCACTTCAACTCCCTTGTGAGCCGGTTCAACAGTTTATCCGAGTTGTGGGGAAAAACGATCCGGGCCCGGGAGGAGGGGGAGAGGGCGATCCCGGCGGTGGAAGGGTTCAGGAAAAACCGAGGCCCGGATCCGGACCGCTGCGTCGTCCAAGACCCGGAAAAAGACTTGAAATCCCTGAAGAATCTCCACACCCGGTACTTGGCCCGGCGGGAGCGGGCCGAGGGAACCGCTCCCAGGATCCCGTTTGAAAAGTTCGTCCGGGGCATCACGGCCCAGGTGGAGCGGCTCCAGGAGAAAACCGATTGCGATCGGGTCGAATTGCGGATCCTGCTGGAGGGGAACAAGGTCCACCTGAAGGCCCGTCCCGGAAAATCGTAGTAGAATATCGACTTCAACAGACTCGGCTCCGCGACCTAACCCTTTTCTTCGAGGTCCGACGCGATGAAACGAACGATTTCCCGGTCCATCCCCCTTCTTCTCGCCGGTTTCCTGTTGTTCGCTCCGGTCCTCCAGGGGGCGGATCCGGATTCCGGCGCCACCCGGAAAGAGAAACGTGAGCAGGCCCGCCAGGAACGGATTGCCAAGTACCTGAAGAAGAAGGAAGAGCGGAAAGCGGCAAAAGAAAAAGTGCGTTCCGCCGGAAACAAAGCGTCCGGAGAAGAGACGAAAGCGTCCTCGAGCGAGCAGGCCGCCCAGGCCGTACCTCAACAGCAACCAGAAAAGAAGAAACAACCGGAGGCGAAGGCGGAACGGTCCGGCAAGTCCGGCTCTTGGTTCAGCCGCCGGAAACGACGCCGGGCGGTCGAACCGTCCACCGCGAAAGAAACACCGAAGGCGAAGCGCGGCGGACGGGCGGCCCGGGCCGGGGCTCCCGCCGGCGGTCCGGCCGATCGAACCGTCGCCCAGGTTCTGGAAACCCTTCGCTCCAGCATCCTCATGCGCTCCCCCGAAGGACGCGACCACCTGGAGGCCGTCGAGCAAAACGCTTCCTCCGGAAACCTGGCCTCCTTCGCCGCGTACCTGGCAGACCGGGGCTACCTTCCCGGCTCGGTCTCCCTCTTCCACGCGGCGGCGAAGGCCGATCCGGAGAATCCTGCTCTCTGGTTGAACCTTGGCACCGTGCAATTCCGTTCCGGCCAGTACGACCGGGCCGCGCAATCCTTCCAACGGACGCTGAAACTGGACCCGAACAACGCCTGGGCCCATTACAACCTGGGAGCGGTTTTCGCCGAGAACGATTACGACCGGGCGATCCGGGAGTTCGCCACCGCCCTGACCCTGGATCCGTCCCTGGGGGATCCGAAGGTGAATCCGCAGGCCGCCAACAACGACCTGCTGGTGCCGGTAAAGCTGATGCTCTATAAATCCCAGGCCGGATCGGTGGCCCTCCCTCTGGCCCCGTTGAAAGAGAACCCAAGCGGCAGCTGAACCGGGTCGCGGTTTCAGGAGCGGATGTCTATAATCCGCCTCCATGCTCAAGCCACACACCATCTGCGCCGGGATCCTGTCCGCCCTGGTGGCGGTCTCCCCCGCGTTAACCTGGACCGCTCCCACCCGGATGAGGATGGTGGACGACGCCGTCAAGCTGATGCCCCGTTCCCTGCGCGCCTTGTTACAGGCCCATCGCAAGTCGGTGTTGCGGGGAGCGCTGGAGCCGCTGACTGAAGAGGGAAAGGCGGGGCATCTCCCCGCCGACCTGCCGGAGCAGGCCGCCGAACTTTCCGACCGGCTGGTGGCCGCGATCGACGGGCACCAACCGGTCGGCCGGATCGCCGAACGGTTCGGCCGGTTGGCCCACACCGTCGCCGACGCCGGTTACCCCCCCCTCGCCGCCGGGAAAGCCGGAGCGGGGCATTACCGCCACTTCGGAGACTTCGTGGAGAACCGCCTGGATAAATTCCCGCTGGTTTTCTATGGGCACCAGGATCCCGACGCGACCGCGTTCCGGCCGGCCGACAGGATACGGAGCATCCTGCGCCGTTGCCGGGAGGACGATACGCGGCTGGAAACCGTGTACGCCCAGGCGGGAAATCCGCCCGACCCGGCCTTTTTCGACGACCGCTCCATCCCCTTCGCCGTCGGCTCCCTCTCCTACTCGAGATCGGTCACCGACATCGTACGATTCTGGTTGAACGCATGGAGCCGCGCCCACGGCGATATGGGCAGAACCCCTTACCTGCGCCGCCCTGCAGGAGCCTCGAACCGCTCTCCGAATTGAAAGGAATCGACCGGATCCAACATGGAGAAACCAAGATGGCACAGAAAGTGAAACGAGCCCTGGTCAGCGTTTTCGACAAAGAAAGTATCGTCGCATTCTGTGAAAACCTGGCGTCGATCGGGATCGAAATCCTTTCCAGCGGGGGTACGGCCCGTCTTCTTCAGGAAAACCGGGTGCCGGTTACCCGGGTCTCCGATTACACCGGGTTTCCGGAGATACTCGGGGGCCGGGTGAAGACGCTCCATCCGAAAATCCACGGCGGTATCCTGGCGATCCGGAACGACCCGGAACATATGCGCCACCTGGAAGAGCACCGGATCCTCCCGATCGACCTGGTGGTCGTGAACCTCTACCCGTTCGACAAGACGATCGCCGATCCGTCCACCACGCCGGCCGAGGCGGTGGAGATGATCGACATCGGCGGGGCGGCCATGGTTCGGTGGGCCGCCGAGAACTTTTCTGACGTGGGCGTTGTGGGCTCCGCCGCGCGCTCACACTCGCGTCGTGCCGCAACAGAGGGTCCCCCGCGGGCCACGACTCTGGAGCGGTCGCTGGGAAGGCAGGATCCTCGGGCCGCAGAGAGCTCTTCTGACGAGCGCGCCACTGGCGCATGTACTCGCGGTGGTAGGCCCCACGTGACGGCTCGTCTGCTCAGTGGCACCCGCACCGCTCTGCTCACTCACCCACCCCTGGCGGGAGGGGCCAC
>CAZZIV010000195.1:0-6141 GCA_964654385.1 uncultured Acidobacteriota bacterium | reverse complement strand
TCGCCGGGTAACGCTCCCGTTCGGCGGACCAGGTGCCGTCCTCCTCAATCCTGGAACTCCAGGTACCGCCGGTAGTGAGGGCGATCTCCAGCGCCCGCACGATCCGCTGCCGATCCGCCTCGGGCAACCGCCGACCGCTCGCCGGATCCAGGGAACACAACCATCGGTGGAGCCGGGCCGAGCCGAACCGTTCGCCCATCCGGCGCAGCCGGTCCCGGAGGGCCGGATTTCTCGGAGGCGCCGGGACCACCCCTTTCAGGAGTCCCCGCAAGTACATGCCGGTACCGCCGACGACGATCGGCGTCCGGCCCCGGGCCGCGATGCCGTCGATCGCTTCGTCCGCGTCCCGGACGTAATCCGCCAGGGTGTAGTCCCGTTCCGGCTTCACCTGATCGACCAGGTGGTGCGGGATCCGCCGCCGCTCCTCTTCGGTCGGCTTGGCGGTGGCCGCATCGAAACGCCTGTATACCTGCAGGGCGTCGCAGCCGACGATCTCACCGTTCAGCCTCTCAGCGACGGCGACGGCCAGGGCGCTCTTCCCGGTGCCGGTGGGGCCGGCGATCACCAGGATCCGGGGCGCGCCCATCAGATCTTCCCCAGGGACGCTCCCTGGTAGTAATGGGCCAGGATCTCCTTGAACGTCTTCCCCCGTAGCGCCATCCCGTAGGCGCCGACCTGGCAGAGCCCGACGCCGTGCCCCCAGCCCTTCCCAGCGAACACCACCGACTCGATCTTCCCTCCGGCGTCCCGTTGGATCTCGATCACCGCCAGCGACTCCCGGAGGCCGAGCAGGTTCCGGAGATCGAATCCGCGCACCACGGTGGTTGCCTTGCTCCCGGCGACCTCCAGTTCGACGATCCGGCCGGACACACCTCTGCGGAGCGCCTTCAGGTCTTTCAGGGTTCCGATGGAAACCCTTCGGTTGATCGCCTTCTCCACCTGTCGCCGGGTCTTCCGGGTTTCCCAGGTATACAGGGAGGAAGAACGGTCGTCGGCAACCCCCTTCACCGGCGGCAGCAATTCCAGGAAATCGATACGGCCATCGGCGCCGGCCCGGTAACGGACCTTGTCTCCGGGCCAGAGTTCCAGGTTCTTCGCCGGAACCACCCGTCCGCCGGATCGGCCGAACAGCCGGGGCGCATCACCGAACTCCAGGCGGACCTCGCCTTTTCCCCGGACCAGGCGGAGGCGGTTCCCCTTGAGAGCGGCCACGGTCCCGGTTTTCAAATGGAAAGCATCGTACGCTTCTCCGACCTTCACCAACACCGGCGCGACCCTGCCCAGGGTAGGCGGCTCCTCCACCCGATAGGCGCCGTCAGGATACGGCGCGAGGCCTTCGGAGAGGGCCAGGTAGGCCAGCGCCTTTCGTTGGGATTCCGGAAGAGAACCGGTTTCGGGGTCCCGGAGAACCGCCTGGACGTCCTCGGCTTCCATCAGGACCTGGGGCCGCTCTCCCCATCCCAGAGCCTGGACCAGCGCCTCCGCCGCCTCTCCTAAAGTGAGGAACGGCGTTGGGGAATTCGAACCGGCGCCCGGGACGGCTTCCGGCGTTCTTCCGGTCAGGCGGCCCAGTTTCCCGGCCATGGACCGAACACCTTCCACCGCCAGGATGCGGCTCGCGCCGTCGCTCCCCTCCCAGTCGATCACCCCCGCGGCGGCCAGGAGGGCATGATCCCGGGTGATGTCGGAGCCGGTTTCCGAGCGAAGAACCTGCATTCCGCGGCCGGCCACCGTTCCCGCGTGATCCTGGAGGGCGTCTTTTTCGGCGCGACAGGGAACCCCTTTCAGGTACGGAGCGTCCTCCTCGGGAAAGATGTTCACCGCATCCTCGGTATGCCCGCCGCAGGTAGCAGTGTAGAGCGCCGAGATCGGTTTCCCCTTCCAGGTCAGGATCCGGCCCCGTGTCCCCTGGATCGCCCGGTCGGACAACGGGTGCTCCGCCGGGATCCCCTTGTACACCTGGCAGCGCGGCGTGGCGCACAGGTCGTACCCGTCCTCTCCGAACTGGCCAAGGTTTTTCCAGACGTAAGTCCGGGCCGCCACCGCCTGGGCCTTGAGCGCTTCCAACTCGGGCCAGACCTCCGGTCCCAGTTCCGCCGGAACCACTCCGCGCAGGTACGATTCCAGTTCCACCCAGTTGACCGGGCGGATCTTCCCGTATCGGTCGATACGCAGTTCTATCACTCCCCGGTAGGCGACCCCTTCCACCTGCACCGCCCGGGAGCCGGCGGGAACCACCAGGAGACGAGACGCGCTGCTCCGTTCGGATTCGTACGTCCCGGTATCCACCAGGCGCAGGGAAGCGCCGGTGACCGCCTTTTTCGGCTCCTCGGAAATCCAGAGGCCTTTCATTCCGTCGGCGCGCAGCCGCTCCAGAAGAGGCGTGAGAGCCTGACGGTCTTCCGAACCGCCCAGGCGCACACGGTACGAGCCGCGGTCCGGCACGAAGTGGACCTTGCCTTCCACCCCGTACTTCGACGCAAGTTTCGTCTTCTCCCGCTCCGCCGCCGTCTCGCTGGAAAAGGCACCGACCTGGATCCGGTAGAGGCTCCCGGCGGAACCCCCGGATCCTCCTTCCACCACCACCGCAAGTTCGGCGTCGTAAGCCTCCTTCCAGACCGGTCGCAAACTGGCGGCGTCCAGAACCTGGAACCGCCCGGAGGACGAGACCAGCACCCGGGTGGAGGGGGCGAGGCCGATCCGCACCAGCGGAGCCCCCTGCCCTGTCTTCCCGGCCATCCGGACGATCGGTTCGTCGCCGTCGGGAAAGGTTCGGGAACCGCCCGCCTCCGCCGGGAACACCGCTCCCCACAGCAGGAGCGGGAAGGCGAAGAGGGAGAACAAGACTAGGAGACGGATCGAGGACTTCATGGCGCCGGCTGCCGGGCAATCAGGTCCAGCACCTCCCGCCGGGCATTTTCGTCTTCGGCGTACACGCCCCGGGCCGCCAGGGTAACCAGGCTGCTTCCCTCTTTCCTTGCGCCCCGGAGAGTCATACAGGTGTGCTCCGCCTCGGCCTGCACCAGCACCCCGTGGGGTTCCAGCACCGCCGCCAGGCAATCGGCGGTCTGCTCGGTCAGCCGTTCCTGGATCTGCATCCGGCGGGCGAACGCCTCCACCACCCGTCCGATCTTGGACAGGCCGGCCAGCTTCCGTCCCGGAAGATAGGCCACATGGGCCACGCCGGAAAACGGGAGGAGGTGATGAACGCAGATCGAGGCGAACCGAATATCCCGCACCAGCACCACGCCGCCGCCGTCGGCGATCTCCGTCCAGGTCAACGTGGCAGCAGGGTCGATCCTGTACCCGGCCAGGAGCTCCTCGGCCCAGGCCCGGGCCACCCGCTCCGGAGTGTCTTCCAGATGGCCGCCTTCGAATGTCTCTCCAATCCCATCCAGGAACAGGCGGACCGCTTCACGCATCTTGGACCGATCCATCTTATTCGCCCCGATACACGACCGAACAATCACGAGTTTCGTGCAGTTCGATTTCCACCAGCCCGGGAAGCGGCTGTTCGAGCCGTTTCCAGATCCAGAGCGCCATGACTTCGGCGGTCGGGTTCTCCATGAGGTCGTTGATGTTCTTGTGATCCAGCCGGTCGATCACTTCCTTTTTCACGCACTGTTTCAGGTCGGCGAAGTCGATCGCCATGCCGCTTTCCGGGTCCACCGGACGGTCCACCGTCACATCCAGGACATACGAATGGCCATGGAGATTCCGGCACTTCCCCGGGTGGTTCGGGAGAAGGTGGGCCGCCTCGAACCGGAACCTGCGACGCACTCTCATCGGCGGACCATCTCGTTTCGGGTCCTGGACAACTCCACCCCGACCGAATCGACAATCCCGTCCAGGACCGGTGTTTCCTTGTTCACTTTGAGGGTGATCCTTTCCGCCTGAGGGAAGGTGCGAAACAGTTCTATCAGGACCATGGTAGCGAACGATTCCAACAGCTTGTGGGAGGTCTCCCTGCCCAGCTTCACGATCTTGCTATGGATCTTCCGGTAATCCAGGGTGTCCTTCACCTCGTCGGTCTTCCCGGATTTCGCCAGGCTGGCTTCCACGTAAACGTCCACCGACAATCGAACCCCGACCTTCCGTTCCAGGCGGGTCAGGCCGTGGAAACCATGAAACTTGATCCCCTGGATGAAAATCGTATCGTTCAAGCCGCCACTCCCCCGGGACCGCCCGGTTCGCCGGACCATTGTAGTCAAAACCGGAGACGACCGCTGAGACCGATCCTTCGGCGGCATCGGCGGCCGGCTTCGACGGGGAGGCTCGGCGTCCGGCCCGGCTCGTAACTCAAGGACTCTCGAAGCCGGGAATCCTGGGATACTTGAGACCGGTGCCGGTGTTGAACAGCACCACCCGCTCGTTCGGCTGCACCCATCGGTCCGCCGCCAGCCGTTTCAGCGCCGCCAGGGTCGCCCCCCCTTCCGGCGCCGGGAAGATCCCCTCCCCCCGGGCGATCTCCAGTTGGGATGCGGCGATCTCCCTGTCCGGCACAGCCACGGCGGTCCCGCCCGACTTCCGGAGGGTATGGAGAATCAGGTAATCTCCCACCGCCGCCGGCACCCGGAGCCCTTCGGCGTAGGTCGCCGGATCGGGCCAGGTCTCCGCCTTCGTCTTCCCCTCGTGAAACGCCCTCACGATCGGAGCGCACCGCTCCGCCTGCACCACGACCATCCGCGGGCGCCGTCCGGTCTCGATCAGGCCCAACGCTTCCAATTCTTCGAACGCCTTCCACATGCCGATCAGGCCGGTCCCGCCGCCGGTGGGATACAGGACCACGTCGGGAAGATCCCAAAGGAACTGCTCGGCCAGCTCGTATCCCATGGTTTTCTTCCCCTCCACCCGGTAAGGCTCCTTCAAGGTGGACAGGTCGAACCAGTCCTCCTCCTCCTGCAGGATCCGGGCGGCGCAGTCGGAAATATCGCCGTCCACCAGGTGAACCGCGGCTCCCAGGGCCGCCGCCTCCTGCCGGAAGGGGTCCGGAGTTTCGGCGGGCAGGTACAGGTCGACCGCCAGTCCGGCCAGCGCTCCGTAAGCCGCCGCAGCCCCGCCGGCGTTCCCGGCGGAAGGAAGCACCAGGCGACGGATTCCCAGATCCCGGGCCATGGTGACGGCAGCGCTCATCCCCCGGGCCTTGAACGAGCCGGTCGGGTTGAGCGCCTCGTCTTTGATGTAAAGGAAATCCAGGCCGAGGGACTCGCCGAGGAAACGTGCGGGGTGAAGGGGGGTCATCCCCTCTCCCAGGGAAACCGGTTCCCGGCTCCAGGGCAGAACCTCCCGGTAGCGCCACATATCCGGCTCCCGGCCTGCCAGGCTCTCCCGGGTCAGGGAACGGCCGGCTTCGTCCAGGCGGTACCTGGCGAACAGAACGCCGCCGCACCGTTCGCACAAGGTATGCACCTTCCCTCTGTCGAACGCGGTGCGGCAACGGGTGCACTCGAGCCATTCCAGGGTGGAGCGAACCAGCTTCGAAGACAATCCGAACACCTCCCCTACCGGGTTCCCCTCGCGAGCAGGAGAAAGAACAGGGTACCATGGGGCGCTCCTGCCTGGGCCCACGACTCGACCGGGTATCGGGCGACGGAGGGCCTTCGCCGGGAATCCGGCCTGGCGTATGGAGCGGGGTGCGATCGATGGGAAGAGACCGACGACGAATCCGCAAGGCCGGAGCCTGGAGCCGACGGTTCCTCCGTCTCGCCCTCCTGATCCTCGTTCTCTACATCGGCGCCGTGGCTTACTTTTCCCAGCTCCTGGTCTCTCCCCACCGGCTGGTGATCTCCGATACGGTTCGCCCGGTGGTGGGGATCATCATGGAAACGGGGGAAAACGAAGAGGGGCCGGAGAAGGACCGCTCCCCCGGCGTAAGGCTTTCCCGGGTGGTCTCCCCCGCCCGGGAGGCGGGCCTCAAGGCAGGCGACCGGATCGTCCGGGTCAACGGCCAGGAAGTGGAGGACGCTTCCGCCGTCGCCGTCCTGGTACGTTCGGCGCCGGAAGGAACGCCGGTCCGGATCGAGGCGAAACGGAACGGACCGGACCCGCCGGTGACCAGCGTTCTGGTGAGCGTCCTGCCGGAGCGGCGTCCGCTCTCGCCCCGAGACGCAGGGCTGTCGCACCACGCGGTGTACCGGGATA
>CAZZIV010000194.1:0-6186 GCA_964654385.1 uncultured Acidobacteriota bacterium | reverse complement strand
CATATCGCGCTCGACCAGGTCTGCGACGATGGCGCGTTCTGCACGGGCCTGGAGACCTGCCACGACCAACTCGATTGCAGGCCCGGGGTCCCGCCCGATTGCGAGGAGGGCACGACGTGTACGGTTGATCTGTGTGATCTGGCGAGCGATGAGTGTCTCCATGTGCCCGATCCGGCTCGCTGTGCCGACGGTACGTTCTGCAACGGCGCGGAGGTATGCGATGCGGAGCTGGGCTGCCTCGCAGGGCCGCTGCCCGTCTGCGACGACTCCGTCGACTGTACGGCAGACGCCTGTAACGATGCGCTCGGCGGCTGCGTCCATCAGCCAATCGACCTGGTCTGTGACGATGGTGTCTTTTGTGACGGGGTCGAGACCTGGGTCGCGCATGAGGGCCGGGTCCACCACCCAGTGATCCGCCTCCAGGAGCGTCCGGGGGTCCTGGGCGGCGGGATTCGCCGGGGCGAGGGAACCTGCGATACACCTCAGCGACAACCCAAGGAAAAGGATTCCGGCCCGGCTCATGACGAGGCCAGGAACGGAAGCAACCCGCCCCAGATCAGGATCAGGCAGGCCAGGACGTACCAGGTCCGGAGGCTCCCGATCCCACGTCCCATCTTTCGGGAGATCTCCCTGGCGTCGGCCCAGGCCGCCAGTTCCTCCTTGCCGGATGCTTCCAGGAACGCCGAGAGCCACTCGGCCCCTCCAGGGATGAAGGTGGGAATTCTCCACCGGCCGCCCAAGCGGTCCTCAAGGATCACCGCCGGCACCCACTGCTTCCCGGCGCTGAAGGGAGGATGATAATCGATGGTGACGATATCCCGGTACTCCAGGAGGTTGCTTTTTCGCCCTGTGGAAAAGGCGATCCCCTTCGGACGAACCTGAACCGACCATTTCACCACCGCGCCGTCCTTGAGGACCCAGAGAGACAGGAGCGCCCCCAGCGTGACGACCAGGCCTCGATACAGCCCGGAACCCCGGTAGAGGTCTCCCGGGTCCAGGGCCCGGGAGGCGAACAAGGAAGCGGCGAGAACGGCGCCTGCCAGCACTCTCGGCAGCCAGATCCCGGCCGGGGAACACCGCCAGGTTTTCTCCCCGCCGGTCACAGGGTCACCTCCACCGGCCGGAAATCGACCGCATCGGCGGCGATGAGCCGGTAGTCGATGCCGTCCCTCCGGCCGACAACCCCCAGCACCTGGTCTTTCCCGTGCAGGTGACCGTAGACACAGGTTTTCACCTTCGCCTCCTGGAGAATCGTCACGACCTCGGTGGGAGGCCTCCCTTCGATCCATGGCGGGAAATGAAGCATCGCCAGCCTGGGGAGATCCCGGCCGAAACGCCGGTCGGCATCCTCCGCCGAAAGGCGAAGCCGTGCCAGTTCCCGGGCGAAGATTTTCCCGTCCCCCGGTTCGGCCACCGGATCGTCCGGCGCGGTCCAGCCACGGGCCCCGATCACCACCGCCCGGCCGTCCACCTGGAAGGCGTTGTTCTGAAGGGGTTCGCATCCTTCCGGCAGCCGCTGCCGGAGTTTGGAAAGGCTCCCCCACCACGTGTCATGGTTCCCGCGGAGCAGGATCTTCCGGCCGGGCCGTTCTCCGATCCACGCCAGGTCCGCCGCGGCTCCCTTCAGGTTCGACGCCCAGGAAAGGTCGCCGGGGAGGAGCACCGTGTCGGCGGAGGAAACGATTCGATCCCAGGATTCGGCGATCCGGGCGGTGTGGCGGATCCAGTTCTCGCCGAAAACATCCATCGGTTTGGCGCCGTCCGAGGAAAGATGCAGGTCGGCGATGGCGAAGATTTTTCCCATGAACGGTATTCTACCCGGTCTGCTCGACAGGGTTGCTCCTCCGCCGTATCATTTTTCGAATCGACCGGTCCCGACAAGGGGGGCGCCGGCCGGTGCATCCCGGTGGAACCTGTGGAAGGAGCCAGTTTTGAGAATCGGCAACAGACCGGCGATCTTCGCGATCCTCTTCTGCATCGTATTCCCGGCCGCCTGGACCCCTGTCCGGGCCGGTGTGGACGATCTGGGGCTTCTGGAGCTGTTCAAACTGGACCAGGTCACCGTGGTCTATCCGTCCGCTCCTTCCGCCGAGGCCGAACGGAACCGGCTGTCCGCCGAGCGGAAGGCCGTCTACCTCACCCGTACCAGGGGAGTTCCGGCGAAGGTGATCTCCGACGCTGAAGCCCGCCGGGAAGACCTGAAAGGGAACCTGCTCCTTCTCGGATGGAGCAACCGGCTGCTGAACCGTTTCAAGGTGGAGACTCCTTTCGGGCGGTCCTCCGTCTCGATCCGGTTCCTGGACTACATTGACGAACAGGCCGACCTGGACCTGGCATTCGTGGGCGGCTCGCCGTTCGCCGATCCCAAGGAAGGGAAGAAGCTGTTCTTCTGGTCCAGGATCGACAAGGACCGGGACCGGTTTATGCCTCTCCCGTCCACCGGATCCGACTGGGCGTTCTTCGAAGATTACATCGAAACGGCCCAGGGATTCCTGGATCACTCCCATTATTGGCCCCTGCGGAGAAAGCCGGAGGCCGAGCGGCGGATCAACGAGGAACTGATGGAATACCGGCGGACCGCCAGGGCTCTCCAGGCCGGCCGCTACCGCCTTCACTGGGACCCGGCCGCGGTTTCCGATTCGAAGGTGGAGGCGATCGGCGCGGCCCGGAATGCCGCCCTGGCCAAGGCCCTCCAACGAATCCCCTCCCCCGATAAGAAATTCGTGATCGACCTCTTCCTGTACCCGGACGCCGAGACCAAGCGGACTCTGACCGGCATCAAGGCCGGCGCCCACCAGGTCGGCCGGCCCCCAACCGTGCATATGACCGTCCAGTACGCCGAGAGCGACTCTTTCCACGAAGAGATCCACTACCTGGCCGGGAAAATCCTGGGAGCAACAGCCTCCACCGCCGCTTACGAAGGGCTTTCGTTCGCCTTCGAGCCGAGGCTCCAGGGTCAGCCCCTGGCGTTCTTCGTCGCCCTGATGATCGACAGGGGCGACCCGCCCACACTGGCCGGTCTCCTGGACGAGCCGGCATTCGCCGCCATGCCGAAGGAATCGGCCTATTCTTCCGCGGGGCTTCTCATGGCCTGGCTTCTGGAGAAGAAAAGCCTTTCGGATCTGAAGCCCTGGTACGCAGCGGACCGTCCGAACCTGGACGCGCTCGCCCGGATGCTGGGGATTTCCCCGGAAAAGGCGGAGCGCGAATTCCACGACCGGGTTCTCACCGGAACGAAGCCGTTCTCCGGCGACGTGGCGTTCGTCCGGGCCCAGGAGGAAGCGCGAGACGCGCACATGAACGGCGATTACGAGGGCCTCGCCGCGGCGCTTCGCAAGGCGCTGCAGTACCACCCCAACGACTGGCAGACCCGGTTCAACCTGGCTTCCGCCGTCATGCGCCTGCAGGACTATGCCACCGCAGAAAAGGAATTACGGGCGATCATGGCCTCGGAACTTCCCGACGGCCACACCCTTAAGATCTTCGCCCATCTCCAGCTGGGGCGGGTATTCGACCTGGCGGGACGAAGGGAGGAGGCCCTGGAGGAGTACCGGAAGGTGCTGGCGTTGCCCGATGTCCACGACTCTCATATCTCCGCCAGGGAAGATATCCGAACGCCGTTTACGAAGGAGCGGCTCCAGTAAAAGGAGACGCGCCTGCCGGCGGTCGAGCCGAACCGGCCGGCAGGACCAGGGTGAAGCAGGCTCCTCCGTTCTCGCCGCTGTTGTAGGTGATGCTTCCGCCGTGGGCTTCGGCGATCAGACGGACCAGTGGAAGGCCGAGTCCGGCCCCTTCGGACTTGGAGGTCACGCTCACGTCGAACAGCCGGCCTTTCATCTCGCCGGGCACGCCGGGGCCGGTATCTGACACCTGGAGGATCACCCCTCCGTCCCCTTTGCCGGTCTCCAGGATGATCCGGCCGCCGGACGGCATCGCCTGCAGGGCGTTCAGAACCAGGTTGAGGATCGCCTGTTGCAGCCGCTCCGCGTTTCCCTCCACCAGGGGGAGGGTCTCCGTCCCGGTGAGTACCAGTTCCACGTCTGCCTGCCGGGCGGTATACGCCAGGAGACGGATGACCCTCCGGCACAGTTCCCTCAGGTTCACCGAATCGGCGCCCGCGGACGGCCGCGCCAGGCCGAGGTAATTGTTGAGCAGGTCGGTCAGTCTGCGGGTCTCCTCTTGGATGGAGGTCAACGATTCCCGGATCGCCTGGCGTCCGGCCTCGGTGGAGCCGATTTCCAGGTACTCTTCCACCACCTCGGCGTTCAGGCCGATAGAGTGGAGCGGATTCCGGATTTCATGGGCCATGCCGGCGGCCAGGTGGGCGAGGACGGCATACCGGCCGGCTTCCAGGAGATGGGACTCCACCTTCCTCAGCATGGCCAGGTCCCGGATCAGCAGGAGTTCGCCGGTTTCGCCGGGGCGGATCTCGATCGGAACGCGGGTCAGCTTGGCCGGCACGCTTACCCCTCCGGGGAGCTTGACCTCGTCTTCCTGCTGCACCGGACGATCCTCGCCGCCCCTTCCCTCCACCCACCACGGGTTGCACTCCAGGATCCGCCGGATGGTTTCCTCTTCGCCGGCCTGGGACTCCTCTCCCAGCAGACGACAGGCCGCCTGGTTCCAGGCGATCGGCGAACCGTCCGGCCCCAGGGCGATCATGGCGTCTTCCAGGGAGGCGGAAAGGGTTCCCAGGAGCGCCTCCCGCTCTTTACCTTCCCGGGTCAATTTTTCCAGCTTTCCTCCCATTTCCGAGATCGCCCGGACCGCTCCGGCCAATTCGCCTTTCTTGGCGAGTTTTTCCGCCTGCAGCCCTCCTTCGAACCCGCGTTTCCGGTACTCGTCCAGGGCCCGGTCCAGGCGGCGCACCGACTGGCTGGAAACGGCGGCGACCACCAGGCTTCCGAATCCGATCAGGACCAGGAAGATCAGGACCGGAATCGTGATGTTTTTCATCTGGATGACCGGGGACTCCAGCGAGGGACGGCGGGCCAGCAGGTCCCGGTCCGGAATCAGCGTCAGCAGGAGGGAACCGATCCGCTTCTCCCCTTCCCGGATCGGAACCATGGTCTGGTTTCCTTTGGCTCCGCCGGGAAGGCTCACCTGGCGTCTGGACTGAACCGGGTTGGCCAGGAATTTCCGGTCCTCTTCCCGGATCAGGAGCAGGTCCAGCGGCCGGGTCTCCGAGGCGTACTGGATCCGGTTGTCACTGTCCAGGAGCAGGAAGCCCTGTACCGCCGGCAACCCCCTCAGGACCACGTTCAGGCCCGCACTGATCTCCCTCCGCTGCTTTTCGTTCGCCTCCGGGATATCTCCGGACGTCGCCCGGAGAAGAGAAAGGGCGACTTCCTCCATCATCGGCATGAACTCTTTTTCCATCTTGATGGTGGAAACCTGCTCCTGGACCTTTCGGACGTAGTCCACGTAACTCTTCTGGACGACCCGCACGGTGACGAACCCGGCGACGGCGGTGAACGCGAGGGTATAGAGGAGGTGAACGAGGAACAGCCGGAGGGTGAGCGAGATCTTCACAGCCCGTACTTCTTGACCTTGTTGTGCATGGTCTTCAGCGAAATCCCCAGGATCTTCGCCGAGCGGGTCTTGTTCCCGCCGGTATGCGCCAGGGTCGAGCGGATCAATTCGCATTCGGCGTCGGCCATGCTGCTTCCGATTTTCAGGGTGACCGAGTCCGAACCTGCGTCCGACGGGCTCTCCCCTTCCGGGGGCGGCCCCACCAGTTCCAGAACCGGCCGGTCCAGGGGAGTGTCTCCCACCACCTCATCGGGCAGGTGGTGCATGGAGATCGTCTCCCCGCCGGACATGAGGATCGATCGCTCCACCGCGTTTTTCAGTTCCCGGGCGTTCCCCGGCCAGCGGTAACGAAGGAACGCCCCGATCACCGCAGGGTCGAAGCCGGGGACCGGCCCCCCGGTCTTCCTGGCGTATTCTTCCGCGAAATAGGCGGTGAGCATCTGGATGTCTTCCCGACGCTCCCGGAGCGGAGGGAGCAGGATGTTGAACACGTTCAGCCGGTAGTACAGGTCCTCCCGGAGCTTTCCTTCGGCGATCGCCTGTTTCGGATCCCGGTTGGTGGCCGCCACTACCCGGACATCGGACCGGATCAGTTCCCCCCCGCCCCAGAGCCCGTCCCGCCGCGTGCCCCCCAGCAGGGAGTCGCCGGGCGTA
>CAZZIV010000193.1:0-6212 GCA_964654385.1 uncultured Acidobacteriota bacterium | reverse complement strand
TGAACCCCCGAGCAGATCTAGACGGGCCTGTTGGTCACCCGGATGTGTACCACCTATTCCGCCTCGTCTCCCACCGGCCTGGCGGCGGTTTTGGATGTCGCCGACCCGGACGACCTGATCTTCATGACATCGTTCGGGTCCGGCGCCGGAAGCGATTCGTTCGTGTTCCGGGCCACCGACCTGCTGCCTCTCCGGCGCACGAAGGGAAAAAATGTGCAGGCGATGCTGGACAACCCGCTCCACCATGTCACCTATGGCCGGTACGCCATGCTGAGAGAGAAGATCATCCTCAACGATTGAACGCCCGGGCAGGACACAGGTAGAGGAGAACGTTATGCGAGAGGTTGCCATCGTCGGAGTCGGAATGACCCGATTCGGCGAGTTGTGGGAGTCGAGCCTGCGTGCGATGTTCGCCGAGGCGGCGAGTATCGCCCTGGCCGACGCCGGTGCGGATCACCTGGACGGCCTGTACGTCGGGAACATGGCCGCCGGGCAGTTCGTCGGACAGGAACATCTCGCGCCGCTGCTGGCGGCGCAGATCGGGATGGCCGGGATCCCGGCGATGCGGGTGGAGTCGGCCTGCGCCTCCGGCGGCATGGCGCTCCGGGCGGCGTACATCGAGGTCGCCTCCGGCATGAGCGACCTGGTGATGGCCGCCGGCGTCGAAAAAATGAACGACGGCGCCGATGTCACCGGCGTCCTGGCCACCGCGGCGGACCAGGAACTGGAAGCGTTTTACGGCGTCACCTTCCCGGCCCTGTACGCCATGATCGCCCGGGCGCACATGGAGACGTACGGTACCACCGTGGAGGACCTGTCCTGGGTCTCCCTGAAGAATCACAAGCACGGCGCCATGAATCCCCACGCCCAGTTCCGGAGGGAATTCACCCTGGAGGAAATCATGAACTCCTCCAAGGTCGCCAGTCCGCTCCGGCTCCTTCATTGTTCTCCGATCAGCGACGGCGCGGCGGCGGTGCTGCTCTGCCCCCTGGAGCAGGCGGCCCGGTATTCGAAGGAACCGGTGAAAATTCTCGGAACCGGGGCGGCCACCGCTTCCCTCAACCTGGCCGACCGGAAGAGCCTGGCCATCCTGGACGCGGTGAAGGACTCCGCCGTCCGGGCGTACGAGATGGCCGGGATCGGTCCGAAGGATGTCCAGTTGGCGGAAGTGCACGACTGCTTCGCCATCGCCGAGATCTGTTGCATTGAGGCGATCGGCCTGGTGGAGCAGGGGAAAGGGGGAGAGGCGGCTCGCACCGGACTCACCGCCCTGGGTGGGAAAGTGCCGGTGAACACCAGCGGCGGCCTCAAGTCCAAGGGGCACCCGGTCGGCGCCACCGGCATCGCCCAGGCGATCGAGGTGGTGGAGCAGTTGCGCGGGGAGAGCGGCGACCGGCAGGTGAAGGACGCCTCCATCGGCTTGACCCAGAACATGGGCGGCTCGGGCGCCAGTTCGGTTGTGCATATTTTCGGGAGGGCCTGATCATGCCGAGCCCACGATACTGGAGAGCGATTCCGTACCGGTCCCGCCTGGAAGCGAGCCGGTGCAAATCCTGTGAGAACGTGGTCTATCCGCCCCGGAGGATCTGCCCCCACTGTCATGGCGTGGACTGGGAGCCGACCCGGTTGAGCCTCAGGGGCGAGGTGGTGACCTCCACCGTGATCTACGCCCCTCCGTCCGAGTTCGTCATGGAGGCTCCGTACGCCATGGCGATCGTGGAGACGCCGGAGGGGGCGCGCCTCATGGTGCAGGTGACCGACTGCGACCCGGAGACGATCGGGCCCGGCATGGCGGTGGAGCTGGAGTTCCGCCGGATCCGATCGGAAGGAAAGCGGGGGATCCTCTGCTACGGGTTCAAGGGAGTCCCTGCCGGGTAAGCACACGCAGAAAGGGGGCGGTCATGCCGGAGGAACGGACGCACGAACTTCAAGTAAAAATCCGACTGGATCATCCCCGGTACGTCGCCCTGGTGGAAGAGGCGAACCGCCGGCAGGTCCCGGTGGAGAAACTGGTGGCCGGCTTCGTCCAGGGCCTGATCCGGGATCTGGACCGGGACGAAAAGGAAGGGACCGATCACCCGATCATCCCTGCTTGATGTTCGCCCGGACCGCCGCATCGTAGATCCCCAGGGTCCAGAGAACCGCAGGCAGTGTCCAGCGGATCGCAGGGGAGGCGGCCAGGTGCAGCCAGGACGGCAGCACCAGGTTCTGGGAGGCCAGGAGCCCGGTCATCCAGGGGGTGACCAGGGCCCAGGATCCGGCGACCAGCCACAGGCCGGTGAGCAGGAACGCCGCCCGGGCCCGGTCGCCGTTGAGCAACTGCCCCAGCCCTGGAAGGATGCCGGACGCCGTGCCGGCCACCGCCGGATGGACGTTGGACCGGTTCGCGGCGGCTCCTCTCCGTTCGATCGGCCGCGCGCCGCCGTAGACGCCGGCGACATGAAGGACGGCCAGGCCGATCCCCAGGAGGCCCAGGAGCCAGACCGCCGTCTCGCCGGGGACGCCCAGCAGTTCCAGGGTCGGCGCCAGGCGATCCAGCGAAGCATAGACCGCCCAGGCAAGGGTGAGGGCAAAACCGGTGAGGGTCATCAGGCAGAGCCCCTGGGGCAGGTCTCCCCGAAGCATCTGGGCGCCGCCGGGGACGAAGAGGGAGGGGATCGCCGACCATTCAGGATCGGCGTAACTCTTGGATCTCGGAGCGGCGGTGCTGCGCCGGGCCACGCGACGGATTTTCCCGGCCGGTGGGAATAGTTCCATCGGTTCCTCCTGCAAAGGGTCTCCCGGCAGTTGCATTTCATCCACGTTGCCCAGGTCGTAGACACGGTTGTCCATCGTCTTCGTATCCATCACCGTCACCTCCACAGGCGGAACTGTCGCAAACAGGATGCCAGGAGGCGGAGGCGGGGATCCCGGCTTTTTACGGGAGCGCCGGTTACGGTTTCGTGGAAAGGCTGTCGGTTTGGGTATGGAAGTGGAATCGACAATTGTATTTCTCCGTTCCATGGTGTAAGTAGAAAGCAACGATATTGCGGCTGATACCGGCCTGTACACGGTCGGAGTTTGGGGGAAACGATGCGCGGTATCCATGCGGCATTGATGTTCGCTTGTTTTTTCGGCCTTCTGGCCCCTGTTCGATCGATTCAGGCTCAGAACCCGCCGGGGGACCTGAAAGCCCAGGAAGCGGACCATGCGGCCCGTGCGGCGGAGGCGGCTTCCCTGGGAGCCGGCGGCACGGCCAAGGATGATCCGGCAGAGGGGCTCCAGGAAGTTTTCCGAGTGAAATTCCCTCCGCCGGTCGCAGGCGACGCTGGATTCCAGGGCTTCCCGGGGAGTTCGTACGTGATCGCCTACGGGGGCGCCGGACACCTTTTCAGCCTCGATGCGGCCGCGGGGAAACTGATCCGTTGGACGACCTACGGGAACAGCGGCTTCCGGGAAGCGATCGGCGGCGACGGTTCCAGGCGGCGGATCATCCTGCCCGGATCGACCTCCCGGTGGGACCCGAAACCGACGAGAATCCTGGACGCCACCGATCCGTCGAACGTGTTCGAAATCGCTACCGGTACCGCTTGCGGCCTTTTCGCCGCGGTGATTCCCGGCGCCGAGCTCGGCGTGGTCAGCGGGGACGATTGCGTGAACCTGATCGATCTGGATACCGGCAGTACCTTGAGCCCCCTGGTCGGCCAGGGCCGGAGGGGTGGCCGGGTCTTCGGCGCGATGCACAACGGTGAGCCGGCGTTGCTCTTGGAAGATCGGAGCTTCGCATACGACGGGACACGGTATCAATTCTACGATGTGCACGATCCGGCTCACCCCGTGCTGGCGTATCTCCTGGATACACCCCCGTACCCCTGGATGGTGTTCGACCGAAACTATTCGATTCTTGTGGTCGCCTCAGGGGAAGAAACCCAGATTCGAAACGTTGCGGACGGGAGGATTCTGGCTTCGATTTTACCGCCGAAAGCCGGTTCCCGGGCGGCGATCGTCGAGGGGGGCGGCGTGAAAGCGCTGGCCCTGGCGAATTCTGAAACGGTGGAACTGTTCGACCTGGCGAACCCCGCCGCCCCACGATCGGTTACGACCATCGACGTGGATATCGTGGACGGGTACCAGTCGTTGCGCCCTCATCCTTCGGAGCCCTGGCTGGCGATCCTGACGGAGAACCCGGCCGGTGTGACGGTGGTGGACGCCCGGGACGGGTCGGTGATTCTCCGGCACGATACGCCGGATCTCCAGGTTCATAACGTCACCTGGACCGAGTCAGTGGACGGCGGGCCGGCGATCTCCCTGTTCGGCTACCTTGCAGGCGCCTACCGGGGGGATCATCCCGAGGGTGGCTGGACCTCGGTGGAGACCGTGCTTCTGGAGCCGAGCGGCGGGGAGAACGCCGTGACCCGGCTCACCGGTGTTTCGCCGGACCGAATCCAGGCGGTCCTGCCGGTGGCGGGAAGGTATGCCGCCGTGATCGACCTGAAAGTCAACGCCATCGACCTGGTAGATGGCGCCGACGGCACGACCACCGACGCCACAGGATACAGCGGGAACAGTGTATCGGATCCATACGATTTGTTGATCGCCGATGCTGCCGGGGGCAGCTTCGTCGTCGGCTCGATCGGCGGCCTGAACATTTTTGATGTAGAGCGCGGTTCTCTCCATCGGCGGGCCGGACTCAGTTACTTGTCGGATTGTTGTATCACCGACGCGAAGGTTCGGCCGGACGGTACCGTGGTCGTTCTGCACCAAAATCGGCTCGAAACGCATTCGCCTGACGGAGACACCGCTGCCCTGGACCTTCCGCGGGAGTATTCCAGGCTCCGGTTGAGCCCGGACGGCACCCGGGCCGCCCTTAGTTCAGGAACGGTCTGGTATGGTCCCGACGATCCGGTCGCCATGGTCGATCTTGCCGATCCTTCGACGCCGGCCGTTCTCTGGGAACGGTTCGACGGAGCCCACTTCGCCGACTTCCTCCGGGGAGGATCGATCACCGTCCTCACCGGCGGCCAAGCATGGTACGAGTTCGCACCCAGGTTGGTGGAGACCGAAACCGGTACTCCGTTGGGAGATCCAGGCGCTCCCACTCCGACATCTTTCTATTACGCGCCGGGAGCCGCGTACGGCGCCGACGGGAAAGAGAGGCTGGTGTACTGGCGCTGGACATGGGTGGGCTGGGAATCGGCGGTCTACGACATGAGCGTCGATACGCCGGTGTTGTTGAACCAGTCGGAGGAGTATTTCGCCGGCTCAGGCTACGCCGTGCGGTCGGACCGGAAGGCGGCGTACGAGTTTCGGGCGCTGGACACTTTCAAGGTGACCGAGGCAGGGGAGTTCCAGGCGTACGGAACCACCACCGCCGTGTACCCGGATCCCTTGCGGTACGGTTTCCTGGTCGGTAGGGCCGCGGCGCATTACATCGAGCGGCGAGAGGTCGTGTTCGTCCGGGATCCGGAAATGAACCGGGCGCCGATCGCTATTGCCGGGCCGAACCGATCCGTGGAATGCGACAACGCCACAGGCACCCCGGTCGGCCTGGACGGCTCCGGTTCGTCGGATCCTGACTCCACCCCAGGCACCCGCGACGACATCGCCTCTTACGGTTGGTCTGTGGATGGCGCTCCGGTGGGAGGGAACGAAACGGAAACCGTGTCGCTCGGGCTGGGAGCCCACGCGGTGGAGCTGACCGTCACCGACCAGCTCGGCCTGGAAGGTGCGGCCGAAACGACCGTGGAAGTGGCGGATACGCTGCCTCCAAGTGTGGATATCTCCATGACGCCGGTTCTCCAACCGGGCAATCTGTGGGGCGGCCAGTGGCGCATCGATGCCGGCGCCATCGACCTTTGTGATGGAGAACTGGTTCCAAGGACCTTGGTGGCCGTTCCGGAACCGGCCCTGAACCAGGAGGCTTCCTTTCTTCCCGCGCCCGGGAACCGGATCGAGATCCGCAACGGCCGGAACGGGGTCCAGGTGGTTCTGTTCGGAGAAGAACAGTCGTTCATGGAGGCGGTCTGGCAACAGGCGCGGCAGGAAAACGGTTTGCCCCTGGTGTTGGAAAGCCCTGCGAGCTTCAGCCTGTCCTCTTCGCCACCCAGGTCTCTGTCCCGGGATACGGCGGCGGTGTACGACCTGGACGGTTCCGGCCGGGGGGTCGCAGCAACGGCCTACGGCCCCGACGCCGATATCCACCTGATCGCAATCCGGGGGGACGACAAAGTCGG
>CAZZIV010000192.1:0-6241 GCA_964654385.1 uncultured Acidobacteriota bacterium | reverse complement strand
GCTCCACGATTTCCGCCAGCCCGGCCGCCATCGCCTCCTGGTCCGGGTGCCCCCCCTGCAGGTTGCGGAGCTCTCCAGGATCCTGTTCCAGGTCGTACAGCTCCGGGAGGGGAGCGTCGATGTACTTGAGGCCGCCCCGGCGGATCATTCTCAGCTCGCTGAAACGGTAATCGTAGCGGGGGAGGAACGTCTCTCCGTAGACCGGCCTGGAAGGAGGCGCGCCGCCGGCGATCAGTGCCTCCAGGTCGGCGCCGTCCGGTTTCCCTCCCTCGCCTTCCGCCGGTTCGATTTTCAGGAGGCCGAGGAGGGTCGGGAACAGGTCGGCAAGACTGACCGGGGCCTCCACTGTTCGTCCCGCCGGGAGCAGGCCGGGGGCTTTCAGGATCAGCGGAACATGGAGGGTGGCCTGGTACAGAAACACGCCGTGGGTTTTTTCGCCGTGTTCTCCCAGTCCTTCGCCGTGGTCGGCGGTAAGCAGAACGATCGGCGATCGACCCCCTTTCTCCACCTCCCGGAGCAGTCGGTCGATCTCCGAATCGGTGTAGGCGACTTCGGCGTCGTACCGCTGTTCCGGATGTTCGCCGGCGAACGGTTCCGGGGCGTTGTACGGGGCGTGAGGGTCGAAGTAATGGACCCAGAGGAATCGCCGCTTCCCGTTCTCCTTCATCCGGTTCCAGAGTTCGACCGCCCGGTCGGTGACGGTCCCGGCGTTTCTTTCGGGGAAGAACGAACCGCCGCTCGTCTCCAGGGTGGGGAACTCGTCGTCGTAGATGTCGAATCCCTGGTCCAGGCCGAACCGGGCCTGAAGCGGGTACGCGGCGACCACCGCCGCCGTGGCCCAGCCTTCTCCCAGGAGCACTTCGGCCAGGGTGAGCTCGCCTGCAGGCAGGAGGAAGGTTCCGTTGTTCCTCACGCCGGTGGAGTTGGGGTACCTTCCTGTGAAGAGAGTGCTGTGGGAGGGAAGGGTGATCGGAACCGCCGAGGACGCGTCGGCGAAACGGACCCCTTCCGCCGCCAGCCGGTCCATGGCCGGGGTCAGGCCGCCGGCATTGCCGTAACATCCGAGCCGGTCGGCCCGCAGGGTGTCCACGGTGATCACCAGCAGATCCGGCTTTCCGGCCGAGCCGCATCCAGGCGCCGAGGCGCAAAGGCACAGGAGGAGCAGGCTCGCCGGAAAGGATCGCATGCAGCGATTATACCTTGCGGGCGAAAAGGCTGCGGATGTCTTCCAGGATCAGGTAGCCTGCCGGCACCAGGATCAAGGTGATCGCGGTGGAAAACACTACGCCGAACGCCAGGGAGATCGCCATCGGCACCAGGAACTTGGCCTGCATGCTCTTCTCCAGCAGCAGCGGAGTGAGTCCCAGGAACGTGGTCAACGACGTCAGAATGATCGGCCGGAACCGGGCGACGCCGGATTTTCGGACCGCGTCCCGGGGGTTCCCGGTATCGTCATGGTGCCGGTTGATGAAGTCGACCATGACCAGGCTGTCGTTGACCACGACGCCCGAAAGCGCGACCAGCCCGAACATCGACATGATGGTCAGGTTCATCCCCATGATCAGGTGCCCCCAGATCGCCCCGACCAGGCCGAACGGGATCGCCAGCATGATGATCACAGGCTGAAGGTAGGATCGCAGCGGAACCGCCAGGAGGATGAAAATCATCACCAGGGCCAGAAAGAATCCTTTCTTGAGACCTCCCATGGTGTCCCGCTGTTCCGCTTTCTGTCCCTCGAAGCTGAAGAACACACCTGGGTAAGAGGCGAGGATCTCGGGCAGGACCCGCTTCTTCAGGTCCGAAACGATATCGTCGGTGGACGCCTGGCTCGAATCCACGTCGGCGGTGACGTTCACCGCCCGCCGCCGGTCGACCCGCTTGATGGAGGAGTAGCCCCGCCCCAGCGTCATCTCGGCGACCTCGGTGATCGGCACCTCCGCTCCGTCCGGAGTCCGGATCCGCATCTCTTCCATGTTGCCGAGAGAGCGGCGCTCGGAAGCCGGGTAGCGGACCATCACGCGGATGTCGTCCCGGCCCCGCTGGATCCGCTGGGCCTCTTCTCCGTAAAACGCCTGCCGGACCTGGCGTCCCAGGTCGGACTGGGTGATGCCCAGCGGCTCGGCCTCCGGCTTGATCCGGAGCTTCACCTCTTTCTTGCCCTGCCGGAACGAATCCGCCACCTCGTAGACGCCGGTGTATTCCCGGAGACGGTTTTTCACCGCTGCCGCCGCCTGGCGGAGTTCCTCCATGTCCGGTCCGGTCAGCTGGATGTCCAGGTCGGCTCCAGAACTGAACAGCGAGGAGCTGAAGGTCAACTCCACCGCGTCGGGGACCACGCCGGTGAGATCCCTCCAGCGGTCTGCCAGTTCCACGCTGCTGAAGCTTCTCTCTTCCGCGGGGGACAGTTCCAGGGTGACTTCCCCCAGGTGAGACGAGGTGACCCGGGCCGCCTTGGCGCCGGCGTTCCGGCTCTGGGTGACCCGGTACGGCTGCTCACCTACCGTCGAGGAGACATGCCGGATCAGGTCCTTTCCTCCTGGGCGGCCGGCGAACTCGGTCCGGGCCTGGAACGCGGCTTCTTCGATCCGGCGGACCACCCTGCCGGTGACTTCGGCCGGCGTTCCCTCCGGCATGGTCAGGGCGGCGGAGATGTAGTCGGCCTCCACCGCCGGGAAGAACTCGAACCGGATCCAGCCTCCCAGGACGGTGCCCACGGTCAGCAGAAGCGTGGCCAGGCCGATGGAGACGGTCAGGTAGCGCCAGCGCATGGCCCAATCCAGGCTCGGTTCGTAGACCCGGTGTATCCACCACTCCAGCCCCTGGGCGAACCGCCCCTGGAACCGTCTCCAGGCGGTTTCCCGGGGCTCGATCTTTTTCTGGTGGGAAAGATGGGCCGGGAGGATGAAAAGGCTTTCGAAAAGGGAAAAGAGCAGGCAGGGGATCACGATCAAGGGGATCGTCCGCATCACCTTCCCGATCACTCCTTCCACGTTCATCAGGGGAAGGAACGCCGCCACGGTGGTGGCTACGGCGAAGACGACCGGTACGGCGACCTCCCGGGCCCCCTCGATGGAGCCGCGAACGCCGTCCCGGTGCCGCTGCTGGTGGGTGTAGATGTTTTCCCCGATCACGATGGCGTCGTCCACCACGATGCCCAGCACGACGATGAAGGCGAACAGGGAGATCAGGTTGATGGTCACCCCGAGGGACGGCATCAGCCACATCGCTCCCAGGAAGGAAACCGGAATTCCCAGGCTGACCCAGGCCGCCAGGCGGAACCGGAGGAAGAGGGCGAGAGAAATAAAAACGAGGATGAAACCGGTCCTTCCGTTCCGGAGCAGAAGGTCCAGCCGGTCCTTGAGCACCTTGGAAGCGTCCTGCCAGGTGGTGAGGTGAATCCCCGCCGGCATCCGAGGCTGGGCGGTCCGGATGTAACGCTTGACGGCGTCGGCCACGCTCAAGGCTGCCTGGTCGCCGGTACGGTAGACCTGAAGGAGCACGGCGGGTTTCCCGTCGAAGCGGGCGAACTGGTCGGTTTCGGCGAACCCGTCCACCACTTTGGCCACGTCTCCGATCCGCAGGTCGGTGCCGTCGGGCCGGGTGAAAAGAACCAACTTTTCGAATTCATGTCCTCGATACGCCTGGCCCTTGGTGCGGAGGAGGATCTCCCCTCCGGCGGTACGGACCGAACCGCCGGGAAGGTCCAGGGAGGACTTCCGGACGGCCCCGGCCACCTGGCTGAAGGTCAGGCCGTAACGGCGCAGGTCATTCTCCGACACTTCGATGGAGATTTCGTACGGTCGCGCGCTGGCCATCTCCACCACGGTGATCTCCGGCAGGGCGGCCAGTTCGTCCCGGGTCCGTTCCGCCAGCGCTTTCAGGGTGAACTCGTCGGCGTCCCCCCAGATGGCGATGTCGATGACCTGCCTGCGATTGGTGATGTCGCTGACGATCGGCTTCTCCGTCTCTTCCGGAAACGTTTCGATGGCGTCCACCCGGGCCTTGATGTCGTCCAGGACTTTCTGGACGTCGCTTCCCAGTTCCAGTTTGACCAGGACCGAGCCGGATCCCTCGGAAGAGGTGGAAGTGATCTCCTTCACGCCGTCCAATCCCTGGATCGCCTCTTCGATCCGTACAGAGACACCCTCCTCCACCTCTTCCGGCGCGGCCCCCAGGTAAGGGACCCGGATGCTGATCAGGTCGAGTTCGAATTCGGGGAACACTTCCTGCTTGGTATGGGACAGGACGGTGTAACCGCCGGCCACCAGGATCAGCACCATCATCAGGTTGGCCGCCACCGAGTTCCGGGCGAACCATTCGATCGCCCGGTTCATTGGCTTTTCTCCGAACCGTCGAAGACCCGGACCTGCATTTGGTTGGTGGCAGCCGCCAAGGGGGAAATGCAGATGCTTTCCCCGTCTTGCACGCCCCCGCCCAGGATCGCCTCGTCCTCGGTGGTTCGGAGGACGGTGACAGGCCGGAGCCGAAGCCGGCTGTCCCGGTCGACGATCCATACGTTTCCTTCGCCACGGAGCGCTTCCCGGGGGATCCTGGCGACGTCGTGAACGGTCCGCCCCTTGATCTCCGCCTGCACGAACATCCCGACCGCCAGCGGGGGACGTCCGGAGCCCGGCTCCGGCCTGTACGGATCCTGGACCCGGGCGATGGCGTAAACCATCCGGGTGCGGGGATCGATCTCCCCTTCGGTCCGTACGATCCTCCCTTCCCATCGGTAGTCGCGTCCTCCGAACCTGGAGGTCAGAACCACCTTCGGACCGACAGGTCCGTTCCGGTCGCCCCGGTGGGCCATCGGAAGATCCACGTAGGAAAGGTCCCCATTGGAGAGGGGGAGGCGGATCTCGGCGTGGTCCACCGCGTAGAGGGTCGCCAGGGGAGCGCCCCGGCTGACGAACTGTCCCACGTCGACCGACTTGATCCGTACCCGCCCGGCGTACGGCGCGTGGATTTCCGTCCGCTCCAGGTTGCGCCGGGCCTGGTCCAGGTCGGCCCGGCTCGCTTCGAGGGCCGCCGCCGCGTCCCGGACCTGGGGTTCATGCAGGGTCAGGGGAGTCGCCGGTCCGTCTTTTCCCAGTTCCCTCCACTCCTTGCGCGCCACTTCCGCTTCCGCCTGCTGCTGGGCCAGGCGGAGTTCCGCACGGGCCACCGCCGCCTCGGCGCGGATCACCGCTTGCCGGTAGTCGTAGGGGTCGATCTTCAGAAGAAGATCGCCCTCCTCGAAAAACCCGCCCGCATCGAACGAAGGGGAGATCTCGATGACCTTCCCGGAAACCTCCGAAACCAGTCGGCTCTCGGTTCTCGGTTCCACGGTTCCCTGGCTCCGTATGGCGTAGGTGTGGTCCTGGAGGGAGACCTTCCAGGCCCGGATCCACGGAGGTTGGACCGGTACTTGTACCGTTTCGACGGCCGGTTTCAGCCGGATCATCAGCGCCAGTCCTGCCGCCGCCAGCAGGAAAACCGCCACCGGCAGGATCCACCGGAGGGGGGAGCGTGCCGGAGCGGCATCGCGGATCGGGTTGGAGTCGGTCCTGTTCATCGGCGGTACTCCTGAGGGTTTGCTGGGGAGGCCGGTGCCCGGTAACCTCCGCCCAGGGCGAGATAAAGGTCGGTTCGATTTTCCAGTCGCTGCCGGCGGGCGGAGATCCAGCGGACCTTCGCCTCGATTTCCTGGCGTTGGGATTCCAGGACGGTGACGAACGGAGCCAGGCCGGAGCGGTAGCGCTCTTCCGCCAGCTTCCGGGCCGCCGCCGCCTGGCGGGCCGCTTCTTCCAGCCGGGATTCCTGTTCGGCCAGGTTCGGTTCCGCCGCCAGGGCGGTTTCCACCTCGCCGTAAGCCCGGAGGAGGGCGGATCCGTACCTGGCGACCGCTTCGTCGGCCGCCGCCCGGCTCTGCTCGATCCCCGATTTCAGCCGTCCTCTCTGGAAGATCGGCTGGGTCAGGCCGGCGAACAGGCTCCAGACCTGGAAATCTCCGTTCACCAGGTCTTTCAGCTCGTTGCTGCTGGTGCCGCCGCTCGCCGTGAGGCTCAGCCGGGGGTAGAGAAGACGCCGGGCCGCGGAGTGCCGGAAACCGGCGGCGGTCAGCCGGCGCTCGGCGGCGGCCAGGTCCGGCCGCCGGGACACCATGTCCGGCGGGAGCCCTGCCCGCAAGGCCGCCCGCGGGGGAAGGGCTCGTGCGGACGGTCGCGAGCGGCGTCTGCCACAGCGACCTCCACTTCGTCGA
>CAZZIV010000191.1:0-6361 GCA_964654385.1 uncultured Acidobacteriota bacterium | reverse complement strand
TCTAAAGAAGTGATTCGTCGAAGTTCTCCAGGAAGGCTTTGATCCGGGCCAGGTACTGGTCCGCGACCGCGCCGTCCACCACACGATGGTCGTAAGACATCGAGACGTAAACCATCGGACGGATGGCGATGGCGTCCTGGATGACCACCGGTCTTTTCTGAATCCCACCGATTCCCAGGATGGCGACCTGCGGCTGGTTGATGATCGGCAGCCCGAACAGACCGCCGAAGATCCCTGGATTGGTGATGGTGTAGGTTCCGCCCTGGACCTCGTCCGGGTTCAGCTTTTTCGACCGTGCCCGTTCGGCCAGGTCGTTGACCCGCTTGGACAGGCCGGCCATGGAAAGTTCGTCGGCGTTTCGGACCACAGGGACGATCAGCCCCCAGTCCAGCGCCACGGCGATCCCGATGTTCAGATCCTTGTGGTAAACGATTTTGTCCCCGTCCACCGAAGAGTTGATCACCGGCCAGGCCCGGAGCCCGTCACACACCGCCTTGATGAAGAACGGCGTCATGGTCAACTTCACATCGTGCCGGTCGGCGTATAACGACTTGTAGCGCGACCGCAATTCCACAACCCGGCTCATGTCCACTTCGAACACCGATTGCACGTGGGCCGAGGTGCGCCGGGAGTCGATCATGTGTTCGGCGATTTTCTTCCGCATCGGCGACATCGTTTCCCGGAACTCATGCAGGCCGGGGGCGAAGGCCGGCGCGCCGGGCTGTTTCGCCGACGCCGGCGCCGACACAGGCCTGCGCGGCGCGGCTGCCTCCGTGCCGCCGCCCTCGGCGATGAAGGCGAGAATATCTTTCTTCGTGACCCGTCCGCCGGAACCGGTACCGGGGATCTGCGACGGGTCGATGCCGTGTTCCGCCGCGATATTCCGGACCACCGGCGAGATGAACCGTCCCGGCCGGTCCTTGGAAGAACTCTTCCGGGGAGGAACCGCCTCCGCCGGCCCCGTTGCCGGAGTCTCCGAACCGCTCGAGACCTCTTCCGGTTCCTCGGGCGCCGGTTCGGAAGACGGCTCGGCCGCCGCCTCTTCGCCGGTCTCCAGAAGGGCCACCACCTGGTTCACCGGGACCGTTTCCCCCTCCCGGTTCCTGATTTCCACGAGTGTGCCGCCGGCCGGCGCCGGGATTTCGGCGTCCACCTTGTCGGTGCTGATTTCGAAGAGAGGTTCGTCCTTCTGGACCGGGTCTCCCTCCTGCTTGATCCACCGGGTGATGGTGCCTTCGGCGATTGATTCGCCCATCTGGGGCATGGTCACGTCTATCCGCATGGTCTTGGACTCCTATCCGGCTATATGTGCAGGCTGCGGCCGTGGACGCCCAGGGCCGCTTCGTGGACCGCCTCCGCCAGGGTCGGATGGGCGTGCATGGCGTGGAAGAGGGAAGCGGAGGTCGCTTCCAGGTTCACGGCGGCTACCGCCTCGGCGATCAGTTCGGTGGCATGGGGCCCGATGATGTGAATCCCCAGGACCTCGTCGTATTTCTTCTCGGAGACGATTTTGACGAACCCGCGGGAATCTCCGAGGATCTTCGCCTTGCCGTTGGCGGTAAAAGGGAACGTGCCGACCGCCACATCGTATCCCCGTTCCGTTGCCTGCTCTTCCGAGAGGCCGACGGAGGCGACCTCAGGAGAACTGTACGTGCAGGAAGGGACCTTGTCGTACGGGATCGGATCGGGGGAGAGCCCTGCGGCGTGTTCGGCGGCGACGACCCCTTCATGGGCGGCGACGTGGGCCAGGGCCGGAGTCCGCACGATGTCCCCGATGGCGTAGACGTTCGGTTCTCCGGTCCGCATCATGCTGTCCACTTCGAGAAACGGTCCGTCCCGGACGACGCCGGTCTCTTCCAGCCCCAGACCGGCAAGCACCGGACTTCTTCCGACGGCTACCAGGAGACGATCGGTCTTCAAATCGGAGGAAGATCCGTTTTCCTCCGCCTGCATCCGGACTCCATCTTCCGCCGGGACGACCTGGGAGACCCGGGTTCCGGTTCGAACCTCGATCCCCCTCTTCCGGAACGCTTTCTCCAGTTCCCGCCCCAAGGCAGGATCTTCCAGGGGGAGGAGGGTCGGCAGGAGTTCCACAAGGGTGACCTTGCAGCCGAAGGTGGCATAGATCGAGGCGAATTCCACTCCGACCGCTCCTCCGCCCAGAACGATCATCGAGGCCGGAACCTCGGTGAGAGTCAACGCGTGATCGGAACTGATGATCCTCCGGCCGTCGAACTCCATGCCGGGCAGGGCTTTTACCTCCGATCCGGTGGCCAGGACGATTTTCCCGCTGCGGAGGGTGGCAGGGGATCCGTCGCCGGGATCGACCTCCACCCGGCCTTTCCCGGCCAATCGGCCGGTTCCCCGGATCAGGCTGACGCCGTTTTTCTTCAGCAGGAACTCGACCCCCTTGGCGTTGGCGGTGACCACTTTCTTGCGATGCTTGTGGACCCCTTTCATGTCCAGGTCGACCTGGGGGATCCGAACTCCCACACTTCCGGCGCCGCGGGCGGTTTCCAGCGCTTCCGCCGAGTGGAGCAGCGCCTTGGTCGGGATGCATCCCCGGTGAAGACAGGTGCCGCCGGGCAGCTTGTCTTTCTCGATCACCGCCGTTTTCAGGCCGAGTTGGGCGGCGCGGATGGCAGAGACGTATCCGCCCGGGCCGGACCCGATGATGGTAAGGTCGAATTCCTGGCTGGCGGACACCGTCATGCTCCTTCTCGAAGAACCGGAAACCGAAATCATAGCATGGCCCCTCATGCTACACTTTTCCGTTCCTTCCGGCTGAGAGGAGACTCCAGGACATGATCGGGACCGGGAATCCGGAACTGTTACGGCGCGTCCAGGATTCGATCCGGCGGTCCGGTCCGATCACCTTCGCCCGTTTCATGGAGATCGCCCTGTACGAGCCGGGGCTCGGTTATTACCACGCCGGGCCGGACAGGATCGGGAAAAACGGGGATTTCTTCACCGCCGGGGATGTCGGCCCTCTGTTCGGCCGGTGCATGGCCCGACAGGTCGCGGAAATGGACGGTGTTCTGGGCGGGCCGGATCCGCTGGACATCGTGGAGTTCGGCGGCGGAAGAGGACTGCTGGCCCTGGATCTTCTCCGCTCCCTCGAGGCCGATCACCCCCGGACCGCCGAGCGGAGCCGGTACCTCCTGGTCGATCGAAGCCCGGGAATGCTCAAGGAGGCCGCCGGCCTTCATCCTCGGCTACAAACGGCCTGGCCGGAACACCTGCCCGCGGGCCCCGGAAAAATCGGTTGTCTCCTCGCCGTGGAACTCTTCGACGCCCTGCCTGTGCATCGCCTGGTGCGCCGAAAGGACAGGATCCGGGAAATCCGGGTCGGGATGGATCCGGACGGGGCGCTCCGGGAGGTCGAGGCCGAACCCGGTCCGGAACTGATCCGGTACGCGGAACGGTACGGCGCGGTCCCCGTCGAAGGCCGCCGGGCCGAAGTTTGTCTCGAGGCCGGGGCCCGGTTCGACAGGATGGACCAGGTGCTGGAACGAGGCTTCATGATCCTGGTCGATTACGGATATTCGGCAGAGGAGAAGTACGGGCCTGCCAGGAGCCGGGGAACCCTTCTGGCTTACCACCGGCACGAGACCAACCGGGAGTACCTCGCCCGGGTGGGAGAGCAGGATCTCACGGCCCATGTGAACTGGACCGCCCTGGCGGACCATGCGGCCGACCGAGACTGGCGTCTTCTCGCCCTGACCGGCCAGGACCGTTTTCTCATCGCCAACGGTATACTGGAGCCGCTGGAGGCTCGGAATGAGGAGGATTGGCGGGATCCGGACAAGGTCCGGCTCCGTCTTCAGGCGAAACAGCTGATCCATCCGGAAGGGATGGGAAAGTCGTTCCAGGTGATGGTCCTGTTCAAGGGGGAAGGCCCGCTTCCCCGGCTGGGAGGGCTGGTCGATCCGTTTCGAGAGTGGCCGCCGGGCGCGAACGTTCCGGGGACCGGAGGGGAAGGGAGAGAGAGTTGAAGGTCGTGCTTCATCGAGCCGTCGCCGGGGCCGTCCTGGTATGTACTCTGTGGATCGGAGGTTGCCGGGAGGAATCACCGACGATCGGCGGGAAGGTGGTGGGAGAATCCGCCGCCGTCGGCGTGGAGCCGATTCCGGTGGTGCGCCTGTTCGAAAACCATTCCACCTCCCTGATCGAGTGGCGGCGCGCCGGTGTCATGGACCGGGTCCTGGTTCACCTGGACGGCCATTCCGATTTCGACTGGTTGCCGGACCGCACCGTCGCTCGCATCGCCGCCGCTAGGCCGAATGAGCTGGCCGGCCTGGAACTGCATCCGTACACCATGGACAGTTCCACCCTGAGCCGGTTCGGCATCTGGAACTTTATCTATCCGGCCGCCCGGATGGGGATCGTCCGGGAACTGGTCTGGGTCGTGCCGGACGGCACCTTCCAGGATCGGGAAGCGGTCGGACGGCTGCTTCGAAACACCCTGGTCGGAAAGCTGGAGATGGTCACGGTGAAGGAGGCCCTGGGCCTGCGCGCGGTCGGAAACGTGATCCAGGGAGAACTCCTGGGCGTCCCGTTGATCGTCTGCGAAATCGGCGATCTCCCTGTGATCCGTGAGCCGGTCCTGCTGGATATCGATCTGGACTATTTCACCACAGGATCGGCGGTGAACATGGAGGTCACCGCCGAACCCTGGATTCTCCCCCAGGCCGTAATCAACATCCTGGGCAGAAAACAGATCCGCACCGATCTGGCCACTCTCTCCTATTCCACCATCGGCGGTTTTCTTCCACCCGATTCCCGGTGGATCGGTCCGGAGATGCGCAGGGAACTCCGGCACCCGGGGGAAGATCCTCCGGCGACCGCGATGACCCGGATGGAAGCGTTCAAGGATCTGTCAGAGAGGAAGTACGACGCGGCAGTCGAACGGCTGGACGAGTTGACCCGGGCCGAGCCGGAAAATCCGTGCGCCTGGTTCTGTTTTTCCGAGGCTCTGGAGAAGAGCGGGAAACTGGACGCGGCCTTTACCGCCCGGCGGCAGGCGATCGCCCTGGATCCGATCCTGGCCCACGACCGGTTGTTTGCAGGAGACCGCCTCTGGTTCAACCGGGATTACAAAGCCGCCCTGGCCGCGTACGAAGCCTACCTGGACATGTTTCCGGACGGCCCGTTCACGCCATGGGCGCTCCGGAGAAAAGGGGGATGCCTGATGCGGCTGGGGCGGGATGCCGATGCGATCGACGTGTACAGGAAGGTGGTGGAACTGGCGCCGGAGCATGCCGACAGCCTGCTGGACCTGGGAATCCTGCTCCGGGAGTCCGGCCAGATCGAAGAGTCCCTGGAGTACCTGCGCCAGGCGAGGGCCGCCCTTCCCGACCGGTCCGAATATGCCCTGGCCCTGGGCACCACCCTGATGATGGCAGGCCGGCTGGAGGAAGGGACCCGGGAGTTGACCGCCGCCGTCCAGCGCAAGCCGACCTCGACCCGGATCCGACAGAACCTGGCCCTGGCGCTGATGCAGCAAAACCTGCTGGTGGAGGCGGCCGCCCAGGTCCGGGTCGCCCTGACCCTGGAACCGGGGAACCCGGCGATCCGGCGGATCGCAAGCACTCTCCGCCGGGCCGGCGTATCGATCTGACCGGTGAGTGTAGCCGGAAGCACCGCCGTCGCCGAGCCGGGCGACATGCTCGCCTGGTGGCAGGGGAACAAGCTTTCCCTGGCGGCTTTGGCCGCGCTGGAAAAGGGAAAGGCGGTGATGATCCTCTCCGGCGGGCGGCGGGCCCGGGTGCCTGTTTCCCGGGTGGCTTTTTCTCTGGGCGCGGTGGAGGGGAGCCTGGACGCTTCGCCCGGCGGGGCCCGGTTCCACCAGGAGGTGATCTCGTCCCTCGACCGGATGGAAAAAGAGATCTCGTCTCTCTCGAGCGGTGTGGATGTTGCGGTTCTCTGGGAACTGGTCCTGGAAGAAGGGGCCCAACCGGCGGAAGCCCTGGCCTCTCTGGCCCTGGGAAGGCGCGACGGTCCGGCCCGTGCGGCGACGATCCGCGCCTTGCTGGAGGAGGGCGCTTTTTTCCGGCGGAAAGGGGATCTCTGGGCTCCCCGGTCGGGCGAGGCGGTGGAGGCGATTCAGGTTCAGCAGGAGGCGGACGCCCGGCGGGAGCGGGAGCGGGCCGCACTCCTGGCCTGGTTCGCGGACCCGTCCGGGGACTGGCCGCCAGGCAGGGATGCGGCCGGCTATCTCTCCGCCCTCGAGCGAGCGGTCCTGAACCAGGGAGAGCCGGACAGGGAGACCGACCCGCAAGCCCTGGAGGCGCTTCGGGCCGCCGGCATCCGGTTCGACCGGCTGGATGAGGGGGAGTTTCCAGTCGTGCACACCCGACGC
>CAZZIV010000190.1:0-6403 GCA_964654385.1 uncultured Acidobacteriota bacterium | reverse complement strand
CCTATCTCGGCAACGCCTTCGGCCCCACCGGCTGGTCTCAGACCGGCGGCGCCGCCGGCATCCTCAAACACAACACAGGGGCGGTGATCGCGCCCCCCCCCTCCGTGGCGGCCCGGGTGAACGAAGGGGAGCCGCCCGGGGAGACCGGTCGCCATGGCGGGGAGGGTCCAGGGCGCCTGGGCCCAGGCGTTGCTGAACCAGGAACCCTCCTCCGCCAGCCGATCCAGGTTCGGACTGGTGTCCCGGGGATACCCGGCTTTGCCGAGATGGTCGAACCGGGTCGTGTCCAGGACCACGAGAACCACGGCAGGCGGGGTGGGAGCCGGCTTCCCGCAGCCGAAGAACAGCAGGATCGTCACCAAGAGGCTCAGAAAAAGAACCTCCGAACGGATGAGGCGGGCGTACATCATGTCCGAAAGAGTTTAGCACCTGCCCGGGTGGATCTTTCCGGTAAGGAACTTCTATATTCTTAATTATGAAAAGCCGTCGTATCCGATTTCTCCTTTCGGGGTCGATCCTGGTCGTCCTGGTCGGGATCCTCATCCCGGTGCTCGGAACCGGGTGGAAGGTCTTCCGCGCGATCCACCCGGCCAGGGTCCAGGAGGCTCCCGGGGAACTGTTGTCGGCGGTGCTGCCGATCGAGGAGGTAACATTTCTTTCCACCGACGGGGTGAGCCTCTCCGGCTGGCTGATGCGCGGGCGGGAGGGACGGCCGGCGGTGATTCTCTGTCACGACCTGGGCGGCGATAGGAATTCGGTGATCTACCTGGCGGCTCCTCTCCTGGAGGCCGGCTTCACCGTGCTCGCCTTCGATTTCCGCGGGCACGGAGCGAGCGGCGGCACCGGGACCGGCCTGGGAGTGGAAGAGCGGTTCGATGTGCAAGGGGCGATCCGGTTCCTGTCCGAGCCTGCGGCCGACCGGCCACCGGTTCGAGAGATCGGCGTCTATGGCATCGGAATGGGGGCCCACGCGGCGGTCCTCGCCGTGGAGAACCCCCGATTCGTCCGGGCCCTGGTCCTGGAGGCGCTCTACCCGGACCCGGCGTTCCGTCTGGACCGGGAACTGTTTGGAGACTGGAATACCGGGAAGGAGCTGCTGGGGCCGATCGGGCGATTCTGGTATTCGATCCTGGCCCGTGCCCCGATCGGCGCCTACACCGCCCGGGAACGATTGCCCCATCTCACCGGCATCGACATTCTGCTCATCGCGCCGGCCGGGGACAGCCGTCTTGCGAAGCGGATGCAGGCGATGTTCGAGACGATCCCGGAACAGGTCGACCAGGACGGGAACCTGGTGACCCTGCCATCGATGGAGGCAGGAACCCTTTTCGGTCAGAACCTGGAGGTCCATCGAGCCGGCATCGTATCCTACCTGACGCAGAGGCTTCCCGCCGGATTTGCTCTATGATGATGGTTCCATGATCCAGGATGACCGAAAAGAATTTCTCGCCTCCATGAAGCGCCGCAAAGCCGCCGTCGACCGGATGCTGGAATCTTGTGTGCCTCCACTGGAAACCATCCCGACGGTGCTTCATAAGGCGATGCGGTACACCCTCCTGCTCCCGGGAAAACGGTTGCGGGGGATCCTGGTCCTGGCCGCCTGCGACCTGCTGAAGGGAAAAGAAGAGAAAGCGCTGCCCCTGGCGTGCGCCGTGGAGATGGTCCACGCTTCCTCCCTGATTCTGGACGATCTTCCTTCCCAGGACGACGCCAGCCTTCGGCGGGGCCGGCCGGTTCTCCACAAGGTTTACGGAGAGGCGAACGCCACCTTGGCGGCGGTGGCGCTCCTGACCCGCGCATTCGGGCTGATCCAGGAAACCGACGGGTTTCCCGGGAAGGCGAGATGTGAGGCCTCCCGGGTCCTGGCCACCGCCGTCGGCTCGGAGGGGCTGATCGCAGGGCAGGTGGTCGACCTGGAGTCCACCGGCCGGAAACAGGATCTGGACGGCCTGGAGTATATCCACAGCCACAAGACCGGCGCTCTGTTCATCGCCGCGTCGGAACTGGGAGCCCTGGCGGCGGCGGGCCGATCCCGGGACCAGGAGGCGATCGCCCTCTACGCGAAGAATCTCGGCCTGGCCTTCCAGATCACCGACGATCTCCTGGACGAGTCCGGAGATCCGGAGGTGACAGGCAAGGACGCCGGGCAGGACCGGGACAAGACCACATTCACCACCCTCTGCGGGATCGAAGGCGCCCGGAGGCTGGTGGACGAACTGATCGATGCGGCCGTAGGGTACCTTGCGACGTTCCGGGGAAGAGGAGCGTTCCTCCGGGCGCTGGCCGAACATGTCCGGGAGCGGGACCGCTGAAATGGTCCAGGAAGACCGAGAGCGCGAGCGCCAGGAGGAGACCGGCTACGACCGGGTCCGGGAGAAGCTGCTTCGCCAGGGATACCTGCGAGGCGGCCTGGAGCGCTTCCTCCTCCGGAATGTCCCGGAGTCCGGAGGACCGCTCCGGACGATCCTTCGCCCCGCCCTCAAGGCGGCGATCCTGGGGGCTCCGCTCCTGGGCGGGATCCTGGCCACGGCGACGGTGGCGGCCAACCGTCCGCTCCTGGACGGTTCCGACGGCCTGCGGCTCTGGGGTTGGCTTGCCCTCTTCTCCGCCGCCGGTCTGTTCCTCTTGGACTTGGCGGCGGCGGGGCTGGTGGCGATGCTCGCCGGGAAGCGGGATCCGGTACCGGGGGACGCGTTCCGGGGCGCGCTGATGGCCGGACTTCCGCTCCTGGGATACCTGGGGCTTCTGTGGTGGAGGCGGGCTCCCGGTTTCGGCTGGGCCGGGGACCTGGCGTTCGTGGCCGCCGCCCTGGGCACTGCCGCGCTAGTCGGCTGGAGCGCACGTTCGGTCTCCCTGGCAGGCCTGATCGGAAAAACCGGCAAAGTACCGATGGCCGGCGGGAACGGTCTGCCGGCTCTGGCCCTGATTCTTCTTCCACTGGCCCTGGTCTTCGTTCTGGCGCCCCGGGGCGCGGATTCGGAAAGAGTGGGGATCCCTGCCGATCGTTTCGAAGTCCCGGCCGGCCGGCCCAGGGTGGTCCTGATCGGTATCGACGGACTGGACGGGGCACTGGTGGAGCGATTGGCTCCCACCGGCGCCGTCGACCACCTCCTCCGCGCCATGGAAAACGGTTCGGTTTTCCCGATTCGAAGGTCCGCCCGGAGAGTCCCCGCCGAAATCTGGACCACCTACATGACCGGAGCGCCGGTATCCGAGCACAAGGTGTACGGCGCAGGGGAAGACCGGCTTCCCGGCGTGGCGACCCCTCTCCGGAGCGTCTCCGGCCCCCTTCCCCTGGAAGTGGCCCTTTCCTTTCTACTTCCGGTGAAAACCTCTCCCGCCACCGGGGGCCGACGAACCATCCGCACGGTCTGGGAAATCGCCGGCCTGGAAGAACCGGTGGCCGCCGTCGACTGGTGGGCCTCCTGGCCTGCAGGGAAGAGCCGGGCGGGCGGATACCTGGTCACCGACCGGGCGTTCCCGAAAATCCTCTCCGGGGCGGAAGGGGACCGGGATACCTGGCCCGAATCCCTGTTTTCCCGCCTGGCGGAGGACTACCGGAAGAACCAGCGGGAGATCGATGCAGGCTACCGCCGCTGGTTCGAAAATTTTCCCGCGGTAGGGGAAACCGGCAGGCTGATCCATGAATCGTACTTGATCGACCGGTTCGCGCTGGGCGCCCTTTCCACATTGATGTCCGACCGGTCGATCCGTTCGGGCTATGGCTATTTACCGGGCCTGGATATTCTCCGGGACCGGCTCCCCCCGGCGGCTCCAGGGGAAGAATCGGCCTTGGAGCGGTATGTCGCCTGGCTGGACCAAGCGACAGGGGCGGGGTTGCTGGCCGGAGAACCGGTCCGGACCATCCTGCTGGCCGATCCGGGCCGGTCGTTCGCCGCCGGCGATGAAGGGTTCCTGGCGGTCTCCGGGCCGGGTGTGAAGCAGGGCTGCCTGGGGAAGGTTCTCGGACCGCTGGATGTGGCCCCGCTGGTTCTGCGACTGCTCCGAATCCCGGCTTCCCTGGAAATGGCCGGGTCCGCCCCGGACCGGTGCCTGGAAAGCGGGACAGGCGGGGAGATTCCGAGGGTCGGATCGTTCGGCCGTCGTCCGGTTCCCCCCGGCGATCTCACGTCGCCTTCTGATCCGGAACTGGTGGAACGGCTTCGTTCCCTGGGATATATCCAGTAAAAATGGAAAAAGTTGCCCCGAAAGCCGGTTGATCGTACACTCTCCCGCACCTTCGAAAGGTGCGATGCAGGAGCGATACCCGTGACAGCCCAGAAAGAGTTCCCGAAAAGGCATCCTGATTCCTCGTTCCGTCCGATCGGCGATGACGGCGGCCTGGTGGTTTTGCCGGGCAAGGGGGAAGTGAAGGTCCTGAACCCGGTCGCCATCAAGGTTTTCGGTCTCCTGGACGGCACCCGGAGCCTGGAGCAGATCGTGGACGAGGTGGTGGCGGAATTCGAAGTCCGCCCTGAGATCGCCATGGCAGACCTGGAGACGTTCCTGGAGGAACTGTCGGCCCACGGGATGTTGTCGTGAGTGAAACGCCATACAAGAATCTGGTGGAGAAGGCGTTCGCCGGGGCGATCCCTCTTTCCGCCCAGTTCGAAATCACCTACCGCTGTAACCATCTTTGCACATTCTGCTACAACTCTCCCACAGGGCAAAGAGAACTCTCGACACCAAATATCTTTGAAATCCTCAGAAAAATTTCAGATTTCGGCGTCCTCTACCTGACCCTGACCGGAGGGGAACCGCTCTGCCACAGGGATTTCTTTTCCATTGCCGGGGAAGTCCGGAGGTTGGGAATGGCCCTCCGGATCTATTCCAACGGCTACCTGATGAGCGATCCGAAGGTGCTGGAAAAGATTCTGGCGTTGACCCCGCTGGAAGTGGAAATTTCCCTCCACGGCGCCCGGCCGGAGAGCCACGAGGCGCTGACGAAAATCAAGGGATCCTTCCGGAAAACGGTCCGGGCGATCGAAATGCTGGCGGAAGCAGGGCAAAAAGTGAACCTGAAATGCCCGATTACCCGGTTGAACCAGGACGAACTGTTCCAGGTTCGGGAAATCGGCGACAGGAACGGGTTTTACGTCACCTTCGACCCTGTCATCACACCGAAGGACGACGGCGACGTCAGCCCGCTCTCCCTCCGGCCGGACGAAGCCTTCTTCGATCGGTATTGGGCCGAAGATTACATCAAGCTGCACAACGGGCGTCTTCCGCCCAGGGCCAACCATTGCGCCCCGGAAGGGACCGAGGCGGTCTGCGGCGCCGCCCGGACCGGCTTCACCGTGGACCCGTACGGGAATATGTTCCCCTGCGTCGCCTTTCGCCGGAAAATCGCGAATCTGCTGGAAGTCGAGAAAATCGATGAGATTTGGGAGCAGTCGCCGGTCCTGGACCAGGTCCGTGGGTTGGGGGTCGCGGCCCGGGACAATCTGAATAAACATAAGGATGGTCAGTACTTTACGTTCTGTATGGGAGTGGCGGAAACCCAGGAGGGCGACCCGCTGGCCATGTATCCCCAGGCGGAAACCAATGCCCGGGCGGTTCGCCGTGCTTACGATCTCTTGCAGATCGATGACGGATCCGGGAAAAAATCTGCTTGAAATGCTGGAACGTGCGCCGTATAAGTATCGAGCAACTTGAGGGCGACCTCAGGAAGCTTGAATGTGCAACGAAATATTTGGTTTACCCGGAACAGGGGGAGGCAAATCGGATGAAAAAGTCTTATGAACGTCCCGCGATCGTCCACACCGAGAAACTCGAAGCTCGTGCGGTTGTTTGCGCCAAGGCGGATGACGCCACGTGTGGCGCCGGACCGATCCAGAGCTGATCGAACGCTCCCAGAGAACCCCTGTTCTGTACGATCGGTAACAGGCTCTCGACACTGGATTTTCCAACAACGGCGGATTGCAAGGTCCGCCGTTGTTGTGTCAGTGCTGTTGCTGCTCCTGGCCGGAGCCACGCTTCCTTCGTCGGGAGCGGCTCCTTCCGGGATCCAACAGGTACCGTACCGTGGAGACGGCAGCGGTTACGCCTTCAGGGTTTCGCCTCCGGAGATCACCTGGAGCAGGAACGCCGACGGCAGCATGAGCCTCGCGGTGGAAGGCTGCGATACGGCGGAAGTGCGCCCGGGCGCCCCGGCCGTCCCGACCCGCACTCTCCGGGTGGCCCTACCTGCCGGGGCAGTTCCCCGACTCCGGGTCACCGTTGCCTCTTTCCGAACCGTCCCGGACAGGATTCCGGCCTCGGTGCCGTTTCGGGAGGCGGATGTCCGCCTGACCGACCGGCTCGATCCGGAGCCGTTCTCAGGCCGGGCCCGGCAGGTCACCGAGCATCTCGCCCGCCGGCCCGATCCCTCCATCTACCAGGGGAGTTCCACCTGGCCCGGCCG
>CAZZIV010000189.1:0-6422 GCA_964654385.1 uncultured Acidobacteriota bacterium | reverse complement strand
ATATTCGGGTCTCGCGCGAGTAGTCATGGGGCTGTCGTCCGCGGCGTGCGGGCGGCGGCCGGCGAAGAGGAGCGGGAGGGGGGGGGCGGGCAGCAGACGCGCCCCCGCCGATCCCCGGCTGGTCGATGTGCTGCAGCGGTTCGACCGGGTGCAGGCCGGGATCCAGACGATCAGCGCCGATTTCACGTGGACGACCGAGAGCGCCCTCCTGAAAGACCCGATGGTCTGCCGGGGCACGTTTTACATGACCAAGCCGAAAGCGGTGCGATGGGAGTTCAAGACCCCCGAGCCGATGGAATTCGTCATCGCCCATGACGAGTATGTCGGGTATTTCCCCAAAAGAAAGAAAGCCGAGAAGCGAAACTTCAAGCGGTGGAGCGACCGGGTCTTCCGGTATTTCGGCCTGGGGCAGGCATCGTCCGAACTTTCGAAGGTCTACAGGATCCGCCTGGGAGACGCCGGCGATCTGGCAGGCAAGGCCGACCTGCTGATCCTGGAGCCGAAGAAGCGGCGGGCCAGGAAAAAAATACGGGACCTGAAGATCTGGGTGGGGAAGGATTCTTCTCTCCCGATGCGGGTGGTGACCACCGATCCTGCCGGCGGCAAGCGGGTGATCGAGTTTCGGAACACCGCCGTCAATCCGACCTTCGCCTCGAACCTCTACGAAGTCCACCTCCCTTCGGATGTGGTGGTCACCGAAGGGTTCAGCGGCCTGGGCGGCGCCGGCCCCCGGAACGGGAGCTGAGAAGCGGTTCAGATCTCGACGAACTCCAGGGTGGGGAGTTTCGGCACCAGCCCGGCCGCCGCTCCTTCATGGAGGAGCCGCTCGATGGCGGCCCGGCCCCGGTCGCCGTAATCCCGGGTGAGATCGTTCACATACATCCCGACGAACCGGTCGGCCATCCCCTTGTCCAGTCCCCGGCCGAAGTCCAGGGCGTAGTCCAGGGCGACTTCCCGGTTTTCCAGGCCGTACAGGATGCTGTCCCGGATGATCCGGGTGAGGGTGCGGACGGTTTCGGTGCCCAGGTCCTTCCGGACCACGTTCCCTCCCAGGGGAAGGGGGAGTCCGTCGGTCCGGTCGGCCCACCAGAGGCCCAGGTCCAGGATCTTCCGAAGCCCTTCCGCCTCGTAGGTGATCTGCCCTTCATGGATCACCAGTCCGGCGTCCACTTCCCCTTTCCGGACCGTTTCCAGGATCTTGTCGAACGGAACCACCTTGAATTCGAAGCTCTCCCCCATGAACAGTTGCAGCGTCAGGAAGGCCGAGGTCATGGTTCCGGGGATGGCGAAAGTTTTCCCCTGGAGATCGCCTTCCTCCATCGGTTCGGCGGCGACGACGATCGGGCCGTAGCCGTCTCCCATGCTGGCGCCGCAGGGCATCAGGGCGTAGTCATCCGCCAGGTGGGCGTAGGCATGGATGCTGACGGCGGAAACCTCCAGCTCTTTGTTCACCGCACGCCGGTTCAACGATTCGATATCCTCCAGGACCTGGGTGATCTCGTAACCGGCGAGGTCGACCTTTTTCGCGGCGATCCCGTAATACATGAAGGCGTCGTCCGGATCGGGGCTGTGCCCGACCTTCGCTTTTTTCGTAAGCTCGCTCAATTCGGTCTCCTCCCATGCCGGCCGGGTTCCGCGCCGCCGCAGGGCACCCGGAACAGGACCGGGGATTATAGCGGACCGGGCCGCGATGAAAAGGGCCGCGAGTCTTTTGTGGATTTTGGCCGTTCAATCCGGTTAAGATGAGCCCTCTTCCGCCAGGCCGTATCCAGGGCCTGCGAGCGGTTTCCCGGGATCGCCACGAACGGGAATGGAGGGTACGACCGATGTTTCGCCGGCCTGCTTTTTCCAGGATTCGAAGGTTTTTTGTTGCCTGGGTTGCGCTGGGAACAGCGCTCCTGATCTTTCCGGACGCCGGCGCCGCGCGGAAACCGGACGGCCCGGACCAGGTGACGGTCCAGCACATTCTGATCGGGTTCAAACATTCGGTCCGGAACAAGAAGATCGCCCGCACCAAGAAGCAGGCCCGGGCTCTGGCGGAGCGGCTGTATCGGAGGATCCAGGACGGAGAGGATTTCGACGCCCTGGTCAAGGAGTACACCGACGACCGTTATCCCGGGATTTTCACCCTGGTGAACCGTGGAATCGAGCCGATGGGACGGATGAGCCGGGACGATATGGTGCCCGGGTTCGGAGACGCTTCGTTCGGCCTGAAGGTCGGCGAGGTCGTCCTGGTTCCGTGGCACTACCGGTCCAGCCCCTACGGCTGGCACCTGATCAAGAGACTGGAGTAACGATTGAGCCGAAGGCATGACCTGTTCACCGGCGCGGCAGCGATGGAGAAGACCCTTTCCGGCTGGCGGCGGGCCCTCCATCGTCAACCCGAGCTCGGGTTCGAGGAAGTGAAGACGGCCGCCTTCCTGGCGGAAAAGCTCCGGGAGATCGGAGTCGATGAGGTTCGAACCGGCCTGGCGAACACCGGCCTGGTGGGCATTCTCCGGGCGCCGGAGGAAGAGAAGGGCCGGGAACAGGAGGCGGTTCTCCTCCGGTCCGATATGGACGCCCTGCCGATTCAGGAGGTCGACGGCCGGGAGTACGGATCCCAGGCGCCCGGGAAAATGCACGCCTGCGGCCATGACGGACATATGGCGATGCTCCTGGGGGCCGCCTCCCTCCTGGTTTCACGGCGGCGGGAACTGAATCGGGACGTGTTGTTCTGCTTCCAGCCCGCAGAGGAAGGGGCCGGAGGCGGACGCCGGATGGTGGAAGAAGGGGTGCTGGAGATCGGGCCGGTCGGGGAGGCGTACGCCATCCACCTCTGGTCGCCGTACCGCGCCGGTACCGTCCATGTCCGGAGCGGCCCGATCATGGCCGCCCAGGACGAATTCACCGCGGAGATCGTCGGGAAGGGAGGGCATGGCGCGGAACCGCACAACGCGCGGGATCCGATCGTGGCCGCCTCCCTCGGGGTGGCCGCCCTGCAGGCGGTGGTTTCCCGGTTCACAGATCCCCGGAGCCCGGCGGTGGCGACCGTCGGTTCCTTCCACGCGGGCAGCGCCTGCAACATCATCCCCGAGTCGGCCGAACTGGTCGGAACCTTGCGGTCGTTCACTCCCGAAACCAGGAGCCTTCTGCGGGAACGTGTTCAAGCGGCGTTCGCCGGCGCCGCCGAGGCCTGCGGATGCCGGCTGGAGTTCGAACTGCGGCCCGGTTACCCGGCGGTGGTGAACGACGCCGGGGCCGCCGAATCGGTCCGCAGGACGGCGGCGGGCCTGTTCGGCGAAGGGGAACTGTTCGAAACGCCGCCGCTGGCGGCTTCGGAGGACTTTGCCTATTTCCTGGAGAAGGTGCCCGGCGCGTTCATCCTTCTCGGGGCCGGGAACCAGGAGAAAGGGATCTCGGCGCCCCACCATTCTCCCGGGTTCGATATCGACGAAGCGGCGCTGCCTCGCGGCGCGGCGCTGCTGGCGGCGTTGGCGCTGGGGTAGGGAGAAGACGCGGGACGAAGAAAAAAACGCCCGGCCTTTCGACCGGGCGTTTTCGCTTTCCTCGTGGAGAGGGCAGGGGAGATTAGAATCCGCCCATGCCGCCGCCCATGCCGCCCATACCGCCCATGTCGGGAGTGGCCGGGGCTTTCTCTTCCTCGGGGATCTCGTTGATCATCGCCTCGGTGGTCAGCATCAGACCGGAAATCGAGGAGGCGTTCTGCAGAGCGGAACGCACCACCTTGGTCGGGTCGATGATGCCGACCTTGATCATGTCGGCGTACTTGTTGTTCTGTGCGTCGTACCCCTTGGTCGGCTCCTCCATCGCCTTCACTTCGTTGACGATCACCGAGCCTTCCTCGCCGGCGTTGTAGCTGATCTGGCGGATCGGCTCTTCGAGGGCCTTGGCCAGCAGGCGGATGCCGGTGGCCACGTCGTCGTTCTTCTCCTTCTTGGCCAGGGCGCCGACGGTTTTGGCCGCTCTCAGCAGGGCCACGCCGCCTCCGGGGACGATCCCCTCTTCCACCGCCGCCTTGGTGGCGTGCATGGCGTCTTCCACCCGGGCTTTCTTTTCCTTCATTTCGGACTCGGTGGCCGCTCCGACCTTGATCACCGCCACGCCGCCGACCAGCTTGGCCAGACGCTCCTGCAGTTTTTCGCGGTCGTAGTCGGAGGTCGACTCCTCGGTCTGGGTCCGGATCTGACGGACCCGGCCTTCGATCGCTTTCGCCTTGCCGGCCCCTTCGACCAGGGTGGTGTTTTCCTTGTCAATGACGATCTTCTTGGCCCGGCCCAGGTCTTCCAGCTTGATGCTTTCCAGCTTGATCCCCAGGTCCTCGGTGATGCACCGGCCGCCGGTCAGGATGGCGATGTCTTCCAGCATGGCCTTGCGGCGGTCGCCGAATCCGGGAGCCTTCACGGCGGCGACGTGCAGGGTGCCCCGGAGCTTGTTGACCACCAGGGTGGCCAGGGCCTCTCCTTCCACGTCCTCGGCCAGGATCATCAGCGGTTTGCCGGTCTTGGCCACCTGCTCGAGGATCGGGAGAAGGTCTTTCATGGAGGAGATCTTCTTCTCATGGATCAGGATGTAGGCGTCTTCCAGGTTGACTTCCATCCTTTCGGAGTCGGTGACGAAGTAAGGCGAGAGGTAGCCTCGGTCGAACTGCATCCCTTCCACCACTTCCAGGGAAGTCTCCAGCCCCTTGGCTTCCTCGACGGTGATGACGCCGTCTTTCCCGACCTTTTCCATCGCCTGGGCGATGATCTTGCCGATGGTGGCGTCGCTGTTGGCGGAGATGCTGCCGACCTGGGCGATCATCTTGTTCCCTTTGACGTCCTGGGAGATCTTCTTCAGAGATCCGACGGCGCTCTCCACGGCGGTGTCGATGCCGCGCTTGATGTCCATCGGGTTGGCGCCGGAGGTGACCGCTTTCACCCCTTCGCGGAAAATGGCCTGCGCCAGAACGGTGGCCGTGGTGGTTCCGTCACCGGCCACGTCGGAAGTCTTGCTGGCCACTTCCCGCACCAGCTGGGCGCCCATGTTTTCCCGGGGATCTTCCAGCTCGATCTCCTTGGCCACGGACACGCCGTCCTTGGTGGAGAGAGGGGAGCCGAACTTTTTCTCGAGAACCACGTTCCGGCCCTTGGGGCCGAGAGTGATCTTGACGGCGTTGGCGAGCTTGTTCACACCACGGAGGAGACCCTGTCGGGCGTCCTCGGCATACGAAATGTTTTTGGCAGACATCGGATTCAATCCTCCTGATTGGTTGAATGTTTGGTTCGATGGGACGAAGGTCCCGGTTCGGCCTTCAGCCGAGAATTCCGAGGACTTCGTCCTCGCGGAGAATGACGTGTTCCACGTCGTTCAGCTTGATTTCGGTTCCGGAATACTTGCCGAACAGAACCTTGTCGCCGACCTTCACTTCCATCGGGGTCCGGCCCCCTTCCTTTTCCACCTTGCCGGCGCCGACGGCGATCACTTTCCCTTCCATCGGCTTTTCCTTGGCCGAATCGGGAATGATGATTCCGCCTTTCACCTGTTCTTTCTCCTCGGTGCGTTTCACCAGGATCCTGTCGTTCAAAGGCTTGAATTTCATGGTTTCTTCTCCCTCCGAAAAAGAATAAATCGTTTTATTGGAGTGGTTTACGTTACATGTTTAGCACTCACTCTGCGCGAGTGCCAGTACTATAGGATCGGGTTCTCACGGTGTCAAGGTACCAGGCGGAAATTCTTTTTCTCTAAAAAACCTTACAATTTCAAGTATTTTTAAGAAAATGACCGATCTGCCGGAGGAGCCGGATCCAGGAAAGGGGGCCCCGGTGCTCGGCCGCCGGGTTGCTTGTCGGACGCGACGGTTCATATTATGAAACACGGCGTGATTTCGCGTTCCATGTCCGGATTCAGGAGGGAAAAGGTGAGTACGGGAGCCGGAGGAGCCGATCGACGGAGCATTGAGCTGTTCGATCAGGAAAAGATCGAGGCCAGCCTGCGGCAGGCGGCCCGCTGGTTCGCCCAGGGGGAAAACCTGGACGACCTGGAGATCGCCCACATGCTACGGGTGATCAGCGAATGCTCCCTCCTGCTCACCGATGTTTACTCCCAGGACCGGATCGACCGGGTCATGCACCCGGAAAGCGGGTTCTACAGCCGTCTCCTGGATCGGCTGATCGCCGAAGAGCGGGAAGGGGAGGGCGAGGTGCTCTACCGGATCCGAAGACTCCCGGACAACGTGCGGGTCCTGGGAGACAAGGCGCTGTTCGACCGTGGGATGCAGGGGCTCTCCACGGTGCGGGGGTATGAACTGGCGGAGATCGGCTTCCGCTCCTACATGATGGCCGCCGAGGTCCTGGAGCGGCTCCCCGCAGGCACCACGACACAGGAGTGTCTTTCACCAAACACTGTGTCCCGCGTCTCTCTCCTCGCGAGCGTGTTTCTGG
>CAZZIV010000188.1:0-6494 GCA_964654385.1 uncultured Acidobacteriota bacterium | reverse complement strand
TTCGAGGGAATCTCCGATCTTGATATCATCGGATTAGAACAGGGATAGGGAGGCCCGGATGGTGATCACCCGAGCCTTCGACAGAGCAGGAATTGAACAAAAACAAATTGGGGTTGGGGTCAAGCGCAACGAGTGCGGGGCCTTGGTGTGTCCTTGGTGGGGCGCGATGTTTGTGTCCGGTCGGGTGGAGAGATCTCAACCCGAATCCGCTTGTTGAAGGTCTAGGAGGCCGGAGGATTTGCGAGCCGGTCTTCCATGAGCGCCGTCCACCGAGCGTAGCGTTCCTCCAGGACGGGCCGTCGGGACGGCTCGAACCGCTCCACACCGGCCCCTTCCCACTCCGCCGGGCGGCCGGCGGCCAGGAAGGCGGCGCCGGCGGCGGTCGCTTCCGGATCGGTCAGGCGATCCACCGGCAGCCGGCACAGAGCGGCCAACCCTTGCATCAGCGGTTCGGAACGGGCCAGCCCTCCGGCGGCCAGGATTCTTCCGGGCCGCTTCCCTGCCTGGGCGATCCGGTCCAGGTTCGTGCGAACCAGAAACAGAATGCTCTCGGCCACCCCATCCCGCCGGGCCTGGGCGTCTCCTTCGCCAACGAATTCCGACCGGAACCGCGCGTTCCACCAGGGCGAGCCCAGGCCGGACACCCCGTTCAGAAAAAGTGGCGGGGCGGGCGTCGACAGCAGATCGAGGGTTCCGTCCGGCGCCGGGTGCAGGTTCAGGGCGGAAGCGGCGCCGTTCACGGTCCCTTCCACCACCTGCATCGTTTCCACGCCATCGTCCAGGATCACCGAGGTGAGCAACCCTTCCGGCGCGACCCTCCGTTCCTGGACCACCTGCTGAAGGAACGCGCCGGTTCCCAGGTTGATGTACATCGTGTCCGGTGAAGGGTTTCCCCGGCAGAACGGCACCGCCGACTGATCACCGGTCACCGCGGTCAGTTCCACCTTCCCGTCGATCCCCGCCAGACGGCCGAATCGCCCCAGGGTCGGAACCGGCTCGGGCAACCATTCCGGCAGGATGCCGAACGTCTCCAGCAGGACCGGATCCCAGCTTCGTTTCCGGCCGTACAGGAGCATCCTGCCGCCGTTGGCCGGGTCGACCTGGAACGGGCGGCCGTCGACGCACCGGAACAGGAGGAACGACGCCAGCGGCCCGCAGGCCAGCCTTCCGGCCTCCTGCGCGGCCTTCACCGCAGGGACGGTTTGGAGGCACCAGAGCAGCTTCCCCACACCGTAGTGGGGAGAGAGGCGCAGGCCGGTCCTGGCGTGAATTTCCGCATCCAGGGAAGGGAACGGCGACGACGCCTGGAACCGGTCCAGGATCTCCGCGCCCCGGGTATCCTGCCAGCTCAACACCGGCGTGAGCGGCTCCCCTGTTTCCCTGTTCCAGCAGATCGTGCCGGCCCGCTGGGTCGCAAGGCCGGCCTTGCACCCGACCGGACCGGCGTGGGAACCGAACCGGCCCAGGAGGGTCGAAACCGACGATTCGACCGAGCGAACCAGTTCCTCCGGATCCTGCTCCACCCGTCCCGGCGCCGGCCTGTTCTCGGACACCGGCACGGCGGCGGAACCGAGCTTCTCGCCTGTGGGGCCGTACAGGACCGCCCGTGTGGACTGGCCTCCCTGGTCGATGGCCAGGACCATGTGACGATTGACTCTTCCGGCCAACGGTTCTCCAATCCTCCGGGCGCAGTTCCTGCGTGGAGCCGCCTTCGGATCCCATAGTACCGCCGAAGTACGAATTCGGAACTCAAGTTGCAGCGCAAGGGGCCGATAAACCGCCTGTAGTCACGACCATCAGGAGACCCGGCATGGATCCAGTCTCGACCAGCACCGCCGTCGCACAGGCGCTCAACGCCGGCAAGGAATCCCGGACCGGCGAATACGAAGCCACGTTGATCCGGAAGGTCCTGAACACCAGCGAAGACAACGCCGTTCAACTCTTGCAGATGATGGGGATCGGGCAGAACCTGGACGTGAAGGCCTGACTCCGCCCGATCGCGACCGGCGCCGCCGTTCACAACAATTTAACATCCACTTTACTTCCCTCTGACACGCATGTTCTCTTATTGGGTTTGGTACAACAAACTCAAGGGGAATACGATGTTGAAAAAATTGATTCGAAGAATCCTGGTTCCGGCCGTCGCCCTTCCGCTGTTTGCGGGAGCAGCCTCCGCCGGAATCGTCGTCCACGAAGACGGCAACAAGAAAATCGAAATCGGCGGCCGGATCCAGGTGCAGTACCACCTGGAGAACCCGGACGGCGGCGACAGCACCGACGACCTGTTCTTCCGGCGGCTGCGCCCTTTCATCGAAGGGACCGTCAGCGAGAACTGGGCCGGTAAAATTCAGTTCGACCTGGGCAAGGCAAAAGACGACAATGAAGTGGCCGTCAAGGACGCCTGGATGCGATACACCGGATGGGACCGGATGAAGCTGACCATCGGCAACCAGAAAATGCCTTTCTCCCGGGAGACGCTGACCTCTTCCAAGAAACAGCAGTTGGTGGAACGAACCTTCGTCGGCGACCACAACTACGGCACGCCGGATCGGATGATCGGTGTTCGACTGGACGGCCACAACGAAAGCAAGAAGATTACCTGGGGAATCGGCCTGGGAGCTGCGGAGCTCGATCCGGACGCGAAGAAAATGGATTTCGACAGCGGCGCCAACCACGACAGCGACTGGAACGAAGGGGTGATGCTGGCCGGCCGGGTCGACTTCCACCCGTTCGGCTACCTGAAGATGTCCCAGGGCGACTTCGACCGGAAAAAGAAGCTGACCGTGAGCCTGGCCGCCTTCAGCTGGTCCAACGACGACGACAACAACACCGGCAACCCGGCCAAGCCGGACCTGGACAGCAGCAACGGCTTCGAGTTCAGCTTCGGCTTCCGCGCCGTAGGCTGGTCGGTGGACGGTGAATACCAGAGGGTCTCCGGGGACACCATCGACAGCAGCTTCACCGGGGGCCTCTACCTGAACGGCACCACCGACCTGGACAAGTACGCGGTGGAAGGCGGCTACATGCTCAAGAGCAACAGGGTGGAGTTCGTGGCCGGCTACCAGAGCCTGGACGCCGACAACTACCAGGACGCCTGGACCCGCGCCTCCGTCGGCATGAACTACTTCATCAACAAGCACAAAGACAAGGTGCAGTTCACCTACCGGGTCGGCGAAAACCTGAACGGCATCGCCGGCGTGGACATGGACGAGGCGTTCGTCCAGTTCCAGCACGTCTTCTAACCGATTCCGGCCGAAAAAGGGGTCAGAAAAAGGGGTCAGATTTATTTTCGCCAATGATAGCGTGTTAAATAAATCTGACCCCTTTTTCGAGACGCCCCGCCACGGATCGGAGCGCGCCCGCCACCTTTGTTTGAGTCAATCGTTCAGGGTCGCCGATGGCCGGTTCCAGGGCATCGTCCAGTGGGACGGCGCCCAGGTAGGGTACCTGCATCCGCTCCGCCATGGCCTGCACCGAACTTCCCTCGGTCCGGGCCATGTTTTCCAGGACGCCCAGGACCTCGGCGTTGGCGGTCTTGAGCATCTCCACCGTGCGCCGTACCGTGCGCACCACCACGGTGGATGGGGTGGAGACCACCAGGAAGCCGGCCTGGGGCAGGATCCGCATCAGGTCCAGTGTGGCGTCCCCCAGGCCCGGCGGCATATCCACAACCAGGGTGTCGACCTCCGGCCACCGGGTGATGGTCAGGATCTCCAGGAGCGCGCCGGTGACCTCTTTTCCGCGCAACGGCGCAGGCCGTTCCCCGCTGAAGTGGGCCACCGACATGAACCGCACGCCGGCGATCTCCGGAGGAACCAGGCCGTGCTTCTCTTCCGGGAAAGGGCCGGTCCCTCCCAGGAACAGGTGGCCGCACGGACCGGTGAGGTCCAGATCCAAAAGGCCGGCCTTCGTTCCGGCCCGGGCCAGGACCAGGGCGAACACGGCAGCCACGGTGCTCTTGCCGATCCCCCCTTTCCCGCCGGTAACGGCGATGACCCGCCGGATACCGCCGGTCCGCTTGCGGATCGCCGCCGGGCGCGGGTCAATCATCGCCCACCTCGGTTCCCTCCACCGCGGCCAGGGAGACCCCCCGCCCGCCGACCAATTCAAAGTCAGGGCTGGAGCAGGCGGCGCACCGGAACCAGGCGTGGGCCAGTTCGGGGACGAAGTGGATCGCTTCGCTCTCGTCGAACCCGAGCTCGGCGGCCGCCTTACCGTAATCGATCTCGGCGCCGCACGCCCGGCATTTCAGCACCGCCGGGTCGATGATCAGCTCGAACGCCGTTTCTTTCAGGGCGGGGGTCACCTTCGGCACGATTTCCTCCAGAGCGAACCGGAACACCTCCTCCTTGATCTGCTGGAGCTCGCCGATCCGGACCTCGACGCGGGTAACTCGATCGAGGTGTTCCTTCTTCGCGATTTGGAGAGCCGTCTCCGCGACCCCCTCGGCGAGTGCCCACTCGTGCATCGCTTGCCTCCCGGCGCCGATCGACGCCGTCTCGTTCCGTCCCGCTCCGCCGGTCCCGTCCTCCGATTCTCGCACACTCTGCCGCCGTTTACTTCAGCGGAAGCACCTGCTTCAGTTCGGGGGACAGTTCGACGATTTCGATCCCTTCCGGCGGCACGAACCGGCAGGCCCGCTCCACTCGAACCGTCTCGTCCCCGGGCATCCGGAAACGGAACTCGCTGTTGCCGCACTCGTCGTTCCAACAGAACCGGCCGCGGGAAACGGTTTCAGGAAACAGGTGCTGAAAGCAGCGGAGAAGCGTGTTGTTCTCCGGGATCTCCAACTCCCGTCCCAGGACTAGGATCCGGATCGTTTTTTTCCACGGATCGAGAAGAGAATCGTTCACGAACCTATCTCCAGCCTCCCAGGATGCCGCCCATGAGGAGAAGATAGGCGAGTTGGTACCCGGTGTCGATGAGAAACCGGGACAGACCCCGCCGGGTGTACATGTTGGCGATCAGGCCGGTCGTAAAAATGAAACCGAGCCAGAGCAGAAAGCCAAGAACCGCCCCTTCTACCCAGGTCGCGACGCCGATCACCGACACCAGGAGGGCGAAGACCAGCGCCATCACCACGTAGCCGGCGCCGGAGATCAGGTTCACCGAGCCGAACCGGCTGACCCGCCTGGACCGTCTTCCGAACAGCCGGCCGGAATACCAGACTTTGCCCAGGGCCAGGGCCGCAGCCGCCGCCGTGAATATCGCCAGGTAGTTGATATTGTACAAAAGCCCTTCCTTCCGGGTCCGGCCTATTCCAGCAAGGCCAGGAGGTCTTCCCGGGTCAGACCGCTTCCGCCGGCGGTTCCGCCGGTCGCCGCTTTGGCGATCTCCCGCTTCTTCTCCTGCAACAGGAGGATCCGCTCTTCCACCGTGTCCTCCGCCACCACGTGGTACACCATCACCGGCCGGTCCTGGCCGATCCGGTGGGCCCGGTCCGCCGCCTGGTCTTCCACCGCCGGGTTCCACCATGGGTCCATCAGGAACACATGGTCCGCCGCGGTCAAGTTCAAGCCGGTCCCTCCCGCTTTCAACGAGATCAGCATCGCCGTCGGACCGTCCTCCGACTGGAATCTTCCGACCACGCCGGCCCGGTCCTTCGTCGATCCGTCCAGCCGAACGAACGAAACCCCGGTCTCGTGAAGATGGGGCTCGATCAGGTCGAGCATACCGGTCCACTGGCTGAACACCAAGGCCTTGTGCCCGTCCTCCTTCACCGTGTCCAGGGCGTCCACCAATAGATCGGTCTTGGAGGAGGACGAAGCCTCCTGCCCCGGAACCAGCGCCGGGTGGCAGGCGGCCTGCCGCAGACGGAGCAGCGCCTCCAAGGCGGCCAGGACCGAACCGCCCTCCCGGAGCTTTCGCACGACCTCTTCCAGGGTCGAAGCCCGGACGGCGTCGTACAGCGCCCGCTCTTCGGGAAGAAGGCCGCAGTACAGCACCGTATCGGTTCTCGGCGGCAGTTCGGGCGCCACCTCCCGCTTGAGCCGACGGAGCAGGAACGGCCGGAGCCTCTCCCGCAGCCGCCCGGCCGCCCCTTCGTCGCCGTCGGCGATCGGGCGGACAAACCGTTCGGTGAATGCGGACAGGCCGCCCAACAATCCCGGGTTCAGGAAGTGGAACTGGCTCCAAAGATCTTCCAGCCGATTTTCCACCGGGGTCCCGGTCAGGGTGACCCGGAAGCCGGCTTCGAGACCGAACGCGGCCCGGGCGACCTGGCTCTCCGGGTTCTTGATCGCCTGGGCTTCGTCCAGGACCACCGTGTCCCAGCGCTCCTTCTGGAGGATCTCCCTGTCCCGGCGGAGGAGGGCGTAGCTGGTCAGGGTCAGATCGGCGTCGGCCCGGAGTTCCCGGGCGGCGCCGTGGTAGACGCAGACCGAGAGATCCGGCCGGAACTTCGCCGCCTCGTCCCTCCAGTTGTGGACCACGCTGGTCAGGACGGACACCAGGGCGCGTACACAGACCGCGCAGACGGGCTGCCACGATGTCCT
>CAZZIV010000187.1:0-6499 GCA_964654385.1 uncultured Acidobacteriota bacterium | reverse complement strand
GGCACGTCCTGCTGCTCACCGCCACCCCGCTGGAAGACGACGCCTTCGGCTTCTTCCGGCTGCTCCAGCTGCTCCGGCCGGAGGAGTTTCCCGAGGAGGAACGGTTCGAAGACCGGCTGGAAAGTGGAGAAAAGCTTCCTCCCTGCACCAGCGCCACCCGGCGGGTGGACATCGGAGGCCTTCCGCCCAGGGTGCCCGCCCCGGTGGAACCGGACCGGACCGAAAACTGGGAACCGCTCCTGGCCCTGGAAGAGGCGATGGTTCACCGGCCGGCGGCCGGCCCCCTGGCCGAACGGAAGAAGCTGCGGCTCTTGCAGCGAGCGCTCTCCTGCGGCGCCGCCCTCAAGGAACTGCTGGATCCGGACGATGCGGAAGGGCGCGCGCTGGCCGACCGGGCGGTCCGGGAGGATCCAAGGATCGCGTGGTTGGCGGCCCACGGGAAGCTCTGGAGGGACCGGGGCGAGAAGACCCTGATCTTCGTCAAGCACCGGGAATCGCTGGAGGTCATCCGAGACGCCATGCGCCGCCGCGTCCAGATCCGGGTCGGCCTGTTCCATGAAGACCTGTCCCCGGTCCGGCGGGATATGGAGGTCGCCCAGTTCCGGCTTCCCGGCGGGCCCTCGATCCTGGTCTGCACCGAGTGCGGCGGGGAAGGTAGAAATTTCCAGTTCTGCACCCGGGTGGTCCTGTTCGACCTGCCGTGGGACCCGATGGCGGTGGAGCAGCGGATCGGGCGCCTGGACCGGATCGGGCGGACGATCCCTGTGGAGATCGTTTATTTCCGTCCGCCCTCCGGCCTGGGCCGCTCCCTGGCCGGTCTGTACGAGTCCCTGGGAATCTTCCGGGAGCCTCTTAGCGGCCTGGAGAAGGAGCTGTCCGAGATCGAACCGGCGATCTCCGCCGCCGCCCTGTCGGGGGCCGGTTTCGAGCCGGGCCGGGACGAACTGTTCGGCCCCCTGGTCCGAAACGCCCGGGAAGCGTACGACCGGGTCCGGTCCTCGGCGTATCACGAACTCCACCGGAACCGGTACCGCCGGGAAATGGGGGAAGAGATCCTGGCCAGGGTTCCTCCGGACCTGGAGGAACTGAACGAAGAGGTGGTCACCGCCGCCCTGGACCGGCTGGGCATTCAGTGCGAGCGACAGTCGGGGGAGGCGATCTACGCGGTGGAGTTCGGCAACCGGGCGTGGGTGGAAAACCTGCCGGGAGTCCCGGGCGGCAGCAATTTCCTGGGAACCTTCGACCGGGAAGAGGCGCTGGCCGACGACCGGATCGATTTCTTCGCCGCCGGGCATTCCCTGGTGGAAGGCGTCCTGGCGTTCCTGGAAGACGGGTGGCAGGGCCGGGTCGCGCTGCTGCACGTGGTTCCGCGGGAAGGCGAGGAAATCGAACCGGGATTCGGCCTTCTCTCCATCGTGTCCGAACGGTCCTCCTTCCAGCCGTTCGCCGTCGATCTCCACGGAAAGGAGCGGCCGGAATGGGCCCGGTTCCTGACCCGCCGCCCTCTCCGATCCCGGATCGTCCCGCCGGACGCCTGGTTGAAACAGGAAGGGTGGGCGGCCCTGATCCGGTCCATGGGCGGGAAGCTGGAGAAACACGGAAAACCATCGGCCCTGGCCGCCTTCCTGATCGAAAAACGGCTGTGATATCCTTGCGTTTTTCCAGGAGACCCTCGCCTTGCCCCACCTACGGCACGCCGGCTTTCCCGGACTGGCGCTTCTTCTTCTGATCCTGTGTCTCTCCGGGTGCGGGGAAAAGCCGGCCGCTCCGCCGGCGGAGCCTGCGACCCGCTCCGGCCCATCGTTCATCGACCGGGCCGAAGAATCGGGCATCGACGTGGTGCAGGTCTGCGGCAACCGGGACAAGGACCACCTCCTGGAATCGACCGGAAGCGGCGTTGCCATCGCCGACTACGACAACGACGGCGACCTGGACCTGTACTTCCCGACCGCCCAGACCCGGGACGATTGGCTGGCCGGCCGGCGGCCCCGGGCCAACGCCCTGTACAGGAACGAAGGGGACGGCCGGTTCACCGAAGCGGCGGAAGAAGCCGGCGTCGATCTCCGGGCCTGGTCGGCGGGGGCGTACTTCGTCGACTACGACAACGACGGAGACAAAGACCTGTTCGTCACCGCCTGGGGCCCGAACGTTCTCTACAAGAACAACGGCGACGGCACGTTCACCGACGTCACCGCGGAGGCCGGCGTCGCCGGCCCGGCGAACGGGTGGTCCTCCAGCGCCGCCTTCGGCGACCTGGATGGAGACGGCAACCTGGATCTGTACGTCGCCAACTACACCGAGTACGACCTGGAACACCCGCCGTTCGGCGGAGAGCGGACCTTGTGGAAAGGTCTGAGGGTGTACCGGGGGCCCCTCGGTTTCACCGCCCAGCCCGACCGGCTGTACCGGAACAACGGCGACGGGACGTTCCGGGACGTCACCGCCGAATCGGGCACCACCGACGCGGCGGACCCGAAGTACGGCCTGGGCGTGGTCTTCACCGACATCGACGACGACGGGGATCCGGACCTGTACGTGGCCAACGATTCCCAGGCCAATACCCTCTGGCTGAACCAGGGGAACTTCCGGTTCGAGGACATCGCCCTCATGGCCGGCGCCGCCACCAACGAAGACGCCAAGGAGCAGGCCGGGATGGGCACCGACGCCGGCGATTACGACAACGACGGCCGGATCGACCTGTTCGTCACCAATTTTTCTCATGACTGGGACACCCTGCACAAGAACGCGGGGAACGGGATGTTCCTGGACGCCACTTTTTCCGCCGGCCTCCGGGACACCTACCTGGACCTGGCGTGGGGAGCCAAGTTCGTGGACTACGACAACGACGGTTTCCTGGACCTGCTGGTGGCCAATGGACACATCTATACGGAAGTGGACAGCCGGCCCCAACTGAAGACCACCTACAACCAGCGGAATCGGCTCTTCCGGAACCTGGGAAACGGCCGGTTCCAGGACGTCACGAAAACCGCCGGCCCCGGTTTCGAACCGGTGCTGAGCAGCCGGGGCGCCGCCGTCGCCGACCTGGACCGGGACGGCGACATGGACATCATCCTCACCAACATGGACCAGGCCCCGAACCTGCTCTTCAATGAAGGCGGCAACCGGCGGAACTGGCTCCAGGTCCGCCTGAGAGGGACCCGTTCCAACCGGGACGCGGTGGGGGCCAGGTTGACCCTTAAAGAGGGAGGCCAAACCCTCACCCGGGAGGTCAACCCGTTCGGCTCCTACCTGTCCCAGGGGGCGTACACCGTCCACTTCGGCCTGGGCTCCGGCAACGAGCCGGGAACGCTGGTGATCCGGTGGCCGTCCGGCGAAGAGGAGACGATCGACCGGCTCGCCCCGAACACCTTCGTGACCATCGTCGAAGGGAAAGGGGTCGTCGCCACCGAAACCACCCGGGACTCCCGGCCGTGAACCGCCCAGGCCGGAAACCGGGTACTCTCACGAGGGGAATCATGAAATCGAATGCGCTCCCGGCCGGTCTTTCTGTTCTGCTCCCTGCGCTGATCTGGGCCGTTCTCGCCGCCGCCGGCTGTTCCTCCGGGAAGGAAGCCCCCACCAGCGAGGACGTCGCCCCAACTCCGCCGGAAGCTTACCGTGTCCTGAAACAGGAAGCCCTGGCCCTCCGGAACGACGGGGACCTGCCCGGGGCGATCCAGAAGATTTCCCGGGCCCTGGCCCTATTGCCGGACGAACGGGAACCGTACCGGATCGCCAGCGGCTTCTACATGGACATGGTGAACGACGAAGAAGCGATCCGTTTCTTCGACATCACCACCCGGATGAATCCCTCTTCCTCCTGGCCCTGGTATTACAGGGGGTTCCACCAGTTCCGGGCCGGACAATGGAACGACGCCCTGGATTCCTTCAAGGAAGCTTCCAGTCTCGACCCTGGAAACGCCGAGTTCCATTTTCGGCAGGGGCTGGTCCTGCAGGCGGCAGGCGAATTCGACCCGGCCCTGGCGGAGCTCCGATCGGCCATGGACCTGGACCGGTCGTCGGCGGTCATCGCGGCGCGGCTGATCCGGCTTCTCCGGATCACCGGGGACCTCGGCGGCGCCGACCAGGTTCTGAAGGAGGTCCTTTCCAGGACTTCCATGACCGCCGACCTGGCCTTCGCCATGGGCCAGATCCGGAGCAGCCAAAACCGGCTCGACGAGGCGGAACGCGCCTACCGGGACGCGATCCGGCTCGATCCGTCCCATATGGAGGCCCACCAGAACCTGGCCCGGCTCCTGCAAGCGGCCGGGCGGACCGAAGAGGCGAAGGCGGAGGCTGCGATCGCCGGCAGGCTCCGGGATTTCCGGGACGGGATCGAATCCTGGACCGCCGAAGCGGCAGGAAGCCGGGATCCTCTTCCCGCCCTGTCCATCGCCGAGCTGTACCTGACCGAAGGAAGGATCGACCAGGCGCTGACCTGGTTCGCCAGGGCCGGTAGGCTCGGCGGGCCGGAAGACCGGATCCGGGCCGGCCGGGCGGAAGCGCTGTTCGCCAAAGGGGACCTGGACGGAGGAGACCGGGAACTCGCGGACCTCCGCTCGACATCAGGCGGCCGGGTCGCCCTGGCGAGAGCGGTCCGATTCCTTTCGGCAGGCGACACCGCGGAAGCGAAGAAGCTGCTGGACAAGGCGCTCCAGCACGGGCCGGGCGACCGGGAGTTCCTGCGAAGGGTCTCCGATCTCCTGGCCGCCGGCGGCGAGGCCGAACGGTCCGCCGCCGTCCTGGACCAGGCGGCGAAAGCGAAACGGGTCCACGGCGACCCGGCCAAGGAGGGCTCGAAATGATCCGGCGCGGCGGCTTCCCTTTCGTCCTCGGGTTCTGCAGCTGCCTGGCCCTTATGCTCCTGGCCGGCTGCCGTTCCGGTTCTCCGGACGGTACAACCGCGAAAGAGGAAATCCTGCGCCACAACACCCGGGGGATCGCTTTCCTGAACCAGCAGGACTGGGGTGCCGGCCTGGAGGAGTTCCAGGCCGCCCGGGACCTGGACCCGGAGAACCCGATCCTCCTGAACAACCTGGCGGTCGCCCTCCTCCAGCAGTCCCGGCCGGAAGAGGCGGAGCAGGCGCTGCGGAAAGCGGAAGCCCTGGATCCTGAAGAACCGCACATCCTTTACAACCTGGGATCGATCCTCAAGAGCCGGGGGGAGTTCGAAGACGCGGCCGGTTACCTCCGCCGGGTCGTGAAGATCGACCCTGCGGACGTTCCGGCCCTCTACAACCTGGGGAGCGTCCTTGCCCGGCTGGGGACTCCCGAAGAGACCGCCGCGGCCCGGGAAGCTTTCCAGTCCGCCCTGCAACTCTCCCCGACCCACGTTTCCAGCCTGTACAGCCTGGGCCGCCTCCTGATCCAGACCGGCGATCGGGAAGGGGGCACCGCCCTGATCGAGAAGTCCCAGGAGATCCGGACCCGGGAAGGGATCGACGTGGCGATGGGAACCCAGTACGGCGAGCAAGGGCGGTACGCCATGGCCGCCCCCCTCCCCGGCCCCGGGCTGGTGGCGCCGGAAGCATCGGAAATCGCCTTCGCTCCGCCGGCCCCCTCCGGCGGCGTGTTCCAGGCGGGACCAGGCGGAGAGACGGCCTGGACGGTTCTCCCGGTGGAGGACCGGTTCGTTGTCGCCGGGTCCGGACCCGGCGGAGCGCCGCAGGATGAAACCGGCGGCCCGATTCCAGGGTTCCAGGGCGGGACCGTCCTGGCCCTGGCCTCCGCCGATCTTTCCGGCCCGGGACGGCAGGAACTGTTCGGCGTCTTCCTGGAAGGCCCGGAAGACGACCCTGTTCTGACGGTCCGGTCCTCCGGCCGTGCGGAGCCGTACGATTCGGTGCCTGCCGAGGGTTCCGGGTTCGCCGACCTGGAGTTCGCCGACCTGGACCATGACGGCGACCTGGACTACCTCTGGTGCCGGAGCGGCAACGGCGGCACCGGTTGCCGGATCGGTATTCACGACGGGGAAGGCCGGTTCGCTCCATCGGATCTGGAACGGTTCCCGGCGGAGGCGGCCGACTTGGCCGGGCCGGTCCGGATCGCCTTCACCGATTTCGACAACGACCGGGACGTGGACATCCTCCTCGGCCTTTCCCGTCGCCTCTTCTGCCTTTCCAACCAGCGGGACGGGAGCTTCCTGGAGACCGCCGCCGCCGACCTGTCCGGCAAGGTCCTGGACCTGAGGATCGCCGACCTGGACCACGACCTGTTCATGGACCTGGCGGTGCTGGCGGAAGAAGGCGCGGAACTGATCTACAACCGGGGCGGAGCCTTTTCCGAACCGGCCGTCCTGGAAGCCGGCGGGAGAAAGCAGGGCGGCCTGGCGGTGCTGGACGCGGACAACGACGGGTTCCCGGATCTCCTGGTGGGGGAAGCGGCGGCGGGAAGCCGCCTCTTCCGGAACCTGGGCGGCGGCGAATGGGCGGCGGCCCGGGATCTTCCGAACCTGCCGGCGACGACCCCCTGGGCCCCGGGCGGCGGCGGCGGCCGGGGC
>CAZZIV010000186.1:0-6511 GCA_964654385.1 uncultured Acidobacteriota bacterium | reverse complement strand
CCCGCCTCAGTCCCGGCTTCGCCAGCCGGATCGTGCCGCTCACCTCCGGCGTGGAACTCCTGGACGCCGCGATCCGCTGGGCCACCGGCGGCCCGGTTCCTTCCACTCTTTTCGAGCCGAAGTTCCACAAGGCGATGGCCCACCGGTATTATCGGCACCGGCCCGGGCGGATCACGGTGGTTCACGGCATGGACCGCCTGCCCCGGATGCCCGGCGTGGAGGAGGTGCTGGTGGTTCAGCCGTTCCAGGCAGGGGACGTGCTGCCGCCGCTCAGTTACATGAGCCGGCTGTTCTACATCATCACCGTGGCCGACGATCCGGACACCGCCGTTCGCCTGGCGGAAGAGGCGCTGGCGTCGGTCCGGATCGACGTGGAGGCGGTGGAATGAGTACGCCGGCGTTCATCGTCTTCCACTTCAACCTGATGTTCTCCGCGCTTTCCAAGGACGACCGGAAGCAGGTGGTGGACGCCTGTTTCGGTCCTCTCCTGGACCTGGTCCGGAGCGGCCGTCCGCTGGGCGTCCACTGCTCCGGCCTGACCCTGGAGATCCTGCGTGAGATCGCCCCGGAACGGCTGGAGCGGTTCCGGGAGCTGCTGGAGGACGGCGCCTGCGAACTGGTCGGAGGAGGCTACGCCCAGATCGTCGGCCCCCTGGCGCCCTCGCCGGTGAACCGGAGGAACCAGGAATTAGGAATGGAAGCGTACCGGCATCTTCTGGGCCTGGTTCCCCGGGTGGCGGTGATCAACGAAATGGCCTGGTCCGGCGGGATCCTGCCCCATTACGCCGCCGCCGGGTACGAGGCGGTGCTGATGGAGTGGAACAACCCGTACCGGCACCACCCCGGGTGGGACGGCGAACTCCGGTTCGGGAAGCGGGCCGCCCTTGGGGCCGACGGCACCGTGCTGCCGCTGCTGTGGGTGGACACCCTGCCGTCCCAGCAGTTCCAGCGGACCGTCCACCGGCTGGTGGAAGAGGAAGATTACCTGCGGTACATCCGGGAGTACAGAGAACGGGCCGGGGATCGGTTCTTCTGCCTGTACGCCGGCGACGGGGAGGTGTTCGATTACCGCCCCCGGCGATACCAGGACGAGCCGGAGGTAGACACCGGCGGGGAGTGGGACGCGGTCGGACGCCTGCTGGACCGGCTGTGCGAACAGGAGGAGATCGAACTGCGGCTGCCCTCGGAGCTGCTGGACCTCCCGGAACCGGAGCCGGAGTCGCCGGAACCTCTCCGCCTGGAGTCCGCCGCCCAACCGGTGCCGGTGAAGAAGCAGGAAAAATACACGTTGAACCGGTGGGCGGTGACCGGCCGGGACGATTTCAACATCAACACCGCCTGCCACCGGCTGGCCGCCGCCGCCGGGCGGAACGGAGAGCTGGAAGGGAGCTTCGGGAAACAGCTCTGCCGTCTCTGGTCCAGCGATTTTCGGACCCACATCGAAGAGGAACGCTGGAACGATTTCCGGCAGGAGCTTGCGGTGGCGGAGGAACGGTTCGAGACGGTTTCCCCCGGTCGAACCGAAGCGGACGGCGAACCGGCCGCCGCCTCCCGGCGGGACGGCCGCTACCTGTTCCTCGAGAACCGCCGTTTCTCCTGCCGGCTGGACACGAAGCGGGGCCTGGCCCTTCTGGACTGGGCCCCGATAGGAGGGGAGCGGCAGAACTCCGACCCGGCCGGTTGGGTCGGGACGATTCCCCACGGCCGGTTCGACGATATCCGTTATGCCGCCGATTTCTATTCGTGCAACATGGTGATCGAACGGCCCGGCGCGCCGAAGATCACCGATCTCTCCCCCTGCGAGCCGACGGTCGAGCCTCTCCCCGGCGGCGGGGTCCAGGCGGAGGTGCAGGTCCGGTGCCGGGACGTCCTGTTCCGAAAGACGTACTCCCTCCCCGGCGGGGACGGGGCGCTCCGCTGCCGGGTCCGGATCGAGCACCCGGGCCGGCTCGCCGGACGGATCCGGCCGATGCACCTGACCTTCCCTCCTGGGGCGTTCGATCGATGCACGCTGTTCTTCGCCGCCCACAACGGCGGAGACCGGCTGGAACGGTTCGAGCTGCATGACGGCCCGGTGGACCATGCCGATGCCTTGTCGGGGATCGTCTCCGCCCGGTACGGTTTTGGCGCCACCGGCGGGCGGGTGATCGTCGGCGACAGCAGCCGGCAGGTGGAGATCGTCCACGATCCAGGACAGGCGGCGCTGATCCCTTCGATCCTCTACCAGCCGTTCGACGACGGAAGTTGCTTCCTGCGGCTCCAGTACTCGGCCCAGGAACTGGACGAAACGTTCGTGCCGGGAGACCGGCCGACGGTGATCGAGGCGGAGTTCCGGCTCTACAGTTCCACCGCCCCTACCGGGGCGCGCGCCGGGCTCTTCACAGGGGGCGCGTAGGGCGACCGGAGAAGAGGCCGGTTTCTTCTTCCCTGCCATCGGTACACCTCCTTCGGGGGTCTATCATCCCCAATCAGGTGTCCAATGAAACCGTGGGGTGGAGGAGGACCGAAATTCGTGGGTGGGAGTAGGAACGGTTAGCAGCGGTATGGTTTGCTCGGATTCCGCCCTAGGTTTGACGGGGACCTGTCCAAGATACTGGGACCAGCGCTGCGGGAAACGCGGATCGTTTTCCATGGCGCACCGGCGCTTCGAAGATCACCGATCTCTCTCCATGCGAGCCGCCGGTCGATCAGTCCCGATCCAGAAATTCCAGGTAGGCCCCGGCGATGACCGCGTCTTCCGGGCGAAGGCAGGGGATCCCCTGGATCTTCGGATAAGCCCTCAGGGAGTCCCGGGAGAAAAACGAATCGCCGTGGTCGGTGAGGGGATCGCCGAAACGGGGACAGGCAGGCCGGGGCGTGGCCGGAGGCGCTTCCGGGTTCTTGGCGATCACCGTGAGCGCCGTCGGGTTCAGGGGATTGGCGGTGAACGGGAACGGTTCATGGGCCACCACGTTCATCCCGGTGGATTCGGCCTGCTGAACCAGGCCCCGGGAATAGCCGAGTTCCTCCATCCTCCGCCGGGCCTCCCCGGAAGCCAGTTCGTAGCCGGGTTCCAGCAGGAACAGGTAACGCGAGGCCACCCGGTAGAGTTCGGCAAGGATTTCCGCCTCCCTTCCGCCGTTCGGTTCGATCGCGTGGGAGGTGTAAACCAGGTCGAAACTGTGGTCTTCGTACGGGAGGTGGAGGATGCTTCCTGTGCACAGGAAGACCGGCCGGCGGAAAGACGAGGCCAGGGCGCGACGGCACGCCGCCACCCGGGACCAGGAGAGGTCCAGGCCATGGGCCTGCAGAACCGGCAGGTCGAGTCCCTGCAGAACCGGCAGAAAGGTGGTTCCCCGTCCGACGCCGGCCTCCAGGAGACTGGATGGGCGCGTGTACGAGAGAATTCGCCGCGCGATCTCATTCCCGTACCGGTTATGCCGCTCCACGGCTTCCCTGCCGGCGGGGCACCGATCGTTCTCTAGCGTTTGCAGGTCGTAGGCGGTTTCGATGATCTCTTCGGTGTTGCCCGCGGTTTTCCATGCGCCCCGCAGGAGTTCGGTAATGTTCTCCCCCCGGCGGATCGCGTCCACCAGTTCCCCGGGATGGATGGAACTCCCTGTCTCTTTTTCGCTCATGACGGTTCGTCTCCGCGTCCGGGCCGATTATAACCGGGCTGCCGAAAGGTCCTACTTCTTCCTTAACCCGCATGAAATTGGTTATGATGGAACCGGCATCGAAACCTGAGCGGGGAAACCATGAACATCCTGGCGATCGGAGCCCATTTCGACGACGTGGAGATCGGGTGCGGCGGCGCACTGGTGAAGCTGAAGAAAGCCGGGCACAAAGTCCACCTTTTCGTTGCGACCGTTTCCGAGTTCACCGGCGCGGAAGGGGGGATGATCCGTTCCGGCGAGATCGCCGGGCAGGAAGGAAGGGCCGCCGCCGCCTGGCTGGGCGCCAACCTGGTGGAAGCCGGCCTGCCGACCTTTTCCCTCCAGTGCGACGAGTCGCTGAACCGGCCCCTGGCGCAAATGGTGGAGCAGGTCTGGCCCGACCTGGTGTTCACGCACTGGACCGGAGACGCGACACACGACCACCTGGCCCTGGCCCGCGCCTCCCTTCACTGCGTCCGGCATATCCCGAAAGTGCTGGCTTACCGAAGCAACAGCTATTCCGGCTCGAGGCCGTTCGACCCCAGGCACTTCGTGGAGATCACCCAGGAACTGGACGAAAAGATCGCCCTGGTCAAAATTTATCGCTCCGAATTTCAGCGGAACCAGGGGTTGTGGGAAGAGCAGATCCGGGCCGAGGCGGTCCGGAACGGCCGGACCGCCGGCGTGCCGTTCGCCGAAGGGTTCGAAGTGATCCGCTGGGTCGAGACCTGATCGTTCCACCCTGTCCTATCGATCGCCGTCCAGGTACACTCATCTCCAGCATCGCGTCCGAACCATGGGGCCGAGGTGAATCATGAAGATCAGACTCCTTTGGGTGTTGAGTGTTTCGGCAGTGGCGGCGGTGATCTGGCTGCTCCTTTCGGGATCGGCGGGAGCCGGCTCCATCGTGGATCCTCACCGGCCCGGTGCCGGCGGTGGAGGCGACGCATGGGAGCAGGCGGAGCGGCTGCGGCAGGAAGGGTCTTTCGCCCTGGCCCTGGAAGCGTACGGAAAGGTCGACCGGAAACGGCTGGACGCGGCCGGGATCCGCCGGCTGGATTTACGCCTGGCCGACTGCGCCTGGCGCTCGGAGGCGGTCACCGCCAACCCGGACACGACCGCTCTCGAGGAAGCGCTGGGGAAGGTGCGGAAGATCGTGGAGGCTGCGAAGCGGCCCTCGGAGCGGGACCAGGTCTGGGCCGAGGCGAGCGAATCCCTGGGCGATGCCGCCTGGCAGGTCCGGAGCCGGGCCGACTGGAACGGCGCCTGGACCTCTTACCGCGCGGCTCTCGACTGGTGGGCCGGCTCCCGGGAGATCGAAACCGCCCGGACCCGGTACCTGGCGATCCTGAAGAAGGCGGCCCGGCCGGACTGGGCGAACGCCGGGTACGCCTACGGCTCCTACGGCAACATCCTCCCGGTGGAAACCTTGCACCGGGCGCTGAAGATCGCCGGGAAAGAAGACGCCCCCTGGCTCCGTTACCTGCTGGCCATCGGGCTTCGGAACCGATCCGGCAATCCGGCCCTCTACCGGCGGACCGTGGAGGCGTTCGAAGCGGCGTTGGAAGAAGGCGGCTCCTCCGAATGGTATGACGACGCCCTGTTCCAGTACGCCCGTTTCGTCCAGTCGCCGGGCCGGCCGGTCCGCCTGGAGGACGGCGGCGTCGGTTTCCGCCCGGACTATGAAAAAGCGGTGGAGCTTTACCGGAGGTTCCTGGACCGCTACTCGGAAGGGGAATCCCGGTATTGGCGGCAGGCCCGGAACCAGCTTCAGGAGATCCTGAAACCCCGCCTGAAGCTGATGGTTTCCGGCGTGTTTCTTCCCGGCTCGGAACAGGAGTTTCAACTGGCCTGGCGAAACGTGGATCGGATCCGGTTTTCCGTTTACACACTGAACCTTTCCGACGATCTTCGTTTCGAGGAATGGGGGCGCGACGACAACCTCCTTTCCGGCGTGAACGTGGAGGGGTTGAAGAAGGTTCGATCCTGGAGCCTGGACGAGTCCGGGGAACCGGCCCACGCCCCAGGCGGCAAGGTCGTGGGGCTGGACCACCGGCTGCAGGAAGGGGCGTATCTCTTGACCGCCGAAGGAGGCGGACAATCCAGCCGGGAATTGCTCCTGGTCTCCCGCACCGCCCTGGTCTTGAAGGTGGCGGACGAGCAGGTGCTGGCCTGGGTCTGCGACGCGATCACCGGCGAGCCGGTGCCCGGCGCGGAGATCCGGCTGCACGCAGGCCTAAGCCGGGGAGGCCGGACGATCTGGCGGAGCCGGCGTCTTCAGACCGGCGGCGACGGGATCGCCCGGACCGTCCTGGACCGGAACGGTGCGTACCGGCGGCTCTGGGTCAGCGCCGTTTCCGGCGACCGGCAGATCCTGGGGACCGGGCAGGTGGCCGGCCGCCGGAAAGACGACCAGGAGATCTCCGCCCGGGACTGGAAGCTGTACGGCTTCACCGATCGGCCCGCCTACCGGCCTGGGGAGACGGTTCATTTCAAACTGATCGCCCGGGTCCGGGACCGGTTCGGCCTGGATACGGCCGAGGGGGCGACGCTGAAGTACCGGATCCTTGATCCCCAGGGGGAGCAGGTCCGGGCCGGCTCCCTGGAGCTGAACCGTTTCGGCTCCGCCTGGGATGAGTGGGCGCTGGAAGAGGAGAACCGGCTGGGGGAATACCGGGTGCAGTTCCGCCTGCCGGGAGAGTCGGGATGGAGTTGGGGGCCGGCCCTGTTCCGCCTGGAAGAGTACAAGCTGCCCGAATACAGGGTGACCGTGACCACTCCTACGGAGGAAGGGAACGCCCGGGTGTTCCGCCCCGGCGAGACAGTGCAGGCGGAGATCGCCGCCGCGTATTACTTCGGAGGCCCGGTCGCCGGGC
>CAZZIV010000185.1:0-6599 GCA_964654385.1 uncultured Acidobacteriota bacterium | reverse complement strand
CGAGCCACTGCGTGAGGCGTCGGCGCGGTGCGCTGGGCCGATTCGCCTGTGCTCGCCCGGAATGTAGGCCGGCCGCCGCCGCACCCGCGGCTGGCCGCCACTCCTGCGGAGAGCTTGACCCCTGACGAGCGGCGTTTCGTTGTGGAGCATTTTCTCCAGTTCCGAATGAGTACGTTGGGGGGCGATCTGCCCCGGGCGCGGGAACTGGCGGCCCGGCGGGGGGATTACGGCGGGGAGCCGGTGCCCCAGCCGGTGGTGGACGGCTTCGACGCGTCCGCCCTCCGGGATATGCAGGTCCTGTTTCACCTGGCCTGGTCCGGAAATCATCTGCGGGAGCAGCCGAAGGTGGCTGAACTGATCGACAAGGGCCGGGAGTTCACCGAAGATGAAAAAAAAGGCTTGCTGGCCGTCCAGGAGGAATACCTTGCCGGCGTCCTGGGAACCTGGAAGACCCTGGCCGGCCAGGAGCAGGTGGAGTTCGGCTGTGAGCCGTACTTCCACCCGATCCTCCCCTTGCTCTGCGACCTGGAATCGGCCCACGAGGCGGTGCCGACGTTGCACCTTCCGGCCCGCAGGTTCGCCAGGCCGGAAGACGCCCGTTTCCAACTCCGGGCCGGAGCCGATCGCTTCCGGGAGATCCTGGAGACGGAGCCTGCGGGAGGTTGGTCTCCAGAGGGAGCGGTCTCCGAGGCGGCCCTGGCCGCCTGGCAGGACGCCGGCCTCTTCTGGACCGCTTCCGATGAAGACGTTCTCCTGACCTCCCTGGGCGAACGGGGGAACGGTCCGGCTCGGTCCGCCAAGGTCCACACACCGTGGAAATTCCGGGAAGGCCTGACCGTATTTTTCCGGGACCGGGAACTCTCCCGGCTGCTGGAAACCGATTACGCGGCCTGGAGCCCGTCCCTGGCCGCCGCCGATTTCGTGCGGCGGGTCCGCAGGATCGGAGACGTTGCCTCCCAGGAGGGCCGGACCGCCGTGGTGTCGGTGGCCCTGGACGGCGAGAACCATTGGGACGCCTACCAGAAGAACGGAGGGCCGTTCCTGGAAGCGCTCTACAGCGCCCTGGAGCAGGCGCCGATCGAAACCTGCACAGCCTCCGAGGCGGCCGGGGCCGCCCCGCTTCCGGCCCTCTCCCGCCTCTCTGCCGGATCCTGGCTGGTCGGCGCGTTCCGGGACTGGATCGGCCGACAGGAGAAAAACCGGGCATGGGATCTGCTGGCCGAGGCCCGGGACGCCCTGGACGGCAAGGGAGAACCTTCGCTGCAAGACGATGCCTGGAGATCGATCCTGGCGGCCGAAGGGAGTGACTGGTTCTGGTGGGTCGGTGGCGACCATGCCACCGCCTTCGCCGCCGATTTCGATGACCGTTTCCGGTCGCTCCTCTGCAGGAGCCTGGAGCAGAAGGGGATCGAGCTTCCTCCGGGACTGCTCCAGCCGATCCGCCGGGAGGCCGACACCGGGATCATGTCGCCGGCCGGGCCGGTGGAACCGGACCTGGACGGGTTCATCACCGATTTCTACGAATGGCTCGCCGCCGGGCGGGTCATGGGGAACGCCTGTGTCACACCTTCCGCCGACTGCCCGGTGAAGGAGGTCTACTTCGGCCGCAGCCACGACACGTTCTACCTCCGCCTGGACACCGCCGTCCCTCCCGCGTCCCGCGCCCTGGAAGGGAGCATGATTTCGGTGGAGTTTCCAGGGTACCCGGATCAGGCTGTTCGATTTCCCGACCTGCAGGAAGGGGAGGAGGAGATCGAAGGATGCCGCGCGGTCCTGGCCAGGATCGCCGAGTTCGCCGTTCCGCTGAACCGCCTGCCGGGCGGCGGCGACAACACCCGTTTCCGGGTGGTCTGCATGACCCCGGGAGGAGAGAAGCAGGTGATCCCCTCGGTCGGAACCGTCCTGCTCACGGCCGACCCGATGAAAGAAACCCACAGGGGAGACTGGTTCCTGTAACGGTCTTCTCGTTCGCATCGATCGGAGAAACGCATGTCCGAACTTCGACACGATCCATTCGCCAGGCGCTGGGTGATCATCTCCACCGAGCGAAGCCGCAGGCCGGCCGATTTCCTCCCTCCCTCCCAGGAGATTCCGGAGGTCGTCTCGTGTCCATTCTGCCCTGGAAACGAGCCGACGACGCCACCGGAGATCCTGGCGATCCGGCCGGAAGGTTCGATGCCGAACTCCCGCGGCTGGGAGGTGCGTGTGTTTCCCAACAAGTATCCGGCCCTCTCCGTCGAAGGGGAGCCTGAACGGCGCGCCGTAGGGATCTACGACCGGCAGCGGGGTGTGGGCGCCCACGAAGTCGTGGTGGAATCTCCGGAGCACGGCCTTCACTTTGGCGATATGGACCCGGTTCACGTGGAAAAGGTACTCGGCGTCTACCAGTCCCGGATCCGGGACCTGTACAAGGATCACCGTTTGAAGTACGCCTTGGTTTTCAAGAACCACGGCGCCCTGGCCGGGGACGCCCTGGACCACCCCGTTTCCCAGATCATCGCCACCCCGGTGACGCCCCGGGCGATCGCCATGGAACTGGAGTCGGCCCGGCAGCATTATCATGTGAAGACCCGTTGTCTCTACTGCGACGTTTTGAACCAGGAGCTGGAAACCGGGGAGAGGATCGTCACCGCCGACGAGCACTTCGTCGCCCTGGCGCCGTACGCCTCCCGGTTTCCGTTCGAGATCATGGTGATCCCGAGGAAACACCTCCACTCCTTCGCCCGGGAAACCCCGTCGTCCCTGGCCGCCCTGGCCCGGAGCCTGCGGGACATCCTGGCCCGGTTGAAATCGGTCCTCCGGAACCCGGCGTACAATTTCGTCTTCCATACATCGCCGAACACGGAAGCCGAGGCGCACCGGGTGAATTACTGGGCGACCCTCGAAGCCGACTTCCACTGGCATATCGAGATCCTGCCCCGGTTGACCCAGGTGGCCGGATTCGAGTGGGGGGCCGGGTTCTACATGAACCCGACCGCCCCCGAGCGAGCAGCGGCGTTCCTGAGGGATGCGATCCTCTAGCCCGGCGGCTATCATGCTGCACCTGCCGGCGAAGCTGCCGGCCGATGAGGTGTGATCCATGGCAGATGTGACCGTTTATTTCAAAAGCTGGTGTCCCTATTGCCGGAGGGCGATGAGCCTGCTCCGGGAGAAGGGGGTCGCGTTCGAAGAGATCGACGTGGAGGCCAGCGCCGGCCTGGAAGAGACGATGGTGAAGCGGTCCGGCGGCCGGACCACCGTCCCCCAGATTTTTATCGGCGACCGGCATGTCGGCGGCTGTGACGACCTGGTCGCCCTGGACGATTCCGGTGAACTGGACCGGCTCCTGGGACTCTGAACGAACAGCCATGATGAAGCCTGGTTCCAACAAAAAGAAACGATGAGGAGAAGAGAGAGATGGCCGAACTTCATAACGTGGTGATCCTCGGCTCCGGCCCGGCCGGCCTCACCGCGGCGATCTATACCGCCCGGGCGAACCTGAAGCCGGTGGTCGTGGAAGGCCTCGGCGCCGGCGGGCAGTTGATGAACACCACCGAGGTGGAGAATTACCCGGGCTATCCCGAAGGGATCCTGGGGCCGGATCTCATGGAAGCGTTTCGGAAGCAGGCGGAACGGTTCGGTGCCGAGTTCGTGTCCGGTGACGCCACCGGCGTGGACCTCTCTTCCCGGCCGTTCGTCGTCGGAACCGACGGCGGCGAGCTGAAGGCGAACGCTCTGATCATCGCCACCGGAGCCTCGCCGATCAAGCTCGGCGTGAGAGGGGAAGAGGAGTATTCCGGCCGGGGCGTTTCCTACTGCGCCACCTGCGACGGCTTCTTCTTCCGGGACCAGGAGATCGCGGTGGTCGGCGGCGGCGACACGGCGATGGAGGAAGCGCTCTTTCTGACCCGGTTCGGCAAGCGGGTCACGGTGATTCACCGCCGAGACGAGTTCCGGGCGTCGAAGATCATGGGCGACCGGGTCCTGGCGAACGACAAGATCGAAGTGCTGTGGGATTCGGTGGTGGAAGAGGTGGTCGGCGACGGCACGAAGGTATCCTCCATCCAGGTGAAGAACGTGAAGACCGGCGAGATCACCGAACGGCCGTGCGGTGGTTTCTTCGTGGGGATCGGCCATTCCCCCAACAGCGAACTGTTCCGGAGCGGTCTGCCCAACGAGAACGGATACCTGAAGGTCCACGGCAACACCTCCCGTACCGACGTGGAAGGGGTGTTCGTGGCCGGCGACGTACACGACCACATCTACCGGCAGGCGATCACCGCGGCTGGAGAAGGGTGCAAGGCGGCGATCGATTGCGAACGGTGGCTGGAGGCCCAGGAATAAGAGCAAGGGGTTCCATTCGGAGGCCCCCGTCAAGCAAATAGACCCCTCTTCTGCCCCCCGGTCCGGCCCCTTCCCGGCAACAGGCCCGCCGCCCATCCCAGGATCGCCGGCAGCAGCGGCGTGAGCACGGTGATCAACCCGAGGACGACCAGCCCGTTTTTCCCGCTGGAGATTCGCGGCCAGTTAAAAATGAACAGGTCGGCGGTCCAGTGGGAGAGAACCACCGTCAAGGCGTCGTACCGGAAGAACGCCCAGCCCCAGACGCACCCGACCAGGGTCATCACCACCGCCCGTCCCCAGAACGGCTCGGCCGGCGGCAGGAAACCCAGGCCGGTGTGGGTCAGCCCGTAGATCGCCGCCGGAGCCAGGATGGCGACCCAGCGCCGCCCGGTGAACCGGTTCAGCCAGGTTCCGGCGAAGAACCGGTAGCCCAGTTCCTCCAGCAGCGCCACGTTCAGGAAGAACAGCAGGGTGGAGAAGGCCGGGGAGGCGGAGTTCAGCGCGTAGAAGAAGAACGCCCGGGGCTGCAGGGCGGTCCGCGCCCCTGCCAGCGTCTGCAGGATGATGACGGAGCCGGCCAGCACGCCTCCGCAGATCCAGCCGATCAGGAATCCCCGCCGGGAAGCGGCTCCTACCGCCGGGTCGAGGATCTTCCCCCGGGCCAGGAGCCACAAAGACCGGCCCCGGCCGGCACCGGCCTCCCGGTCCAGGGCGTCTCCAGCGCCGATCAACGCCAGGAGCACCAGGATCATCCAGGCTTCTGTGCTGCTCCGGAACACCAGGTATTGGAGCGTTGAAATCCAGCGAGGCCACAACGGCTCCCAACTTTGGAACAGGCTGCCGGTCTGGAGCAGCCAGGTGGCCAGAAGGCAGGCGAAGATAAAGCAGGCCAGGACCGCCGCCCGGGTCAGCCGGACGCCGCCGTCTCGTAGCCGGGTCAGAAAGATCCAGAACGCCGCGAGGGCCGCGATCCCCAGGAGGCCGAAGCCGATCGACTGCATCGCCTTCTCCGGGCCGCCGGCCGCTCTCGCCGCCCGTCTGGCGGCTCCCGGGACCACCAGGTACCGGTACGCCCGGACCACACGGTCACCGGCCACGACTCCCAGGATCTTCTCCCGAAATTCCGGGTCTTCGGAAACCATTCTCTCCAGGGTGAATGAGTAGTCCGTCCGGTTCGGTTGCACGGTGACGTCTACCGATTTTTCCGTCCAGGCCGGAAGGTCGATCCCCAGCCGGTCCTCCATGGCGGCGCGAACCATCGATCGGGCGGCGTCTTCCTCGATGGACGGTCCGGGATCGTCCGGTTCCACCTGTTTCCGCCAGCCCAGGACCTTCCCGTCCGGGTGGAAGAAGACGTAGGCCGACCGGGGCTCTCCCTCTTTTTTGAAACCGACCTGGTAGACCACCAGGGGGAACCGTTCCCCGATCCAGGCCTGGGTCCGGCCCCGGCCGAAGGTCGATTCGGCGTAGTCCAGGACATTTTCATACACCAGGACCACGCCGGCGAAATCGTACCCTTCCAGGTCGAATCCGGCGGCTTCCAGGAATCGTCGGGCCGGTTCCCGGAACTCGTCGGGGTTCCGGGTGACGTCGGCATTGACCATCGGCCAGAGGCGGTCCATGGAGGTCGAGAACAGCAGGCCGCCCAGGAGGGCGACGATCAGCAGCGCGAAGCCGGACCATCGGTTGTCCCGTGCCATCCTCCCGTCCTTTCCTGCTGCCGCCAGACCGGTACAGTCGCCTACAGCGGCAATGCCCGAAACAGCGAAGGCGCCCTGGAAGGCGCCTTCGACTCATTCCACCGGCGAAACCGGTTTCTACTTGAAGTAGTCGGCGTTGATCTGGAGATAGTTGCTCCATTTTTCCGGCAGGGTGTCTTCTTCGAAGATCGCCTCCACAGGGCAGGCCGGTTCGCAGGCGCCGCAGTCAATGCATTCGTCCGGGTCGATGTAGAGCATTTTCTCTTCGGCGAATTTCGGGTCGTCCTTGGTCGGATGGATGCAATCCACAGGGCAGACATCCACGCAGGCGGTGTCCTTGGTATCCACACATGGTTCAGCGATGATGAAAGTCATTATGGTTCTCCTCGTCAGGTTGTCAGCTCCGATTTCCAGCGTACCACACCGGCAGGAGGGGGCTCAACCTGAGAGGGCGAAGAAGTGTCCTGGGGAGATGGTGTCCGAGGGAGATGGCTCCCGGGGCTGAAGATTCTCGGAAAGGCGGGGAGGTCGAAGAGGTGTCCGAGGGAGATGGCTCCCGGGGCTGAAGATTCTCGG
>CAZZIV010000184.1:0-6663 GCA_964654385.1 uncultured Acidobacteriota bacterium | reverse complement strand
ATGGACCCCCCTGCTCTGCGAGGGAATCGTGCACAAGGAGCTCCTGGACGCCCTGGCGGACAAGGTGAAAGAGGAAGTGGAGAAGGCTGCGGACGAGGCGATGGTCCGGCCCCGCCCCGAGCCGGAATCGGCCCTGGATTACGTCTATTCCCCCGACGTGGATCCGACGTCGGCATCTTTTTCCACGGAACCGGCCCTGGAAGGAACCCCGACCACCATGGTCGACCTTTTAAATAAATGCCTGCGGGATGAGATGCGACGAGCCCCTGAGATCGTTCTGTTCGGCGAAGATGTGGCCGACGCTTCCCGGGAAGAGGTGCTTGAGGAACTGAAAGGGAAGGGCGGGGTATTCAAAGTCACGTGGGGTCTACAGAAGGAGTTCGGCGGAAACCGCGTCTTCAACACCCCTCTTGCCGAAGCGAACATTCTCGGACGCGCGATCGGCATGTCGGTCCGTGGCCTGCGGCCGATCGTGGAGATTCAGTTCTTCGATTACATCTGGCCTGCATATCACCAGATCAGGAACGAACTCGCCACCCTCCGCTGGCGCGCCAACAACACGTTCAAGGCCCCGATGGTGGTACGGGTTTCCTACGGCGGCTACATCCGGGGCGGAGCGATTTATCACAGCCAGTCCGGCGCCTCTCTCTTCACCGCCAACCCGGGGCTCCGGGTGGTCTGTCCTTCCACCGCCCTTGACGCCAACGGCCTGCTCAGGACGGCGATCCGGTGCGATGATCCGGTCATTTTCCTGGAGCACAAACATCTTTACCGGCAGACCTACAACAAGGCGGAATACCCGGGCCCCGAGTACATGGTCCCGTTCGGCCGGCTCCGGGTCGCCAGGGAGGGAACCGATCTCACCGTCGTCACCTACGGCGCCACGGTCCATCGGGCGATCCAGGCGGCCCGCAAGGCGGAAGAGAGCGGAATCTCGGCGGAAATCCTGGATCTGCGAACCCTTTCCCCGGTGGACTGGGAGGGAATCGCAGCCTCGATCCGGAAGACCAGCAAGGTGCTTGTTCTCCATGAAGACAGCCATTCCTGGGGATACGGAGCCGAACTGGCGGCTACCCTTGCCGAGCGTCATTACGAAGAACTGGACGGCCCGGTCCGCCGGCTGAGCGGGACGGACACGTTCGTCGCTTACGCCCCCGAGTTGGAGGATTTCATCCTCCCCCAGGTCGAAGACATCCGGAAAGCGATCGAAGATCTGGCCGCCTGGTAAAAGGAACAGAATCATGCGCGTCATCCTGGATCTCTGCGTCGTACCGGTCGGGGTCGGCGTATCCGTATCGGACTATATCGCCGCCTGTCAGGCGGTCCTCGAGGAGGCCGGCTTGAAGCATTCCCTCCACGCCTACGGCACGAACATCGAAGGCGATTGGGATCCGGTGATGGCCGCGGTCAAGCGGTGCCACGAGAAGGTCCATGGAATGGGCGCGCCCCGGATCAGCACCACTATCAAGCTGGGGACCCGGATCGATCGGGAACAGGCGATGGAAGACAAGATCCGGAGCGTCGAGGAGAAACTGTCGGGCGGGCGCTCTCCTGAATAGTCAATCTCCCCGGTTCGTTCAGGGCCGTACGGTCAGGAGAATGTCGCCTGCGTGGATTTCGCCGCCGTCTTCGACACGAATTTCCACCACTTCGGCCTCTTCCGGCAGATCCGGTCCTCCGTAAAGAATCGGATTAAAGGTTTTCATTACTTCCACCAACCCAAGGGTGGTACCGATTCGGATCCGGGATCCGGGGAGGACGAACGGGGCGGCTCCCGGGGAGGGTCGACCGTAGTACACCCCATCGGTCGGAGCGCGTACTGCGAGGATCCCGTCCGGCGGGACCTCTCTTCCGGCGGCCATGCCCCCTCGATCGGACCGGTTCCGGCCGACGCTTTCCGGTGCTGTCTCCGCCGGAAATTCCGCCCCGGACAGCGTGAACATCCGCTCTCCGTATTCGAGGGGAACCTTCCTCAGTGAACGAGGCGGTTCCAGGACCCTCCCCCTCACATCTGCGGGCAGAACCAGAAGACGGCGCCGGCTCCGGCAGCGAAGGGTTCCTACGGCGGCGTTCTCTTCCAGAAGCACCGCCTCCTTCGGCGGATCTTCCCAGATCCCGACGCCGGGACAAGCGACCTCTACGTTCCCGCCGGGGAGGGGTCGAGTCAAAACGACCAGCGGATCGAGGAGGTCCCGGTTCACCGTTACACTCCTCCCAGAACGTCCAGGTCGTGGAGGGACCATATTCTGGGATTCTTGATCCGCCGATATCCGATCGATTGGTAGCTCATTTCCACGGCGGCGGAAAGGTAGAGGCGCAGTTCCCCGGGTTCGACGATTTCGTCCACATCCATCCGGGCCGCCGCCTTCACCGGGTCCATATCCGCGGCGATCCGATTTTCCACCGCCTTCATGCCCGCCCGAATCCTGGCTTCCTCTTCCGGCGATTCGGCCACGATTCGGAATTCATCGTCCAGTTTCGTGTTGAACGCCCCAATCGCCAAGGTTTTCCCCTCCATCACCGCGAGCCGGGTCAGAGGGGTCGCCAGTTGCAGAACCGGCCGGTAGGGATGCCCGGCCATGGCGTAGTAACCGGCTCCGGAGGCTTTTCGCAGGAGCACCGTGAACATCGGAACGGTGTTGGTCGAATTGGCGTAAATGAGGCTGGAACCGTATCCCAGGAGCCCCTGCTCTTCCGCCTCCGGCCCGATATCGAAACCGGAAATGTCCTGGAGCCAGAGGATCGGAATTCCGTCGTCGTTGCAGGCCCGTGAAAACTGCGCGATCTTGGCGATCCCCTCCCGGTAGAGAATGCCGCCCGGTCGTTTTCGATCTTCATGAACCGGGTGGTCGGTCAGTTCCGTGTTGTTGGCGACGATGCCGGCGTAGAGCCCTCCGATCCGGCCGATGCCGCAAACCATTTCCCGTCCGATCCCAGGCGAAAACTCCCGAAACAGGGAATGGTCCAGGAGTCGCGCCAGCACCTGTTTCACGTCGTAGGCGATCCTATGGTCGACCGGGAAGAGCCCGTTCAGCTCGGACGGGTCGAACGCAGGCGGCGCGGCATCGATTCCATACCGGTAGTAGTCCCATGCCGGGGAAGGAAGCTTTTCGACTTCATTCCGGATGCAGTCGATCAGCGTTTCATCGTCCGGCACCCGGTGGTCGGCGCAGCGGGAGAGATGAACATGCACGTCCGTCCCGCCGATAGAGAGAGACGTGATATGCCTGGACTTGGCCCCCTTCACCAGCGCGGCGCCGGCGATCACCATGTAGGCCTGCTCCGTCATATACACGATGTCGCTGATCAACGGCATATATCCGCCGCCTGCGATGCAATCGCCGTGGACCCCGGCGATCTGCGGAACACCGGCCGCGGACAACTCCGAGTTCCGGCGGAAGATCGCGCCGGCGCCGGCGCGGCCCGGGAACGTATGCGCCTGCTCTGGAAGATACAGGCCGGAACAATCGACCAGATAGATCACAGGAAGTCGGAGACGGAGGGCGACTTCCTGGGCCCGTTGAATTTTTTCCGGCGTCAGCGGCCACCAGGAGCCGGACGCGACCGTATTGTCGTTGGCGATCACCACCGTCCAACGGCCGTGGACGCGGATGAACGCGGTGACGACTCCGGCCCCGGGCGAGGTTTTTTCGTCTTTCCCGAATGTGCGCCCATGATTGACCAGCGTTCCGATCGGCAGGATCGGGCTCTCCCGATCCTTGAGCCGTTCGATCCGGTCCCAGGTCGGAAGTTTCCCTTTCCTCCGAACTCTCTCCTCGTATTCGGGCCCCCACCCGGCGCGCACCTGCTTCCGAAGATCCCGCAACGACCGGTTCAACGCGTCGACCCCGGCCGCCTGGACCTCCCACGCCTCTCCGGGAAGAATCCGGTCCCGGGGATCTCCCAATGGATCGAGTCTCACTTTCGCCATGCGGTCACCCCTTCAGCAGGCCGGAGCCGGAAAGGAAATCGACGTCGTACTCCCCGCTCCGGAAACGATCGTGGTCCAGGATCCGCCGCTGCAGATCAATGGTGGTTTTCACTCCTTCCACGACCATGGAATCCAGGGCGAGAAGAGCCCCTTCCAAGGTACGCTCCCGGGTTTCCCCCTTGACGATCAATTTGCCGATCATGGAGTCGTAGTGAGGGGGGATCCTGTATCCTTCCTGAACCACCGAATCCCACCGGACTTCCACACCGTTCCGGCCGGATACGGGAGGCGCGAAACACGTGATCACGCCCGGATCGGGCCGGAACCGTTCCGCCGGATCTTCCGCGTTGATGCGCAGTTCCATGGCGTGTCCCGAAAAGCGGATCCCCTCCTGTTTCCTTTCGAGCTTCCGGTTGGCGGCGATCCGCAGCTGTTCCTGAACGATGTCCACGCCGGTGAGCATCTCGGTGACCGGATGCTCCACCTGCAGCCTGGCGTTCAACTCCATGAAGTAGAGATCGCCCTCCGGTGAACGGAGAAATTCCACCGTGCCCGCGTTCCTGTACCCGAACCCTGCTACGGCCCGGGCGACGGCCGCTCCGAACCGGTCCCGCTCCCCCGCCTTGAGAACCGGGGAGGGCGACTCCTCCACCAGCTTCTGGTGGTTCCTCTGCACCGAACATTCCCGCTCCCCCAGGTGGATGCCGTTTCCGTACCGGTCGCACAACACCTGAAATTCGATATGCCGTCCACCGGAAATAAACTTTTCCAGGTAGAGACCCGCGTTCCCGAAAGCGTTGCCCGCTTCCAGGGCCGCTTCGGAGAAACCTTCCTCCAGTTCGGCCTCGCCACGGCAGATCCGCATTCCCCTTCCGCCCCCTCCCGCGGTCGCTTTCAGGATCACCGGGTAACCGATCTCCGCCGCCAAACGCTTCCCCTCCTCCGCCGATTCCAGGACACCCGGCGACCCGGGAATCGTCGGCAGGCCGGCGGCGGCGAAGGTTCGCTTCGATTCCACCTTGTCGCCCATCCGCCGGATAGCTCCGGCTCCAGGGCCGACAAACGTCAACCCCTGTTGCTCACAGCAGGCGGCGAAGACCGGGTTCTCGGCGAGGAAGCCGTATCCCGGATGCAGGGCCTGGCATCCGGTCTGTTCCGCCGCCTGCAGGATCGAGGCCGCGGCAAGGTACGATTCGGACGCCCGGGCCGGGCCGATGCAGATCGTCTCCTCCGCCTCCGTCAACCAGGGAGCACCCCGGTCGGCTTCGGAGAAGACGGCCACCGGTTCGATTCCCGCCGTCCGGCAGGCCCTGATGATCCGGAGAGCGATCTCCCCCCTGTTGGCAACCAGCAGTCGACGGAACACGAGACTCCTCCTGGAGGTTTCGGAAGAAGGAGTCTACCGCAGTCTTTCAGAATGGTCGATGTTCCGGTAAAATAGGGTCTCTTCCGCCCGGAGGCGGCGAAAGGAGCCGATCATGCGTTCCACACTGACCCTTTCCGGCCGCGCGGGAACGATCCCCGCCTCGCCGATCCGCCGCCTGGCCCCTTACGCGGTGAAAGCCCGGGCCGCCGGCAAGAAGGTGTTCGGCTTGAATATCGGGCAGCCGGACATCCCCACCCCTCCGGAAATCCTGGACAGGCTCCACACCTGGGAAGGGACCAACATCCCCTACGGTCCGTCCCAGGGCACACCCGAGTTTCTGGAAACCCTGGAAGGGTATTACAGGAACCTCGGGCTGGACGTGTCGGTGGACGACCTGTTCGTCACAACCGGCGGGAGCGAAGCGATCCTGTTCGTCCTGGGCATGCTCGCCGATCCCGGCGATGAGATCCTCGTCTTCGAACCCTATTACACCAATTACAGCGGATTCTCGGCCCTGCTGGGAATCCGGCCCGTTCCGGTGACCACGCCGGGCGACCGGGGATACCATCTTCCGGAACCTGGACGGATCGAGGCGAAAATCGGCCCCCGGACCCGGGCGATCATGATCTGTTCCCCGAATAATCCGACCGGAACCGTCTACACCGACCGGGAAATGGAAACCCTCGGCGAACTCTGCCGAAAGCACGATCTTTACCTGGTGGCCGACGAGGTCTACCGCGAATTCACCTATGACGGCCGGAAGCATCGTTCCGCCCTGACCCTGGAAGGGTTGGAAGATCGTGTGATCGTGGTGGACAGCCTCTCCAAGCGGGTCTCCGTCTGCGGGCTCCGCATAGGAAATATCGTCACGCGGAACCGGGAGCTGATGGCGGCGATTCTCCGATCGGGACAGGCTCGCCTCTGTCCGCCGACCCTGGGTCAGCACCTTGGAATCGGGCTCCGGGATGTCCCTTCCGCGTACATGGACGGGGTCATCGCCGAATACCGGCAGCGACGGGACTTGGTGTACGAGGCTCTCTCGTCCATGCCCGGCGTTTCCGTTCAGAAACCGGAAGGAGCCTTTTATGTCTGCGCCAGCTTCCCGGTGAAAAGCGCCGATCGGTTCGCGGGGGTTCTTCTTTTCGATTTCTCCAGCCAAGGGAAAAGCGTAATGCTCGCGCCGGGCGCCGGCTGAGGCGCTCGTCGTTCGTCGACTTCGGCAATCCCACGGTCACGGTGGACGTCCACCCGATCAAGGTGCATGCGGGCATGAGTGCGTTGAGCGTGGCCGACGCCATCCAAGCCGCGCTGGCGGACTCGGCACTCGGCAACGGAAGTACCGAAGGCTTCAAGACCCGCGGCGAAG
>CAZZIV010000183.1:0-6668 GCA_964654385.1 uncultured Acidobacteriota bacterium | reverse complement strand
TTCTCCAAAATCCTACAGACGCCCGCACGAGACGGCGGACTTGACTCGCCGTCTGGAGCGGCTGGTTTCGGCGATCAAACGGGTCTACGCCTCCACCTTTTCCAGCCGAACCAAGCGGTACATGGAACGAACCCCCTACAGGCTGGAGGGAGAGAAAATGGCGGTGGCGATTCAGCGAATCATCGGCAGCCATCACGGAAACCTTTTTTATCCCCACTTCGCCGGCGTGGCCCGGTCCCATAATTTTTATCCGACCGCCCCGTGCACCACCGAAGACGGCGTGGCCGCCGTCGCCCTGGGCCTGGGGGAGACGGTGGTTTCCGGTGAGAACTGCCTCCGGTTTTCTCCACGGTATCCCCGCCACCTGATGCAGTTCGCCACTACCGAGGATATGCTGGAAAACAGCCAGAAAACCTTCTGGGCGCTGGAACTGGACCGGGACACCCAGCCGGGCCGACGGGAACTGACCCTGTCCCGTTTCGGCCTGGACCGGGCCGAAGAAGATGGAACCCTCGCCCATATCGGGTCCACCTGGTCGGCGGAAAACAACGCGGTATACGACGGGATCGCCCGGCCGGGGATGCGCCTGGTCACCTTCGCCCCGATCCTGAAACATCCGCTGTTCCCCCTGGCCGAAATCCTGGAATACCTGTTGAGAGTCGGAAAGCAGGGCACCAGCAGCCCGGTGGAGATCGAATTCGCGGTAAACCTGTCTCCCGAGGACAAACGGCCTCCGGAGTTCGGCTTCCTCCAGATCCGTCCGATGGCGATGACGCCGGAAATCGAAGAGATCGACCTGGGAGATCTGGACCCTTCCGAGATGATCTGCCACAGCACCAACGTGTTGGGACACGGCCTGGTGGAGGGGATCCGGGATGTGGTGGTGGTCGATTATCACCGGTTCGACCGTTCCAGAAGCCGGGCCGCCGCCGAACGGGTCGGTCATCTGAACAGCCTCCTTTTGAAAGAAGGGCGCCCGTATATCCTGATCGGCGTCGGACGTTGGGGTTCGACCGACCCATGGCTGGGCATCCCGGTGGCCTGGGAGGAAATCAGCGGAACCCGGGTGATCGTGGAGGCCGGCTTCCGGGACTTCCGGGTCACTCCCTCCCAGGGAACCCACTTTTTTCAAAACCTGACATCCTGCAATGTCGGATATTTCACCGTGAACCCTGAAATCGGAGACGGGAACATCGACTGGGACTGGCTGGCCGGGGTGAAGGCGGCTTCCGAATCCAACTCGGTGCGCCACTTGAGATTCGAAGAACCGCTGACCGTCGGCATGAACGGAAAGAAGAACGAAGGGTTCATCTGCAAGCCGGGACGGCGGCCCGGCAAGACGTCGGAAGAGACCTAACCCGCCTTCCGCAGTCTGTGGATCCGGTCCAGAGTCTCCTTCAACTTGGCGCTGGAGACCGGTTTGCTCAGGAAATCGTTCATCCCGGCGGCGAGGCATTTCTCCCGATCTCCTCTCATCGCGTTGGCGGTCAGCGCGATGATCGGGACCGAGGCCGCCCCTTCCAGCTCGCGGATCCTGCGGGTCGCTTCGAACCCGTCTACCTCCGGCATCTGGCAGTCCATCAACACGACATCATAGGGTGTCGACGCCACTTTCCGAACAGACTCCTCTCCGCCCTCCGCGGAGTCCACGGTGCATCCGAGTTTTTCCAACATCCGGACGGCGACCTTCAGGTTCACCTTGTTGTCGTCCACAACCAGGACACGCAGATCGCTGCGGAAGGCGGAAGTTTCGATAGGCGCCGCTCTCGCGACTGCGGGAGCCTCTCCTTCCGAAAGGGACAGGAACTCGGCGAGATACGCAGGATGCACCGGTTTCGCGAGAGGAACGACGCCTTCGGGAACATCCACGTCGGCGCCGGAAGTCATTTCGCCGAACGGAAGGAGCACTCCGACGGGCAGCAGTTTGCCCGATTGCTCACGAATGCGGGCCGCCAGCAGATAACCGTCTCCCCCCTCCGTTTCCTGGCCGGCCAGGATCCGGTCGATCCGATCCAGCCGGTCCAGGATTTCCCGGCCGTCGGAGCTGACCGTGACGGTCACACCGAACTGCTTGAGCTGGGACACCAGGTTGGCACGAACGGGATGATCGCTCATCAAGACCCCGATATGGCGGTTCCGATGCTGTTCGGGAACCAGGTCGGCCAGCAGACCGGTCCCATCGAACGACACCGGCAGCCCGACCACTACCGTGAACCAGAAGCAACTGCCCTCGCCCGGCGTACTCTCCACCCCGATGGAGCCGCCCATCATCTCGGAGAGTTCCTTGCAGATCGCCAGGCCGAGACCGGTTCCTCCGTAGGTCCGGGAAAAGGAACTGTCCGCCTGGGTAAAAGGCTGGAACAATTTTTTCCGGCCTTCCTCGTCGATGCCGATCCCGGAATCTTCCACTTCGAACCGCAGCGCGAGCGTACCTTCCTTGGAAGGCCGACCGCAGGACAGACGGAGGATCACCTGCCCTTCGTCGGTGAACTTCACTGAGTTTCCCATCAGGTTGGAGAGAACCTGCCGGAGTCGATGAGGATCGCCATCGACCCTTTCCGGCACGTCGGCCGCCACCAGGTAGGCGATCTCGATCCCTTTCTCCCGGGCCAGGGTCGAGAACAGGTTCACCGTGTCGGCCAGCACATCCCTGGCACAGAACGGGATCGACTCCAGGCTGATCCTTCCCGCCTCGATCTTGGACAGGTCGAGAACGTCATTCAGGATGTTCATGAGCGCTTCCCCGGAGGTGTACACCGTCTGTGCGCAATCTCTCTGTCCAGGGTCCAGTTCGGTGTCCAGGAGCAGTTCGGTCATGCCCAGGATGCCGTTCAGGGGCGTGCGGATCTCGTGGCTCATGGTCGCAAGGAACGCCGCCTTGGCCTTGGAGGCCTCCTGGGACTCGGCCAACGCCTTTTCCAGGGCCAGGTTCGCCCGTTCGACATCCCGGGTCCGGAGAGAAAGTTCCACGGTGCGTTGACGAACCTTCCGCTCCAACAACCGATTGGCTTTCTGAATCGACCGGGTCCGGTTCTTATGGATCCCGATGATCAGACCGCCGACCGAGGCCAAGGCAACGCCGTAGAACCACCAGGTCATCCAGAACGGCGGCAGGATCCGGAACCGGTACGAAACAGGAGCCGACCAGACGCCGTCGCCGTTGGCCGCCCGCACCCGGAACGTGTATTCCCCCGGCGGAAGATGGGGATAGCCGGCAAAGGTCCGGCTTTCGCTGTCCACCCAATCCTTTTGCAGCCCTTCCAGTTTGTACCGGTAGTGGACTTTTCCCGCCCCTGCCAGGGAAACACCCAGGAAACGGAAACTGACCTGGTTCTCCGCGTACCGGAGATTAAGGCGATCCATCATTTTTACCGAATCCAGCCCAACCGACATATCCAGGATATGAACACGCGGCGGAAGGGTCACCTTCCGGTCCTCTTCAGGTGCGTACCGGATCGCTCCATCGATGGTTCCGAACCAGAGATTCCCGCTCCGGTCCTCGGCGACGGCATTGACGTTGGTCTCAATCGCCGAAAACCCTTCGGAGCGGCCGTAGTGACGAAGGTCGCCTGTGCCCTGATCCAACAGGTACAGGCCGTTGTTGGTGCCGGCGAAGATCCTGTTCTTTCGGTCGTGGGTCACCAGGTAGACGTTTTCTTCCGCCATCCGGGAGTCCTGTCCGAACAGGTGGAATCGACCGTTCCGGTAGCAATACAGCCCACCGTCGTCGGCGCCGAGCCAGATCCCTCCGTCCAGATCCTGGGTGAACCCGTTCACCGCCTGGTGCATCAGCCCGTCTTCCTCTCCGAACCAGTGCGCGGTCCTGCCGCCGCTCCCGTCCGGTCGGAGTATCACGGCGCCCCTGTGCAGGGTGCCGGCCCACAGGTTCCGGTCCTTGTCCTGGAACAGGCTGTACACGCTCACGTCACCGGTCTGGAAATACCGCTCGATGCGGGAGGAGGCCGGGTCGTAGTGAAGAAGCCCATGTGCGAGGGTGCCGACCCAGTAGGTGCCGTCGTCGTCATGGACCAGGGAGAGCAGATCCTGGGTCGGGAGATCCAGGTTCAGCTTCCGGAACGCTCCTGCCTCCGGATCGAACCTGCAGAGCCCCGCTCCCCGGGTCGCCAGGAGAAGGGAACCGTCGCCGTCCTGGTGAACCGCCCGGACCGCTCCCTGGCAACCGCCCTCCCGGGACGCGAACAGGCGGATCTTCGATTCGATCCGATCCCCCTGAGGCGGTTCGTATCGGACAAGGCCCCGGCCTGTGCCGAACCAGTAACCAAAATCCTTGTCCTCCAGGATCGACCAGACCGTCCGCACCGCCGGATCGTCCGAGTAGCGGATCGATTCGAACTTCCCTCCCAGGTAGGTTGAAATCCCGCCGCCGTAGGTTGCGATCCAGAGGTATCCCTCCGCGTCGATCCGGAGGTCCCGGATCTCATCGTAGCTGAGGCCCTGTTCGCTCCGGAATGAACGGAGTTGGAAACGGGTATGCCGCCCCGGTCCGGAAGAAAGACGGAAAATACCGTCTTCCAAGGTACCGATCCAGAGGTTCGCCTGGAGGTCCACCAGGACCGAAACGATCTCTTTCCCGACCAGCCGGCCGGTACCGGCCACCTGCATCGGAGGTCGGGATCCGTCAGGATCGGCTGCGCCCTCCCCCGGGGGGATTCCGAACAGGCCCCGGCTCCGCGTGCCGATCCAGACGCGGCCATAGGCGTCCTGGAACACCGAGCGGACCGGCCCGAACCCCGGCGCTCCCTCGACGAAGATCCCGGGAGCTTGACCACGGTACAGGAAAAGCCCCTCTTCGGAGGCGAACCAGACGCCGTTCGGCCCCGCGTGGATGTCGTAGACGGTCTTCATCGGGCTCGCCACCTGGGACCACCGCCCGCCGTCCTTCCCTTCTTCATAAGTCAGGACTCCCCCTCCCAGGGTCCCGGCCCAAAGCCTGCCGTCTTTCCCTTCGGCCAGGGAAGCGACGCCGGAACCCTTCCACGAGTCCTCGGGGTCCCAGCCACCCACGACGGCGGGCCGGCCTTCCCGGTCGAACGGTCCCTGGAACAGCGTGATGGCGCCGGAGGGATGTCCGAACCAGATCCGCCCCCTGGAATCGGACAGACCGGAAAGGGTGATGCTTTCCCGGATCCCGTCCCGCTTGGTCAAGCAGGTCAGGCTGCGTCCATCGAAACGGGAGACGCCGTGATCGGTGGCCGCCCAGAGGTAGCCGTCCGAATCCTGGAACACCGCCTCCACCTGGGACTGGCAGAGACCGTCCTCCACTCCGAAGGTCCGGAACATCGCCTGCTGCGCCAAGGCCGGCGTCATGATCAGGGCCGCCCAACAAATCGCCATCCACCACGCTGCTCGCCTGCCGTTTCTCACTCGCCCGCCTTTCCTGCATGAAACGTGTCGATCCGTTTCATCGGCCGGTCGGATTAGAACTTGAGGGGTGAGGAGGGCGGATGCGAAGGAAGCGTCTACCGGACCAGGACGGCAACTCCCAGGATGGCGAAGAAGGTGCCGAAAAGACGGCGGGGCGTGATTTTTTCTCCCGTGATCCGGGCTTCGATGAACATACTGAACACCGGGGTCGTGGAAAGAAGGGTGGCCGCCACCGCCGGCGGCGCCAGACGGACCCCGGCCATCATGCAGAGCATGGCGAGATAGGTGCCCAGAAAACTGGCGCCGACAATTCTCCGCACGGCTTTCGCCTCCCGCGTCGCCCGCCCCACCCCTTGCGCCCATCCGGTCAGTCCAGTCAAAAGCACCAGCCCGCAGGAGGCCGCCGCCAGGCGAAAGAAGGTGGCCGGCACGAACGGCAGATCCTGCATCCCATCCTTGGCCAGGACGATCCCGACGCCCTGTCCCAGGGCGGCAACCACCCCCGCGAGGTACCCGACCCAGGCGCGGGCCCCTCGAACCTTGGGTGGGCGGATCCGGCTACGATCCGGAAAGACAACCAGGAGTACGCCTCCCAGGATGATCGCGATTCCAACCAGGTGCCCCGGGGTCGGAATCGTCCCCAGCCAGGCGACGGCGAACAGGGTAGTAAACACCGGCGCCAGGGTCTGGAGCAACAGAGTGCGATACGGCCCGATCCTTCCGACAGCGGCGAACAGGGCGGTGTCTCCCAGGGTCAGGCCGATCCAACCGGACAAGGCGACCACCCAGAGCGACCTGCCATCGGCCCGGAGGATCTCTTCCCACTGACCGGTCGCCAGGACGGTCAGGCCCAGGAGCCCGGAGGCGACGATCGATTTCAGCAGATTCACCACCGGCGCGCCGAATCGACGGATCGGACGGCGGAAGATCGCCACGGCCACCGCCCACATTGTGGCCGCCGCCAGGCAGGCCAGTTCTCCGCCGAACTCAGGGCTCATGGTTCATGAACTCCCTGCACAGGGAGATCTCCCTTGAGACCTTGTAGGGAGGGAGGGAACGAAGAAAAGTCTTCCCATAGAATTTGGTGGTGATCCTCGGATCCAGAACCGCCAGGATCCCCCGGTCCGAACGGCTCCGCAGGAGCCGGCCCAGACCCTGTTTCAGTTCCAGAACCGCCATCGGCGTCTGGAATTCCAGGAACGGGCTCGCGCCCTCCTCCCGGATGCGGTCGATCCGCGCGGCGATGAGACGGTCCCCGGGTATAGTGCCTGGGTGTCGCCCTT
>CAZZIV010000182.1:0-6693 GCA_964654385.1 uncultured Acidobacteriota bacterium | reverse complement strand
CGGTCTGGTGTGCCGTCACGAGAGCCTCCCGGGAGGAGGGAGCAGATCCGGGCGGTCCAGTAGTAGAGCATCGTCTTCTCGGCGAACACCTTTCCGTTCACCGTGGGGATCATCCACGAACCGGTCTGCTCCATCTCCCGGACTGCCTGCCCGTAGATCGGCTCGTTCGGATTCCACAGGTCCCGGCTTCCCAGGGCGACGGTGAACAGGACCGCCGCCGCCAGGAGGAGCAGAAGAATGTCCCGGTGTTCTCGTTTCAAAATTCGCCTACGCCTCTGCGCCCTGGAACTGGAGCTTGTGCAGGGAGGCGTACACCCCTCCCCGGGCCAGGAGCTGCTCGTGAGTTCCCTCTTCCACGATTGCACCGGCTTCCAGCACCAGGATCCGGTCGGCCTTGCGGACGGTGGCCAGACGGTGGGCGATCACCAGGGAGGTCCTCCCCTCCATCAAGACCTCCAGCGCCTGCTGCACCAGCGACTCGGAGCGGGCGTCCAGGGCGGAGGTCGCCTCGTCCAGGATCAGGATCGGCGGATCTTTCAGGAGCGCCCGGGCGATGGTGATCCGCTGCCGTTGCCCCATGGAAAGACGGGCGCCCTTCTCCCCCAGCCGCGTGTCGTATCGTTCGGGCAGTTCCTGGATGAAGCCGTCGGCCTGGGCCGCCCGGGCCGCTTCCCGGATCTTTTCCAGGGGAATATCTTCCCGGCCGTAGGCGATGTTCCGGGCGACGGTGTCGTCGAAAAGGACCGCTTCCTGGGTCACCAGGCCGATCTGCCCCCTGAGGGAGCCCAAGGTCACCGTGGCGATGTCCAGGCCATCGACCAGGATCCGCCCTTCGGTCGGATCGTAGAACCGGGGCAACAGGTTGGCCAGGGTGGTCTTCCCCGAGCCGGACGCTCCCACCAGGGCGACCACCTCCCCTTTCCCCAGGGAGAGGTCGATCTCTTTCAGCACCGCCGGACCGCCGGTTCCCTCGTAAGCGAAGGAGACATGGTCGAAATGGATCTCCTCCCGGAACGGAGGCAGTTCCGCCGCGCCGGGACTCTCCCGGATCTCCGGTTCGGCGTCCATCATGGAAAACACCCGGCGGGCCGCCGCGGAAGCCTGCTGGAATTCCACGTTGATCACGTTCAGCCTGCGGATGCAGGTGAACAGGTAACCCAGGCCGACGATCACCACCATGAAGTCGCCGGCGTCCAGCTTGCCCGCGGCGATCCGCATCCCGGCGTAGCCGAACAGGGCGGCGCCTGCCGACGCCCCCACCAGTTCCATGATGGAAGGGGCCAGCGCCGCCGCCCGTCCCGCTTTCAGGTCGGCCCGGAGCATCCGGGCCAACACCGCCAGGAACCGGTTCGTCTCGAACCGCTCCATCCCGAACCCCTGCACGACCTTCACGCCGGAGACCGATTCGTTCAAAGAGGAGGAGACATCGGCCATCGCCTCCTGGGACCACCGGGACGCCTTCCGCATCTTCCGGCCCAGGCGGATCAGCGGATACGCCAGGAGCGGGAGGACCACCGCCGAGAAGATCGACATCCGCCAGTCGTGGATCAGGATCACCACGATGACGAACGGAATGGACACGCCGACACGGACCAGGTCGGCCAGAACCGTGGTGGAGGCCCGTTGCAACCGCTGCACGTCGCTGATGATCCTGGACATCACCAGGCCGGTGCTGTTCTCCTGGAAAAAGGAAAGGGACTGGCGGATCACCGATCGGTACAGGTCGGCCCGAATATCCCGGATCACCTTTACGCCGGCCTTGGTCGCCATGTACTGGCCGAAATACCCGACCAGGCCTTTGACGAAGAAAACCAGGATGATCAGCAGCGGAACCTGCGCCGCCGGACCGGTTTTCAACTCCTCCGCCCACCGGTCGATCGGAACGACCTCTTTCGCCTTCGCCAGCAGATCGAAGCCGGCGGGAGACTCTCCCTGGACCGTTTTCTCCGCAGCCTGGGGCGCACTCCCGCCGAGCAACTGGTTCACCAGCGGCTTGGCGGTGGCCAGGGCCAGGGACATGAGGGCGCCGCTGATCGCCAGGAGCAGGGCCGCCGCCGTCATCATCGGCAGGTACGGCTTCAGGTAGCCGAAAAATCGTCGCATCGGATTCACAGGGACGATGCTACCAGATCAGCCGCAAACATGGTCCATGGAGGGCTACCGGACAGGAATCCGGTCAGACCAGTTCCAGGCTCCGGAACCAGTAGGCGATCTCCACCGTCGCCGTCTCCGGGGCGTCGGAGCCGTGCACCGCGTTCTTCTCGATATCGGTGGCGAACTCCTTCCGGATGGTGCCGTTGGCCGCTTCCACCGGGTTGGTGGCGCCGATCACTTCCCGCCACCGGGCGATGGCGTTCTCCGCCTCCAGGGCCAGCACCACTGCCGGGCCGGAGGTCATGAACGCCACCAGGTCGTTGAAGAACGGCCGTTCTTTATGGACGGCGTAGAACCCTTCGGCTTCCGCCCGGCTCATATGCACCAGGCGCATACCGATGATCCGGAAGCCTTCCTTCTCGATCCTGTCCAGGATCGGACCCACGGCCTTCTTGGCCACGGCGTCCGGTTTGATGATCGCAAATGTTCTTTCCATTCGGCCGAATTCCTTTTCCGTTGCGCCCTCCGGAGAAGGCGGTCGTTTTCCGTTATCCGATCACGTCGCGGATCGTCTCTCCGATCGCCGCGGGGGTTTCCACCACGGTGATTCCCGCTTCCCGGAGCGCCCGCATCTTTTCCGCCGCCGTGCCTTTACCGCCGGCGATGATCGCCCCGGCGTGGCCCATCCGCCGTCCTGGAGGGGCGGTCTGCCCGGCGATGAACGCCACCACCGGCTTCTTCACGTTGGCCCGGATGTACTCGGCCGCTTCTTCTTCCGCCGTGCCGCCGATCTCTCCGATCATGACGATCCCCTCGGTGGCCGGATCGGCATTGAACAGACCGAGCATGTCGATGAAGTTGGTGCCGATAATCGGATCGCCGCCGATGCCGACGCAGGTGGTCTGCCCGATTCCCAGGCCGGTCAACTGCCCCACCGCTTCATACGTCAAGGTGCCGGAGCGGGAAACCACTCCGACCGGGCCGCCGGGCTTGTGGATATGGCCGGGCATGATGCCGATCTTGCATTCCCCGGGCGAGATCACCCCGGGACAGTTGGGGCCGATCAGGCGCGTGCCGGTCCCTTTCAGGAACTGCGTCACCTTCACCATGTCCAGGGCCGGGATCCCCTCGGTGATGCAGATCACCAGTTCCACGCCGGCCGCCGCTGCTTCCATGATCGCGTCGGCGGAAAACGGAGGAGGCACGAAGATCACGCTGGCGTTGGCGCCCGCCTTCTCCACCGCGTCGAACACCGTGTTGAACACCGGGATGCCGTCGACGTTCTGGCCGCCTTTCCCCGGTGTGACGCCGGCCACCACGTTGGTGCCGTATTCCACCGCCTGCTTCGTATGAAACGTACCTTCCCGGCCGGTGATCCCCTGGACCACCAGGCGGGTTTCCTTGTTGACCAGTACCGACATCACTTTCCTCCCGCGGCGGCGACCACCTTTTCGGCGGCGTCTTTCATACCGTCCGCCACCAGGAAATTCAGGCCGGACGTTTTTAAGATCTCCTGCCCCTTCTCCACGTTGGTGCCTTCCAGCCGGACCACCACCGGAACCTTCACGCCGACCGCTTTTGAAGCGGTCACCACCCCTTCGGCCACCACGTCGCAACGCATGATCCCGCCGAAGATGTTCACCAGCACTGCCTTCACCTCTTCGTCGCTCAGGATGATCTTGAACGCCGCCGTCACCGCCTCGGCGGTCGCTCCGCCGCCGACGTCGAGGAAGTTGGCCGGACTGCCGCCGTGGTGTTGAATGATATCCATGGTCGCCATGGCCAGGCCGGCGCCGTTCACCATGCAGCCGACGGTACCGTCCAGTTTGATGTAGTTCAGGCCGAACTTGCCCGCTTCCACTTCCAGCGGATCTTCCTCGGTCAGATCCCGCAGCTCCCGGATCTCCGGGTAGCGGTACAGAGCGTTGTCGTCGAAATTGACCTTGGCGTCCAGGGCGACCACCCGGCCGTCGGTCAGGGCCACCAGCGGGTTGATCTCCACCATGGAGGCGTTGGTGTTCATGAACGCCTCGTACATGGCGGCGGTCAGCTTGGTGAACTCCCGGACCTGCTCTTTCGGCATCCCCAGGTCGAAGGCGAGCTTCCGGCCGATCCAGGGAGAGTAGCCGGCCTTCGGATCGACCACCACCTTCTTGATGGCGTCCGGCTTTTCGGCGGCAACCACCTCGATCTCGGTGCCGCCTTCGGCGCTGGCGATAAACACCGGCGCTTCCGCCGCCCGGTCCAGGAGGATCGCCAGGTAGTACTCCTTGGCGATATCCATCCCCTCCTCGATCAGGACCTTCCGGACTTCCTTCCCTTGGGCGCCGCTCTGGATGGTCACCAGGGTGTTCCCCAGCATCCGCTTCGCCACTTCCTTCGCCGTCGCGGCGTCCGGCACGACGACCACGCCTCCCAGCGGTTTCTCGCCGTTCGGGTGGAGGACCGGTTCGCCGGTTTCCGTATTTTTGAATGTTCCTTTTCCCCGTCCCCCGGCATGGATCTGGGATTTCACCACCACCGTGCCGCCGAATCGGGAGGCGATGTCCGCCGCCTCGTCCGGCGTGGAGGCGACTTCCCCCTTGGGAACCGCCACACCGAACCGGGCCAGAACGGACTTGGCCTGATATTCGTGGATTTTCAACGTGAGTCCTCCTCAGGCTCGATCAGGAAACAGAAGACGAGCAAGGAGGCGGATTATAGGACTTTCAAAGAAGGCTCACCACAGAGGGGCGGCAGGATCCGCCGGCTGCATTCTCTCCAGCGTGTCGGTTCCCAGGAGGCGATGTTCGGCGTTGGTGAACCATGTCCGTTTCTTCGGAATGCGCACCCCGGCCGCCTCCACCTCCCCTTCCAGAAGGATCAGCTCCCCGTCCCCTTTCTCTTCATCGTGGTAGAAGCGATAGGCGGCCAGGGCGGCGGTGTCCGGGTCCAGGTAGAAATACCAGGTATCTTCTCCCACACCGGCCCGGTATGTGACCCGGAGAGCGACCCGATCGCGTCCCCCCACCTGCACCCGGGCCACCTCCGGATCCAGGACGGTCCCCGGATCCCGCAGCTTCATCGGCAGCCCCCACAAATACCCGTAGTAGTCCCGGAGCCACCGCAGCCGGTCGCAGTTCAGCCGGAACCTTTCCCGGTCCGCGTCGGATATCTCTTCCGAGCCGTCCAGACGCAGGACGCATCCCGATTCGTCCAGCCGCCCTTCCAGGCGCCGGCCGTCCCGTTCGGTGATCCAGGCGAAATCCTCCCCGCCGGGACTGATCCGCAGAGCCGTCTTCCGATCGGCACCGTTAGGACGGGATTCGGTGATTTCAAAGCTCCAGGCCGAGTCCGCCCAGGCTCCACCCGGATCGTGGTATTGAATGGAGCGGTTCAGCCAATTCTCCGCCTCCCCGGCGAGAAGAGGCCCGCCCAGGAACAGGCAGAGCGACAAAACCAGGATCGATCGAACAGTTCTCATCTCCACTCCTCTTGAAGTGACCCCCAAAAACTGGACCACCGAAAACCGGAATCGTTTACTAATCAAACAATCGCCCTTCCGGAAGCAGGGTGAACGACCGGCGGTGGATCGGGCAGGGACCCTGCTTTCGAATGGCGTCCCGGTGCGCTTCGGTCGGGTACCCCTTGTGTCCGGCGAAACCGTATCCCGGATACCGAACGTCCATCTCCTCCATCAGAAGGTCCCGGTCGGTCTTGGCCAGGATGGAAGCTGCGCCGATGACGTGGCACAGGGCATCCCCTTTCACGATCCCCTCCTGGGACATTTCGATCCCCGGAATGGTCCTGGCATCCACCAGAACATGGTCCGGTGGGACCGCCAGCCCTTTCACCGCCCGCCTCATGGCGGTCAAGGTCGCCTGGTAGATGTTCAACTGGTCGATCTCCTCCGGCTCCACCATCACCACCGACCAGGCCAGCGCCTTCTCCCGGATCTTCTCCGCCAGCAGCAGCCGGCGGGCGGGGGCGACCTGCTTCGAGTCGTTCACCCCTTCCACGAACTCCCCGGTCCGGAACAGAACCGCTGCCGCCGTCACCGGACCGGCCAGCGGGCCGACGCCTGCCTCGTCCACGCCGGCCACCAGTTTCACGCCGCTCGCCCACAGTTCCCGTTCCCGCTTCAGCCGGTCGATTTTTGTTCGCCTGGTCACATGGAAGGCCTCCATCGGGAGTTGTGGGGTCGGAGAGGGAGCATAACACCGTTGGGGAGCCGAAGACCGGTCCGCCTCGCTGGGGGGAGGATCTCCCTGGGGGTGGAGATTGAAGGTCGGTGGTTCTGCGGGCCTCCCCCCATTCTCCCGCACCGGGTGGAGCCGAAGGCCGGTCCGCCTCGCAGGGGGAGGCTTTCCGTAGGGGGGAGATCGAAGGTCGGTGGTTCCGCGGGACTCCTCCCATTCTCCCGCACCGGTTGGAGCCGAAGGCCGGTCCGCCTCGCTGGGGGAGGATCTCCCTGGGATGGAGGTTGAAGGTCGGTGATTCTGCGGGCCTCCCCCCATTCTCCCGCAGCGGGGACGGTCGTCAGGCGACGGTGTGTCGCCTTACTCTCTCCACGGAAGTCTGCGCGTCTTCGTCGACGGCGAGCTGTCCACCCGCCCGGAT
>CAZZIV010000181.1:0-6704 GCA_964654385.1 uncultured Acidobacteriota bacterium | reverse complement strand
GGCCCGGCGGCGCCGCGGGCCCGGGCCCCCGGGGGTCCGCGTCCCTGCGGGGGCTCGCCGCCGGCATGCGGCCGGCCGGCCGCCACGAACGGCTCCGGGCCGACCCGGAGGCCCGAACCGTCGCGGCGGTTTCGATCCTGGGCGGCGGCCGCCTGCCCGACGGCTATTTCGCCGCGACCACCATGACGCTGCCCGGGCTGTTGAGGGCTGTGATCCTGACCGATACGCCTCCGGAGCCGGATTCACCGATCGACCGGTTCCGGGACAGGCTGTTTCTCTACATGGAATCGGGGAACTCCTCCGCCGGGGTGCAGCCGGAAACGGTCGGAGTAGAGCCGCTGCTGGACCTCTGGCCGGGACGGCTGAGGTTGGAGGCGCGGGAGTCGGGCCGAGTGGCAAACGGTTCCGTCCCGTTTCCGGCCTGGCAGGTCGATTACAGGAAGCAGGAAGGCGTCCTGATCCTGGGTCCGTACAGGCTGGCAGGTCCGTTCATGACCCTCGTCTTCCGATGTTCCGGCGATTCCCGACGGAGAACGGCGCTCTGGTTCGATCCGTCCGCCGGGGATCCTGCGGCGCTTCGGCGTTTCCTGGCCGATATGGAACCGTGCGGTTCATCGTCACCCTGAGCGGAGATCCGGCCTTGCGTCCGCGGGTCCGGCTACTCGGCGGAGTACCGGATCTCCATCCGCCGGACGATGGAGGACGCTCCCGCCAGGACCAGCGCCGTGAAAAGGAACAGGCCCGGGATCGCCCAGAAGGCCGGCGTCGGTTCGGCGATGATCGCCAGAGGCCCCTCGGTGATCGGGATCGGGAGGAGGGAGTGAAGATAGTGCACCACGCTGATCTTCTTCAGTACGGAGGGAAGAAGGAAGTTGGCCCATTCCAACCCGAAGAACAGCACCGCGGGGACGATCGGGTTCTTGAACAGGATCCCCATTCCCAGGAAAACCGCTCCGTACCCCAAGCATCCCAGGAGTGTGATCCCGACGTAGGCGGCCAGGTGGGACAGGCCCTCCCCCCGGGTGAACCACCGGCCGATCTCTTCCCCTGAATACGGGGCCAGGGCCAGGAGATAGGAGAGGACGGTGGACAGGCCGAAGAGGGCCATGGAGCTGATCAGCCCGGCGGCGTACTTCCCGAGGGTCAGCACTTCCCGGCGAATCGGCGCCAGGAAGTAGTAGTGGAGGCTCTTGCCCGCGATCTCCTCCCGGAACAGGTTCGTGAAAATCACCATGCAGCCGAAGAAAACCACGAACCGGAGGTTGATGGTCTGAAAGAGATAGGAGAACAGTTTTCCGCCGTCGGGGATGGAGCCGTAAACGTCCGCTTCCAGGGGGAGCAGGTAGCGGATCAACATGGCGGCCACAGGCATCAAGGCCAGGAGATAAAGCGGGATCGCTTTCCGGCCGAGGAAATAGCGCCGCCATTCCAGGGCGGCCACCGCCTGCAACTGCCGGAGCCTGGAGAGGTTCATCGGTTTTCTCCTTCTTCGGTGACCAGGTAGCGATACACAGCGTGGACGTTCTCATCGGCGGGCATGATCCGTTCCACGTTGATGTTCCGCTCCAGGACGATCCGGTTGAGGGCGGTATAAAACTCCTCGGCGTCCCGGGTGCTGATCAAGGCTCCCTGTCGGTCGTCATGCATTTTCACTTCCACCACGTGGTCGTAGTGAAGGGCGGCGGTAGCCAACGCCGTGGCGTCGTCGCACCGGATCAACACCTTCATCGGGTGTCGCGCGATTTCGGTCCGCACCGAGCGGATGTCTCCGTCGGCGACCACGTACCCCTGGTTCAGAATGATCACTCGGTCGGAGATCAGGTCGACCTCCTGGAGGATGTGGCTGGAGATGATGATGTGCTGTCCCTCGTCGGCCAGTTTCCGGAACAGGTCGATGATCTCGGTTCGGGCCATCGGGTCCAGGCCGTTGAGCGGCTCGTCCAGGATCAGGACCTCCGGCCGGTGTGCGATCGCCTGGGCCAGCTTGATCCGCTGGCGCATCCCCTTGGAATACGCCGCGATCTTCCGATCGGCGGCGTCGGTCATGTTCACCCGCTCCAGGGCGGTTTCCGTCAACTCCCGTGCCCGGGCCGCGTCGAAGCCGGCGACCCGGAGGTAACCTTCCACGAATTTCCGGCCGTTCATCCCGGCGGGGAAGGCATCGAACTGGGTGCAATAGCCCAGGTGCCGGAAGCAGTTCTCCGGATCGCCCGGTGAGTAGCCGAGAACATCCACCTCCCCGCGGGTCGGCCGGATCAGCCCGGTCATCAGGTTCATGAGCGTGGTCTTTCCAGAACCGTTGGGGCCGACCAGGCTGGAGATGCCGCTGGGGATGGAAAGATGAACCCGGTTGACGCCCAGGACATCTCCGTAAAACATGGACACGTTCCGGAATCGGATCAGCGTGGAGCGTTCCTGCCGTGTTGGTTCCATCCGGTTACCGCACCTCTTGGTAGGCACGGATCTTCCGGGCCAGGATCCAGACCGAAAGACCGCCGAGAAACAGCAGGGTCGCCACTGCCGAGGCCGGAGAGATCGCCGTGATTTCCGGGGGAAGGCCGAACAGGAATTCGCCGATCCGTTGGAGCACCATGAAGATGTTCAGGTTATACCCCCATACCTGATCGAGTCCTTCCGCGAGAAACGCGCCGAAACCTCCGAAGATGAAGAACAAGGCGAAAAGGCCGACCCGGATCACCCGCTTGTTCCGGAACAGCGCGGAGAGGGACAGTCCGATCAGGGACATGGTGAGGATCCAACTCCACGAATACAGGAAGATGGCGAAGCCGATCCGATAATTGTCCTGGAACCAGTCCCAACCGGCCATGTACGACTGGAGGAAAAATATCAGGAGGTAAGGGATCCAGGTAACCGAGGACAGGAGGATCAGGAGAACCGACATTTTCCCGAGGACGTATTCCGCCCGGTGGAACGGCCGGGCCAGGTAGAGCGGCAGGGCGTTGTTGGCCAGGTCCGCGGCGACCAGTTGAGGGGCCACCACCAGGACCAGGATGAACCCGGTGAGAATGGTCTGGACCGAGAGAAAATTCCAGAATAACCCGGCGTCCACCAGGGCCAGGTCTCCCAGGCCGATGCCGAGTTTCTCCAGGAGAGTGAGGTTGTGGCTGATGTAGACGATGGAAGCCAGGACCAACGCGGGGACGAAGGTCAGGATGAAATAGCCCAGGAACAGCCTGGACGAAAAAACCAGCCGCAGGCTGTAGCGGGGCAACACCAGGAACCGGGCCCACGGCTTGGTCAGATCCCCGTCGTACCCCTTGTAGGTCCGCTCATACACCGCCAACGGCTTCGCCCTCCATCGCCTTCATGAAGATATCCTGAAGGGAATCTCTCTTGTGATCCAACTGGCGGATCTGGATCTCTTTTTCGGCGGCGATCCGGAAGAGGTCGTGAATCCGCATTGAATCGGGGAGGACGACCTTGATCCGGTTCCTGGCGGCGAACGCCCATTCGATCCCCCGGTCGCCCAGCGCTTCGGCCAGACGATCGGAGCCGCCCCAGGCTTCCAGTTCGATGAACCGCTTGTTGGCCCGGCGCTCTTCCTCCAGGTTGCAATAGGCGGCGATCTTCCCGTCCTTCAGGACCAGGACCTCGTCACAGCACTCTTCCACGTCGCCGAGGAGGTGGGAGGAGAGGATCAGGCGGGCCCTTCCGGATTCCCGGATTTCCCGGATCAGCTTGATCATCCGGATCCGGGCGGGAGGATCCAGGCCGTTGGTCGGCTCGTCCAGGATGATCAGTCTCGGCGCGTGGACGATCGCCTGGGCCAGCTTCACGCGCTGCTTCATCCCCAGGGAGAAGGTCTCCAGGTTCCGGTAGCGTGCTTCGCCCAGGCCGACGTAATACAACGCCTCGTGGGTCCGCTCCAGGGCGGACCAGGGAGGGATGCCGCTCAACTCCGCCATCAGCCGGACGAACTTCACGGCGGACACCCCGGCGATGAACGACTCGTTCTCCGGCATATAGCCGATCATGGAGCGAATGGCTTTGATGTCGGAGCAGATATCCCGGCCGAAAACACGGGCGGTTCCGGAGGAGGCCCTGTGAAATCCCAGGAGAGTATGGAGCAGGGTGGTCTTCCCGGCGCCGTTTGGCCCCAGAAGGCCGATCGCCCGTCCGGAGATCGCCTGATCCAGGCCATGGAGAATCGGCCTCCCCGCCAGCCGGACGTGTAGATTGTCCAGTTCGATCACGTTATCCATGGCCACCTGTCACCCGGGCCGGGTCGATCCCCCCGGCCTCACACCCGGCCGGGCCCTGCCCCGGACCGATCATCATACACGGGTGGCGGCTCCTTGGATATCGGGGTGTTCTTCAGCATCCGTCCCAGGTTCAGAACGCTCCCAAGGTTGAGCATCCTTCCCAGGTCGGTGCCCAGGAGTCCGGACTGGTCGGTGCTGGTGAAAACGATTCGATCGTTCTCCCCGTAGACCAGGTACAGGCTCGGCTTCATGCTCTCGATCATCTGTTGCATCCCGGCCCGCTGTTCCGGTGTGAGCTGCCCTGTCATGCCGGACGCCCCGTTCAGAAGAGGGCCGAGAACCTGTCCCAGGTTCTGGTAAACCATCGCGGAGAAATTCATCCGGCCGTTGTCCGGAAGCAGCGAGGCGAAACGGCCGGAGCGGATGAGCGTGTTCCCCGATTCTCTGAACCGGATCGCCCTTTCCAGGAACACCCGGCGGGGCGCCACGATCAGGTATCCTTCGACGAAGGTGTAGTGGACTTCCGGCATCTCCTTGGCAACCAGGGCCCAGTAGGTTCTGTTCCCCACCTGCTTCGAACTCAGCGTGACCCGGTGTCCGGTGTCAGACGATTCGTTCAGCCTGGCCACGGACGATTCGATGGTCCGCTGCAGCGCCGCCGGGTCGTACACTTCCATCACCAGTTTCCATGCCGGTTTCGGGAGAACAGGCCCATCCAGGGCGAGGACCACCTCGCCTCCGAGGGGGGCGATCACGTCGGCCAGCAGGTCCAGGCCGGTCGCCTCGTGAAAGCTGTTCAGGAATTCCCGGTCGCCCTCGCCGGGGAGCATTCGAAGCAGTTCCTCCAGCAGGGTGGACGGGTTCTTGACCACGAATCCGCCTACGGCGGTCGCTTCGTCGGAGACAAACTCCAGGGCGCCCATCGGCGCCGGTTCCGCCAACCAGGACGCGATGCCGGTCCGCTCTCCTTCGAAGCTGAGGGCCGCTTCGGTCTCGGTCCGGTCGTCGACCTCCCTCCGGTTGACGATCAGGTGACGGATGTTGTCCACGCCCAGGATCGTACGGGCGGTGGCGTCGCCGGTGTCGTTGGAGCCGTTTTCCAGGAGCCGTGCCATATCGACGCCGAACAGGATGCCGGATCCGTCCTCGTACGCCCGGGCCAGGCTGTCGTGGAACGAAGTTTCAGCAAACGGGGAGTCTCCTGAAACACCGGTCACCGCCGGATGATTCGCGCGGGTCGGGGCGACCACCAGCAGGTTCCCCTGGATGGAAATCGTCAAGGCGGAGTCTCCGCCGTTGTTTGTCTTGGAGCCGTCCAGGAGGAAAAGCGGGCTGTTTTCGCCGGTGTGCTCCTTCAGACGAACCAGGTCGGCCTGCAGTTCCTTTCGAAGGGCTTCCGGATCCAGGATGTCCGCCATGACCACCGGCCCATGAATCTCGGCGCCGGGTTTCTGGAAGGTCAGCGTGATTTCGTCTCCGATCATCGGGCCGTATTTCTGAACGGCGTCCATCACTTCCGCGATCGATTCCGGGACGTTCTTGCCATGGATCTTTTCTTTCCAAAGCCGGGCCAATTCTCCGTTCGAAGCGATTTTTTCCATCATCAGGTCGTAGGCACTGGAAAGATGATCGGTCAGGTTCGGAAACGCCAGGTAAATCGCCGTGTCGTCCGGCGCCCGGTCCAGCAGGTCCGATTCGAATCGGAGATCGTTCTTCGGGAGACGTTCGTTCAGCTCTTTCTGGAATTCGGTCATTTCACTCAGAAGGCTCAAGTGGGCCTGCAGGTCGCTGCTCCAGGCGATATCCCGGGAGACCGGGATCGGGTGCAGGTTCGCCGCGGTGGTGACCTGCTGGCCTGAGTGGAGAGTGTCGACTTCGGAGCCGTGCCGCACGATGACCTGGCCCTCGATGACCGAAACCCGGGACCCTTTCAAGCCGTTGGAGACCGAGAAGACCGTGCCGGTGACCGCCACGGTGCAATCGCCCGTCTCCACGAACAGGTTGCCCGAACCTTGGGGTGAGGCCTGGACGATGATGCTTCCCCGTTCCAGGTGGATCGTGTCATTGCCGTTTTCCTTCGTGACGTACAACTGGGATCGTTCGTCCAGTTCCACGATCGAACCGTCTTCCAGGGAGACCTTGGCCCCGGAACCTTTGGCGGTCTTGATCCATTCCCCGTCTTCGAGACGTTGTCCCGAGGCGAGTTGGGCGGTTTGAGTCTCGCCCACCTCCATCAGGGAGCCCTGGATCGTTTCCACCTGGAGCATGCCGGCGGTCTGGAAACGGAAAAACCGTGTGTTGATCGCGAAGCCGACCAGGGCGACTCCCAGGATCACCATGGCGGCGATTCCCCAGCTCAGGTCCGCTTTCCAGCGTTTCGCCGGCTTTGCGGCCTCCGCGGGGGACCTCCCGGGTCTCCAGCTCTCTCGCGCACCGCGGGCCGCCCTCCTTAACCTGCAGCTCTGCACCCATCCGATTACC
>CAZZIV010000180.1:0-6762 GCA_964654385.1 uncultured Acidobacteriota bacterium | reverse complement strand
TCTAGTAGGCCGATATCCTGACGATAGGAGTGAGGGAGTGCGATGAGACGACATGCCTGCCTTCTGTTCACGATCTTCGCAATAGCCGCCCTCCCGGCCCTCGCCGGGAAGCTGGTGGACGATTCCGTCCCACGGAACGGAGACCGCGTCACCTTCCGCGTCCCGATATCGGCACACTTCGCCGACCAGCTGGAACTCGATTCGGACGGCGACGAGATCTTCACCAGGGTGGACTCGGTGTCGATCGAGGGCGGTTCAACCGACATCGAGGTGTTTGTGAACGACTTCGTCGCGCCCAATCACGTGCTCTTCGAGAAGGACGACGACGGCAACCCGAATACCCCGGGTGGCGCCCCGGTCCTCGCCACGGCGACCTGGTCTCTCAGCGACTACCCACCGATGCTCGAAATCAGGCCCGATGCCGCTCTGGATCGCGACTCCCTTTACAGGTTGATCGTCTTCGAGGGCGCGACACCCGGCTCCCCCGCCGCCCGCCGCGCCGTGGACGGTGAGCCTGCCGAGCCTTACGAGATCACCTTCAGGACACTCCCCGCCGGGACTGTCGGAGAGGTACGCAAGGAGTACTTCACACCTCCGTCACTAGGATACGAAGAGGTCTACAACATATACCTGCCCTCCGGTTACGGAGAGTCGGGCTCTCAACTCTACCCCGCCATCTACCTGCTGCACGGAGGATTCGGAAACGAGGACTCCTGGGTCCCTGCGGCCAGAAGCGCCCTCGACCGGCTCATCGACCAGGGTGACGTCGAGCCTGTCGTAGCGGTCATGCCGGACGGCAACTCCGGTTGGTGCCCCCCGTATACAATCTTCCCACAGCACAGGTTGTGGTCGAACACCTACGACGGGCAATACCTGTACGGCGACTACACGACCTATGATCTACCCGCCAACGTTGAGGAGCGATTCGATGTCGAGTCCTCGCGCCGCCGCCGGGCGGTCGCGGGACTGTCGATGGGCGGGTTCGGCGCCGCAAGCGTAGGACTGGGACATACAGCGGAATTCTCGCTGGTGGCGTCTCTCGCCGGGTGGCAACACAGCGTCAGGATGGTTAATCCTCCAGGATTTCCGTCCTGTCTATCGACCCACTGGGAGGTCATCCCCGACTTCGGAGACGGTTGTCCCGGAGGGGCGCAGTTGCAGGACGTCATCGGGCCGGTAGGTTCCACTGACCTCGCCCACATGAAGACCGTCAACGGGCGCGACCTTGCGCTCATCATGACCGATGCGGTCTTCCGTGGGAACATATTTCTCGCCCACGGAGACGCCGACGAGACGGCGACGGTGGAATGGTCGGACGACATCTCCTGCGCCCTGGAGAGTGTGGGTGCCGCCCATTGCTACAAGCGCCCCGTGGGCGTAGGGCACAACGGAGACCTGTGGGACGTCGCCCTCGAAGAGGACGTGCTGCCGCGGTTCAACGCCATCGCATACTGGACCGATCTCCCGGCCGGGATCAACACGGACTGTGTCAACACGACCATCGATCCCCTTCAGGATGTCGACATCGATCATGTTGCCGACGATGGCGATCTAAGTGGTGTGATCGGCGACAACTTCTGTGTGGATACGGCGGAATTGTGCGACGACAACTGTCGCGACACGCCGAATATCGACCAGCTCGACCTCGACCTGGACGGTGAAGGCGACGCCTGCGATCTCGACGACGACGGCGACGGAATACCCGACGTAAACGACTGCGGTCCTCTCGATCCGGAATCGGGCTTACCGCCTGAGCCGGTAGGGGTCGTGGTGAGCGGGGGAGAGATCGCCACCGTGGACTGGGAGGACCTCCCGACTGCTGATCTCTACGACCTCGCCCGAGGGTTGCTGTCCACCCTTGCTCCGGGAACCGGCGGCTCCTGCCTGGCGGAAGACCTGGCCGAATCGACCTACGTCGATTCCGAGCTTCCTCCTCCCGGCGATGGGTTCTTCTACATCATCCGGGGGAAAGATACCGGATGCGGCGGTACAGGTTCCTGGGGTGAGGGAACCGGCGGTGGCGTGCGGGACCCGTCTGGCTGCTCGCCCTGACTACAGGGGCAGCCGGATGAGGAACTCCGTGCCCTTCCCTACCTCGCTCTCGACCCCTGCATCAGCCACCTGGCCTACGCCCCGGAGATCGCCGAGGCGATGCTCCGCCGCCAGCAGGCGGTGGCGGTGGCGGCGGCCCGGACCCAGATCGTGGAGGGCGCCGTCAGCATGGTGGAACTGGCCCTGGAGAAGCTGGCCAGGAAGCACGTGGTGGACCTGGACGAGGAGAAGAAGGCGACCATGGTCAGCAACCTGCTGGTGGTGCTGTGCTCCGAGTCATCCGCTTCGCCGGTGGTGAACGCCGGCACCCTGTATCAGTAAGAAGAAGACGCCATGGCCCAGCGCAAGAAGTTTCTCCTGCGGATCGACCCTGCCCTGTGGGAGGAATTGAACCGCTGGGCCTCGGCGGAGCTGCGCTCCGTCAACGGTCAGATCGCTTTCATTTTGAAACAGGCGGTCAGGAGCCGGACCGGGACAGGATCCGGCGAGCCTCCGACCCCCGACGGCGACGACAACGGCAGTTCGCAAAAGGCGCCGTACGAGGGAAACCCGAACAGGAAAAACTGCGCGTAACGACCATGATCAGCCCGGACACACGCCGCCATGCCGCAAGGGTCGGTGCAGAAGGGCGGCAAGCAGGTCTCGGTGGCGCGAGAGGAACCTGCTTTGCCTTTGAGAACAGGCGCCCGGGCCCGTTTATTCCCCATGCCGAAGAAGAAAACGCCCGCGCCCGACCGGTTTTCCGGCAGGCGCGGGCGCCTTCATCCAGGTCGTTCCCGTCGCGGGAAGGCGTCAGGGGCAGGCGGTCACCGTCCGCATCGCGCCTCCGGAGCCGGTTCCGTAGCCCGACAGGAAGCATCCGTCCCGCACCGCCACCAGGTAGTAGAACCCGTTCCCCAGGACCGGCACGGTTCCATCGGTGTAGGACGGCGAACCGGCCTCCCCCTGGCAGGCGGCGTTGTCGAACAGGTTGGCCGAAGCATCCGGCCCGAACGTGCCCCTGGCCACAGGGTAGGCGACGGCCCCGGCCCGGGTTTCCCAACCGAACGTATCGGCGGTGCTGAACGCCAGGGAGGCGCCGATCGGCAGGATCGTCCGGAAGTCGGCGGTGGCGTCGGCGCCGGTGCCGTTGCTGGACGCTCCCGCGCCCATTCCCCTCCGTGCGAACGCTCCTCGGAGGACGCACATGTCCGCTCCCGCGTACCGCTGATCGTCCGCCTGGTAGATGCTGTCCCGCATGGTGATCATGTTCGGGGAACAGGGAGACAGCTTCATGCCGTCCACCACCAGGAACTCGGCCTTCTCGGCGCCCAGGGCGAATCCCTGGTCCAGGATCAGATCGTGGCGCATGTCCCACAGGGTGGCGGCCCAGATCTCTCCTTCCCGGTGTACTTCACAGCCCGCATTACACAGATCGGCGTAGGTCAGCGGATCCAGCGCCATGTCGTAGGCGTAGGGGTAACGGCGGATTCCGATGTCCGCCTTCCCGGTGACGTATTCGCCGACCACTACCGGCCCGGCCGGGTCGTCCCCCGGCTGGTTGAAATGCTGCACTGCCAGCCAGTCGCCCCACCCTTCGCCCATTCCGCCGCCCTGGGTGCCGGAAAGGCACTGGGTGGAAGGACCGCCTACCAGCCGGGTGCTCAGGCCGTGGCCGAACTCGTGCCAGATCACCGTGGCGTCAAAGGCGCCGTCCCGCTGTTTCCACGGCGGATCGGTCCAGATGAAGTACTGGGTGCGCCCGGGGACGCCGTCCAGGCTGGGAGAGAAGTTGGCGTTGTTCCGGAAAAACTGGGTCCCGGCGCCGTCCAGCACGTCCACGTTGACCGGATCTCCCTGCAGGCCGCCCCGGCCGAAGTTGTCCACCTGGTAATTTCCGGAAGCTTCATCCCAGCCCCGCTGGTACAGATGATCGTGAATCGTGTTGGCGATATAAAAAGCGTTGGTGATCGAGGCGTCCATGTCCGAGGTGAAATCGCCGCTCAGCTCGTAGGAGTTCTGGAACGGGAAGTTGAACTTCAACTTCTTGCCGCCGTCGGCCGCCGGGTTGTTGGAGGAGTTTCTCGAATTCAGATCCGCCCGGGCAGTGATGTTGTTCCCGATGGTTTCGGTGCCGCCGGCGTCGATCCAGTTCAGCGGCGAGGCGACCGGGTCCCCCGCGAACGACATCTCCAGTTGGGGACCGGCGATCGGCGATTCCTCGAAAACCAACCCTACCGCGTCGGCCGGGGTGGTCGGGCCGGCGTACAGGGTCATCAGCTCCCGGAAGAACAGTTCCCCGGTGCGGGCGTCCACCAGGGTGCGGTACAGGTTGCCCCAGCCGGAAACCGCTTCCTGGGTCAACACTTCCCAGGCCAGCCGGGACCGGCCCAGCCCTTCCGGAACGATCACCAGGCGGGCTTCCGGCGCTTCCATGTACTCGCCGCCGGCCTGGTAAACGGTGCGGCGTTCGCCGTCCGGCTGGGCGGAGGTCTCCGGCGGCAGGTCGCCGCTCAGGCCGATCCCCAGGGAAGCTGTGCGCAGGGCCTCGGCGGCGGAAACGGTCGGGCTGCCGGGCCGGCCCAGCCCGGTGAAATACTCTCCACCGATGTTGATGATGCCGCCCATCCGGTCCAGGTTTACGCGGAGGTGCCCACGGAAGACGGAGATCCCGTCGATCCGCTGCAGAAACTGCACGTGGGTCATCTCCGGACCGGCGGTTTCGTAAACCTTGGCGGCGTCCAGGGAGTCGATTTCCTGGTCGGTCAGGCCGAAAAGGTCGCCCCCGGCCCGGAGGAAATCCCGGACGGCGGCAACCCGGTCGCCGGACCGGACCGTAGCCATGGTTCCGCCGGGCCGGAAGACCAGCACCGGCCGACTGGATAAATCACCCCAGTGAATCGCCAGGTTCGCCCCGAAACGATCCTGGAACCGATGCCCGACCTGCGCCCGGGTATCGGCCAGCGTTCCCAGATCCGCCGGCCCGGGAAGCTGACGCAGATCGATATTTTCTGGAAAAGCCGCCCCGACCGGCTCCTGGAACGCCGATACCGGCAGAGACAGGACCGCCAACCCAAGGAAAACTCCCAGGAACCCGACCCTGAATCCACACCATCCCCCACGCTTCTTCGACATCCTTACCCTCCTCCTGAAGCATCTTCAGGCACATATGCTGCGACGACATACATTGATATACGACTGAATCCCTGCGACGGCAATTTTAACCCCAAGGTGACCATCATCCGCGGCCAAAGCTGCTGAAGCTCGTGTCCCGGCATGCCATTCCTGCCGTACCTGCCTCCACCGATGCTCCCACACGATCAGGTATGCTGCGTTCGTTGAAGGCTACGTGCGACCAGGCCTGGCGCACTCTGATGCGTTTTTGCTCGCGAACGATGGTCACATTGGGGTTGACCCTGATCGGGCCGTCCCCGAGACCATCCCGATTCCAACCGTGGAAGGCCCGGCCGAAAGCGAAAACCGGCCGGGTTCGCCGACTATTCCAACCGGAGGCCCAGGGAGTAAACTCGATCGCGTCTCGCACCGATTCAAGCCGACACTGGAGGAGCCTATGCCCGCCATCGACCTGCCTCTCGACAGTTTTCCCACCGTCTGGAACCGGGCCGTGAAAATCGGAACCCGGATCCTCTGGGTCGCCGGCCTGGCGGTTTGCTCGATGGTGATCCTGGAAGCGGTTCATCTTTATGAACTGCTGGCCGGCATCCATCCATGGGTGGCTCTCACCGCCACCCTCCTGGTCGCTCTTCCGGTCCTGGGATGGATCGGCTTCAAGGCGGCCCGATTCATGAAAAATCCGGTAGTGATGGCGCCCCCCGACCTTCCGCCGGTGGAAGACGGCTGGAACGAGAAGCAGCAGCGAAAATTCCGTCGGTTCGCGGTCCGGTACCTGGAACGACAGGCGGCCAACCCCCGGCTGCCCGAAGCCTCCCGGACCCTGGCGGACGAGGCGCTGGATCGTTTTCGGAAACGGCCTCCTTTCGAGGACTCTGCGGACCCGGTTCACGCCGCCCGGCGGCTTTCCGAAGAGGTCGGCGCCGCCATCGACCGGATCGTCGCTCCCCTGGACGCCGAAGCGAAGCGGTTGATCCGGCGCGCCGCGGCCGAGGTGGCGGTGGCCACCGCCGTCTCTCCCAGCGTCCTGATGGATTTCATGATCACCTTCGGCAGGAACGTGAACCTGATGTCCCGGCTGGCCGACCTCTACTACGGACGACCCGGCCTCCTGGGAACTTTCCGGATCGGGCGGGACGTGCTGGGAACCGCCGCCATGGCCGGCGCCCTGGAAGTGGTCAGCGATCATGTCACCGGCGCCCTCTCGGAGATGAGCGGTGCCTGGATGGCCCGGTTCCTCGGGCCGATGGGGCAAGGGCTGGTGAACGGGGTGGTCACCCTCAGGATCGGCGCGGCGGCCCGGATGCGCTGCAGGGCGGTCGGTATCTCCCGCACCCGGTGGCAGCCCTGGAGAATCCGGGACTACAAGAGAGCGGCCCGGTCCATCGCCAAAATGGTGAAGGACATGGTCGGGCCGGTCGCCGGTGCAGCCGCCCCGGCGCCGGAAGAACGACCCGGCGGAAGAACCGGGTTCTTCCGATCGATGTTCCGATGGATTCCCGGGGGCGACCGGGAACCGGCCGCTCCCACGGGGGAGGAGAAGGACCTGGACCGGGCCTTCGACCCCGCCCTCGCTGGAGACCTCCTGGGAGACGGGTA
>CAZZIV010000179.1:0-6784 GCA_964654385.1 uncultured Acidobacteriota bacterium | reverse complement strand
TGGCCACGGCGCCGGCCACCGCGGTGCGGATGGGGCCGGCCACGCTCCGGGACCTGGTCCGCCTGAGCCTTCGCTACCGGTCCGAATCCGCCGGCCGGGAATAGAGGGCGATCGGAACGGGGAGGCCGGGCGCCGACTTCCATCCCGAACCGGTTTGAGAGGGGCCGTCCGCCCTGGACCGGCATCGCCGCCGATCAAGGTTCCACGCCGGCGAGTCGCTGAAGCATCCTGCGGGCCTCCTGATGCCCCGGCTCGATCTGAAGGATCCGGTTCAACTGATCCTTCGCTTCTTCGTTCCTCCCGAAATTCGCCAGGGTGATGGCGTAGTTGAGACGTGTATCCAGGTGATCGGGTCGGGCGGCGACCGCCTTGCGGAACCAGCCGAGGGCCTCGCCCTCCCGGCCGTCCCGGGCCGCCAGCATCCCCATGTGCATCATCGCGCCGCCGTGGCCGGGATCCAGGGTCAGCAGTCTTTTGAACTGGGCGGCCGCCTCCTGGAACCGGCCCTGCCGGAAATAGACCCGACCGAGGCGGAAGGTCGCCGTGCGGCCCGCCGGGGCCCGTTCCAGGGCGGCGAGGTATTCGCGCTCCGCGTCGTTCAACCGATCCATCAGGGCGTAGACCTCGCCCAGGGAGGTGTGGATCTCCGGCAGGTCGGGACGGCTCTCCTCGGCGGCCCGGTAGTACGCCGCCGCCTCTTCCAGGTTCCCTTCGGCGGCGGCAACCCTGCCCCGGCGGAGGTTCGCCACCGCGCCGACCGGACCGACGGTCGACTCGGCCCGAGGATCGTTCATCGAGTCTTCTCCGCTGTTCCGTTCCTTCGCCAGGAGATCCTCCCGGGAAGCTTTTTCGGTCTCCCCGGCGGCGAGATAAAGTTGAGAGAGGGCTCGATGGGCCTCCCCCCGGTCCGGAGCCAGCGCCAGGGACCTGCCCAGGGCGAGCCGGGCCTCTTCCAGTTCGCCCTCGGCGATGAGCATCCGGCCCAGGGCGAGCCAGGGATGCGGATCCCCCGGAGCCAGCTCGGCCGCCTTTTCCAATTGCCGGTGGGCTTCGGCAGTCTTCCCCCGTCGCAGGTACAGGTTGCCCAGCCGCAGCCGCGCCGGGGCGTAGGCGCCGTCCAGACCGACGGCGCGGGTCAACGCTTTCTCCGCCCCTTCCAGGTCGAACGCTTCCAGGGCGACGCCCTGGAGATACGGCCAGATGAACTCGTCGGGCCTCCGCTCGCCGGTGAGACGGTACACTTCCGCCGCCTCCCGGTTCCATCCCAGAAGCCGGTACAGATCGCCCAGTTCTCTCCACCGGTAGGAGCCGCTGTCGATGGACGCTTTCCGGTAGGCGTCCCGGACCGCGTCCTGTACCGTCGGTTCCGCTTCCTCCAGCGAAGGAGGCGGAGGAGGAGGCGCCGGCGAACCGCAACCGAAGAGACAACAGGCTGCCAAGGCCAAGGATCCGATCCGCTGGGCGCGCGTCCTTCTCACAGGGGAACCCCTTCCCCTTTCGTCACCGTCAGGATCCGGTTCATCCCTTCCACCGGGAACCGTTCCCGGGATCCGTCCATCCAAGTGACTACGACCGAACCGGGGATCCAATCCCCCAGGCCGAAATGAGCCAGGGGCTGGTGGCAGCTCAGGTACCCGTAGGAGGCCAAGAGCATCCCGACCCGGCGCACGCCGGAACCCGACAGTTCGATCCTGGCTCCCAGGGACGTAACCGGCCCGTTCATCGCCCTCACCGCCAGCCACCGGCGATTCGCGGTCCGGGTCTCGTTGCGGAACAGACGGACCGAAAGGTCGTTGTTGGAGACCACCAGGTCCAGGTCACCGTCCCCGTCCAGGTCGCCGAACGCCAGCCCCCGGGAGACTTCCACCTCCCGCCCGAACGGCTCCTCTTCCCCGGTGACCCGGTTGAACCGGCCGTCCCCCTGGTTTTCGAATAGGAAATTCGGCTCGGCGTAGTCGTTCCAGAACAGGCCCAGGGACGCGCCCGGAACCTGATCCGCGCCCCGGTACACTCTTCCGTTGACCACCGCCAGGTCCAGGTCGCCGTCGAGGTCGAGGTCGGCGAACCCGCAGCCGAAACCGGTGCGGCTGAAATCTTCGTCGGCCAGCATCGCTCCGGCGGTCCGGTCGGTGAACAGGTCTCCCTGCCGCCCGGCGTAGAGCGTGTTGTTCTGCCCGGCCAGGTGGGTCATGAACAGGTCGACGGTGCCGTCGTTGTCCATGTCGCCGACGGCAACCCCCATGCTCGACTCCGGCCGGCCGTATCGGTTCACCGCCACGGCGCGCAGCATGCCCTCCTCGGCGAAGGTCCCATCCCCGTTGCCGACCCACAGGTAGTTCGGCTCGCCGTCATTGGCGACGTACAGGTCCGGAACGCCGTCGCCGGTGAGGTCGGCGCACAGCGCCCCCAGCCCCTTGGCGGCCGCGCCTCCATCGGCCGGGACCAGTCCGGCGGCGGCGGTGACGTCGGTAAAATGTCCGCCGTCGTTCCGATACAAGGTGTCGATCACGCCGGGAAAACGAGTCGGGCCGCAATAATCCCGGGCGCCGGTCTCGTCCAGGCAGACCGCCGAAGGATCGTAGTCCACGTAATGGACCACGAAGAGATCGTGGTCCCCGTCGCCGTCGTAATCGCAGAACGCGGCGGCGGTGCTCCAGAGATCGCCCCGGATCCCCCACCGGGGACCGGCCGGCTCAAACCGCCCTCCTCCCTGGTTCAGGTAGAGGGCGTCCGTCCCGATATTGGTGATATAGAGGTCGGGCAGGCCGTCGCCGTTCGGATCGCCGGCGGCCACTCCCTGCCCGAACCCGGGATCTCCCAGGCCGCTTCCCCCGGTCCCGTCGTGGAACCTGCCTTCCCCGTCGTTCAGGTAGAGACGGTTCGGCGCGGGCGCTTCCGGCCGGCCTGGTTCGGGCTGGCGAACGTGCAGCAGGTCCAGGTCGCCGTCCTGGTCCACGTCGATCAGGCCGACGCCGGTGCCGGTGATCTCGATGATGGCGTGAGTGCCGTCGGGCCACCGGCCGTCGGATTCCGGAGACCCGATCCCAGGGGAGATTTCAAGGAAACGGATCGAGGAGTTTTCGTCTTCCGGACCGGGAGACCCGGACAGGTCCGGGCTCTTCCCTGTTCCGTCACAGGCCGCAGAAAGCAGGATGACCGCCAGAAAGAACCGTCGCACAAAAAAACCCTCGGGACCGGAACCGTATCACAGAGCCCCCGGGCGGAAAGAGGCGTCTCCCGGAATTCCCTCAATAGTAAGAAGAGCCGGACCCTACGGCCCGGCTCTTCTCCCGATTCGTTACCGTTCCGCTCAGGCGGACATCGGCACGATGCAATCGACGGGACAGACGGCGACGCACTGGCTTTCGCCTTCTTCCTCGCATTCGGTGCACTTGCCCGGATCGATGACGTAGAGATCGTCGCCGGCAGTGATCGCTTCGCGAGGGCATTCCGGTTCGCAGGCTGCGCAGTTGATGCATTCCTCGGTAATATTCAGGGCCATTTTCTTACTCCTCCTGCTGAAGGGCTGGACCGATCAGCACTTTCATTCCCATAGGACCCAACTATTAATGGAACATCGGAATTCAAAACGCATCCTGAATCATGGACCAAGGCGGTCCAGAGGAGGCCGGGCGGATTACGCCGCCTCCAGCACCATCCGGTCGCTCTCCGGGCCGGCCGGTTCCCCCCGGAAACCGCCGTATTCCCCGACCGGGCGGAGGCCGCACTCCTCCAGGAGGCCGAGCAGCGCCTCCCGGCCGAGGTACCGGTGGCGGATTGTCTCCCTCCACTGCCGCGGCGGTCCTCCCCGGACCCGGGTGAACAGGTAGGTTGCCTCGATGGTTTTCCGGGCAGGATCCCACCGGTCCCTTTCCCGGACTTCGATCGTCTCTGCGCCGTCCTCCAGGAGGGTCAACGGTTCGAACCGCCCGTCCGAATCCTCCTTCCCGTCCGGTTCGTCCCCGGGATGCACCTGGTAGACGTCGAAGAGGAAGCGGCCGCCCTCCGCCAGGTGGAGCCGGATCGAGCGGAAGCAACCGCGCACAGCGTGATCGTCCGGAAGACAGTAGAGGCCGTTGAACGGGATCAGGATCCGGTCGAACTTTCTCCCGAAGCGGAAGGTCCGCATATCTCCCTCGATCCGTTTCACCCGCCGGCGAACCTCCCGCGGAAAGGCCTGGAGAGAGCGGCCCGCCATTTCCAGCATAACCGGGTCGTTGTCCAGGCCGAGGACCGACGGTCCGGCCGCCGCCAGTTCTCCCAGCAACCGGCCGGAACCGCATCCCAGTTCAAGGATCGATGAGGCTCCTTCGCACCGGGCCCGGTAGAACGCCACGTCTCCGGGAACGCCGGTGTGGAGCAGGCTGTACAACCGGGCTCGTTCCCGGCGGTCGTTGCGGCGATCCTCCATGGTGGAAGCACTAGAACCTATCCCACTCCCGCGCGCAACCGGCGCCTCGACGGGAACCGGAGCCGCCACCGTCCCGGGGGAGAACGGTTCGAAGGAAGCCGTTCGCCGGAATACCCGGAAAACCTCCCGGGGTCGCAGGGCGGCCGCTCCTCCGCGTCACTCCCCTTTCCTGTCGGCGCCGTTCCACGGCACCCGGGTACGGGATCGTGCTCTCCCCGGTTTCTCACCGGACAAACCGGAAACCGCATCATTCAAATATCCCCTTTATTTTCTTTGTCTTACGACCCGCTCACCGTCGCCGTTTTTCGCCGGTTTCCGTGCCTGGAATTATTTTTCCGGAAAACCACGACAGCACCGACGGCACTCCTGGAAACTCTCGCCGCGGCACTCGATTTGCTCTACACTACAGCGAGATGAAGGAGAGGGATTCGTGATGATCGGGAAGAGATTTCAGATCGTTCTGTACGTCGCGCTGGCGATCTGCGCCGCGGCGGCGGCGACCGGGCAAGCATCCTGGTGGCCCGCCGGGAACCGGCCGGCTTCCGGAACTCCCCTCGAAGCGACGGCGCAGGAGAGCCGGACCCCTCCACCCCCCAGCCGGGTCCAGACCCGAAATGCCCAGGCGATCCGGGAAGCGATCCTCACCCTGGCCCGTCGTTACCGGGCTCCCCTGAACCCGGAGCAGCTTCAAACCCTGGCCGACACGATCTACCAGGAATCCCAGGAAGCCCAGGTGGACCCGCTGCTGGTGGCCGCGTTGATCTCCCGGGAAAGTTCCTTCCGCCCAGCGGCGGTCAGCCAGGCGGGGGCGGTCGGCCTGATGCAACTTCGACCGTTCGTCGCCAAGGACGTGGCGGCCCGCACCGACGAGATCTGGTCCGGCCCCCACACCCTGAGGGAACCGAAGCTGAACATCCGCCTGGGAGTCCGCTACTACCGGGAGCTGGTGGACCGGTTCCAGGGCGACGAGCGGCTCGCCCTGATCGCCTACAACCGGGGCCCTTCCCGGTTGCGAGTCCAGATCCGGAACGGCGGCGCCATCCGCAGCGGTTACGCCGACAGCATCCTGCGCCTGTACCAGGAGCTCTGCGAAAACTGCGGCCTGTTCCAGAAATACTCCTGATGCCCTCCGGACCGGCCGCTTCCGATTCGAACTGCGGCTACACCTACCGGGGAACGGTTCCTCACGACGCTCACAGGGAGAGACTGGCCGATTTCCTGGCCCGGCGATTTCCCCATAGTTCCCGGGAAGAATGGGTGCGGAGAATCATCCAAGGCCGGGTGCAGGTGAACGGAAAGCCGGCCGGGCCGGACCAGGCACTCCGGCCCGGGGAGATGGTCCTCTGGAATCGTCCACCCTGGATCGAACCGGAGGCGCCCCGCTGCTTCGCCGTTCTGCATGAGGACGCTTCCCTGCTGGCTGTCGCCAAGCCGGCCGGACTTCCGACCCTTCCCGGCGCGGGATATCTTCTGAACAGTCTGCTGAGCGTTGTGCGGGAGCGGTACCCGGACGCCTCTCCGGCTCACAGGCTGGGGCGCTGGACCTCCGGCCTGGTCCTCTTCGCAAGGACGAAGGAAGCGATGCGGAACCTCTCGGCGGGATTCCGGTCCAGAACGATCCTCAAGGTCTACCGAACCCTGGCGGAAGGAGACCCCCGGCCGGACGCCTTCCCGATCGATACGGCGATCGGGCCGGTACGGCACAGGGTCCTGGGAACCGTTCACGGCGCCCGTCCCGGCGGAAGCCGTGCACACTCCGACGTTCGCGTCCTTCGACGGCTGAGAGGCCGATTCCTGGCCGACGTCACGATCCGGACCGGGCGCCCCCACCAGGTCCGGATTCACATGGCGGCGGCGGGATTTCCTCTCGCCGGAGATCCGCTCTACCCTGCAGGAGGAGTTCCGGATCCGGATACGACGGCGCTCCCCGGCGATCCAGGGTACCGGCTCCACGCCATGCAATTGGAGTTCCCGCACCCTGAGACCGGACATCCGATCCGATTGGACTGCCGGCCGCCGGCCGATCTACGCCTGTAGCCGTCTTCGTTACGGGCAGGATTCCGCCCGGCGCAACCCGCACACCTGGCTTCCCTGGGGGCGGTCAACGCCGGCGGAGTCGACTCCGGCGCCGCCTTCCCGCCCGCCGTACGCAGGCACCACCAGGTAATACTCGCTCCCCGGACCAGGGGTGAAGACCGCGGGAGACTGGCGGAGACAATCGCCCTGTACCGGCGCGTGGTTGTACTGGCCGGTGCTGAGAAGGGCCGACAGGTCGCCGGCCTGGATCGAATAGGGCTGGCCGGGGAGCCCGCCTGGCGGGGACGAGTCGGCCCAGGACGCAGCTGCCGTAGGCGGCGCTGGAGCGGGTGTCAT
>CAZZIV010000178.1:0-6817 GCA_964654385.1 uncultured Acidobacteriota bacterium | reverse complement strand
GCCTGGGCGCTGCACTCGGCCGGGACGAGCTTCGTCCCTGCCTGGGCGCGGTGGTCCGCTGCGGCGCCGTGCTCCGGCGGGGAGCGGTGGAACGCCTGGGCGCTGCACTCGGCCGGGACGAGCTTCGTCCCTGCCTGGGCGCGGTGGTTCGCTGCGGCGCCGTGCTCCGGCGGGGAGCGGTGGAACGCCTGGGCGATGCCTGCCGGGAGGGCGTGGACGGCCGGACCGTTCTGCCGCCCTGGCCGGAGCCGCGATTTGAACGCTCGGTCGAACGGGCTTTCGATCGCCGTTCGCCGTTCCGGGGAGTTCTCAGTTCCCTGTACATGTCCCGCACTCCGTCGCTCGAATCCCGCCTGGCCCGGGAACTTCCGGACCGGTTCGGCGCGGTGCCCCGGGAGGCCGCCGGCCGCCGGGTGGTGGACGGACGCCGGGCGGTCACCGGACGCTCGGCCCGGGTCCTGCGTTCCCGCACCACGGTCCGCCGGGAGGATTCTCCACGTCCTGCCGCGGAAGGCCGCCGGTTTCGGACGACCGGGTTCTTCTGAACGGTATCGCCGCCTCCACGGCCCGTCCGCCGGGTGGAAATCCGTTTCGGGGAGGCAAGGACCGTTCGCTCCTGGTCCCGGAAAGGTCGTCCCGCCACCCTCCGGGCCGATCGCCGCCCGTCGGCGGGGAGATCGGCGTTGGCGATCAGCGATCGTTCCCGGACTCTCCGGATCACCTGGCGGCGGGTCTCGTCGTTCCGGCTTACCACCCTGGGAGAGACCCTCGGCGGCCGGGTCACGATGGCGCCCCGGTGCCCGTGGTTATAGACGTACGAGACATCCACGTAGTCGTGATAGTAGCCGTGGCCGTAAAAGTGATTGTACGTGATGAAATTCCAGGAAAAGCCGGCGTAGATGCCGTAGCTGGGGCCGTAGTACACCGGCCGGTTCCAGTAATTCAACGGAGCCCAGCCCACGTAGGCCGATCCCCAGGACCAGGAAACCCAGGCGCCTCCGAACACTCTTCCAGGAAGCCAGCACCAGCCGAAATCGGATACGTAGTCCCATCTTCCGTAGTGGTAGGGAGCCCAGCCCCACGGCTCGGCGCCGACCCAGAAGTACCCGCCCGGCCCGTAGGACCAGTAGCCGTCGTTGTACGGACGCCATCCGGTTTCCAGGCCGGAGGGCGACCAGACCCAACCGTATTCCGTGACGTACACCCAGCGGCCGCTGGAGGACAGTTCGCCGTAGTAGGGCCGAACCTCCGAGGGGAGGGCATCGTAGACCGCTTCGTCGTCGTAATCGTTATCGTACCTTTGGTTCCGGTTGCCGGTCGCCCTGGCGCGGAGCGCTTCATCCCTGTCCCGGACCCACCGGTCGAAACGGTCCGCCTGGACCGTGCTGAACGGTTCCGGATCGGACGGGAAGGTCCCAACATAGGCGACCGCGGACATCCCGCTGCGGACCAACACTGAACCGCCGTCACCGGACAGTTCCGCCACGCCACGCCGGGTGCGGACCCGGGTTTCCCCGTTCGGGAAAAGATCGATCCGGAACTCGCCGTCGCCGAGAAGATAGACCGAGGCGGAGGGGGTATCGACGCGGAAGTTGCTGTCGCCCAGGTCCCGAACCCGGATCTGCACGGCGCCGGAATCCAGGTTCAGGATCGTGTTGTCCTGGTAGTCGGCGTAAGGGTCGGGAAGCGCCTGGAAGAAAAGCTCCGATCCGTCATCCAACCGGACGAGACTGCCGTCGGCCAGTTCCACTTCCACCCGCTGGGAGGCCAGGGTGGAGATCCGGTCTTCAGGGAAAACCGGCATATTCCGGACCAGCTCTTCTTCCGCGGGCATGGTCGGGTCCGGGTTCTCGTGGGACACCCTGGCTCCGGAACGGGCTTCGAGGACCCGGCCGTAGTTTCCGGACTGGTACTCATTGGTGAAGTTCTCTTCCGAATCCCAGCCGTCGTCGGACACGGCGTCCCGGTCCCGGCTCGCCAGGGCGACCGGGGCGAAGCCCAGGATCATGCCGAGGGTTCCGGCCAGGACGGCGCGAGAGAGCGAAAGTTGAATCGATTTCCGTTTCATGGCAGCCTCCAGACTCGAGCGTTGGATCGCTCACCCTGGGGAAATGCAGGAGCCGTGCCATGTCCGGCGAGAGAAAAAGGCCCGTATTCACGGGGAAATCGGAGCCGGCTCGGGGCCGGGCCCTGTCCTCCGGACGACGGGTCTGTCCCCTGGAGAGGACAGGCGCTTCCAGGGATATCCGGCGGGGCCGATCGGGTCTATGATATTTTTCCTGGGGAAGAGAGGAGCGATCATCATGGCGATTCTACCGCTGGTCTTGTACCCGGACCCGGTCTTACTCCGCCCGACCCGGAAGGTCGAAGCGGTGGACGATTCGATCCGGGAACTGGTCCAGGACATGACCGAAACCATGTACGCCGCCCCGGGCGTCGGCCTGGCGGCGAACCAGGTCGGGGTCTCCCTGCGGGTCTGTGTGGTCGATATCACCGCCGGGGAAGAGCAGGGCCGGCTGAGGGTGTTCATCAACCCGGAAGTGATCGAGGCGTCCGGAAGCCAGGTTGGAGAGGAAGGGTGCCTTTCTTTCCCGGACATCACTGTCGAGGTGGAGCGTCCCTACGCGGTGAAGGTTCGCACACTGGACCTGGAAGGGAACGAGACGGTGGTCGAGGCGGAGGACTTTCTGGCGCGCGCGATGCTCCATGAATTCGAACACCTGGACGGCCAGGTGTTCCTCCGGAATATCTCCTCGCTGAAACGCCAGATCCTCAAGCGCAAGATCAAAAAACGGATCCAGACCGACGATTGGGTGGCCGTGGGCGGATCGTGAACCTGGTTTTCATGGGAACGCCCCGTATGGCGGCGCCCTTTCTCGAGGCTCTCCACAAGGCCGGCCACCAGGTTCCCTTGGTGGTCTGCAACCGGGACAGGCCGTCCGGCCGCTCGGGCCGGTTGCAGCCGCCTCCGGTGAAGGAAACCGCCCTTCGCCTCGGCCTGCCGGTCCGGCAGCCGAAGGGGGTGCGGGGCGGGAAGATCCGCCGGGAACTGGAAGCGGTTCGGCCGGATCTCCTGGTGGTGGTGGCTTACGGAAAGATACTGCCTCTTCCGGTCCTGAACGCCGCCGGCCATGGCGCGGTGAACGTTCATTTCTCCCTCCTCCCCAAGTACCGGGGGGCGGCGCCGGTCCAGTGGAGCCTGGTCCGAGGCGAACGGGTCACCGGTGTCACCACCATGCTGTTGAACGAGGGGATGGACGAAGGAGATCTCCTGCTCCGCCGGGAGGTGGAAATCCTTCCTGGAGAACACGCGCCCGCTCTGCAGGAGCGGCTGGTGCAGGCAGGGGTTCCGCTGCTGCTGGAAACCCTGGAACGGCTGGAGAGCGGAAGCCTCGCGCCGACGCCCCAGGACCCGTCCCAGGCGACCTACGCGCCGATGATTTCGAAAGAAGACGGCGAGCCCTCCCCCGGGAGGACGGCGACGGAGATCGAGGGCCGGGTGCGGGGATTCGATCCCTGGCCGGGGGTCTGGTTCCGGAAGGAAGGTCGCCGGATCCGTGTACGGGAGGCGAAGGCGGATCCGGCCGCCTCCCACGACGAAACCCCGGGAACGATCCTGGAACTGCGCGGCGCCCGACTTCAGATGGCCTGCGGAGACCGGTCGGTCCTGTCGATCGAAACCGTCCAGCCGGAAGGGAAGCGGGCGATCTCCGCGGCGGACGCGGTGAACGGGCGGCAACTGGTTCCCGGCGACCGGCTCGACCCGGTCCCCGATCATGGGTGACCGGCCGGATCCGCGCCGGGAGGCGGTTCGGATTCTCGATCGGGTGAACCGGTCCGGCGCCTACGCTTCGGTGCTCCTGGCGAACGCGGAGCCCCGGTTTCGAGACCGGAGGGACCGGGCTCTCCTTCACGCGATGGTCCTGGGCGTGCTCCGGCGCCGTTCCGCCCTGGACCATGTGTTGCAGGGGATCTCCTCCCGGCCGCTGGACCGGCTGACCCCGGGGATCCTGGAGGCGCTCCGGGTCGGAGCGTTCCTGCTGACCTGCATGGACCGGGTCCCTTCTTTCGCCGTCCTGGACGTCTTGGCGGGGGTCGCCCGGGAGATCGGCGGTGGAGGCGCCGCCGGGTTCGTCAACGGAGTTCTCCGCCGCCTGGACCGGGAGAAAGAACGCCGGGCCGTTCCTGAACCTGCGCCCGGCGACCTGGACGGCCTGGCCCGGTTTCACGGGCACCCGGCCTGGATGTTCCGCCGGATGGCCGCGAGGCTGGGGGAGGAGCGGGCGGTGGAGCGCATGAAGGCGAACAACCGCCCCGCCCGGACGGTGGTCCACGCGAACCGGAGGAAGGGGGACCTGGAAGACCTTGCCCGAAGGCTCGCCGCCGAGGGGATCGAGACGGTTCCCGCCCGATACGTCCGGTCGGCGCTGGTGGTGAAGAAGGGAGCGGTGCAGGGGTCGGAGACGTTCCGGGAAGGGCGGTTCTGGATCCAGGACGAAGCGTCACGGCTGTTGCCCGCTCTCTTCGGTGAGACCGTGTCGGGCCGGGTGCTGGACGCCTGCGCCGCCCCGGGCGGCAAGACCATGGTCCTGGCGGAGTCGGCGGAAGAGGGAACGGAGATCGTCGCCGTGGACCGGAACCGCTCCCGGCTGGAAAAGGTGAAGCGGAACGTCGAACGGCTCGGGTTCCAGGGGATCCGGACCGTGGAAGGGGACATGTTAGGAGAGCCGGCTCCGGTGGAGGGGATGTTCGATCGGGTCCTGGTGGACGCGCCTTGTTCGGGCACCGGGACCCTCCGTCGCCGGCCGGAGATCCGGTGGCGGCTCAGGGAGGAGGACCTCCCGGCGCTCGCCGGCCGGCAGGGGAAGATCCTGGCGGCGGCAGCGGCGCTGCTGAAACCGGGAGGCGTCCTGGTCTACGGCGTTTGTTCCACCGAGCCGGAAGAGGGGGAAGGGGTGGTGGACCGGTTCCTCCAGGAACATGCCGGTTTTGAGGCGGAAGATCCGAGGCCGTTCCTGCCGGAGAAATGCGGGAGCTGGATCGGAAACGATGATTGTCTTCGGACCTCTCCGGTGGACGGCGTGGACGGGTTTTTCGGCGCCCGTCTGGTCCGGCGAAGTTAACCCTGATCGAACAATCATTCACGGCGAAAACCGTGGAAGCTCGTGTCCTAGCACACCATTCCCGGCCGTACTCACAGTCATCCATGCTCCCCTACGATCGGGGATGCTGCGCTTGCTGATGGCTGTGTTCGGCCAGGCCCGGCGCACTCTGACACGTTTTCATTCGCGAATTTTTGTTCGATCAGGGTTAGGTTCTACAATGGTCCCCTGGATGAGCTTATGAGGAAACGAGTCCATTTCAGCCTGGCCGGACTGGTCCTGGTGATCGCCGCCCTCTCCCTGGGAGGCTGGATCGCCTCCGCCTGGGCCGGGATCCACCGCTGCCGGACCCGGATGAACGGCGCCTGGAACCGGTTGGAGTATTCGTACCGCCATCGACGGAACCTGGCAGAGGACCTGGTCCTGCTGGAGCAAGGAAGGGATGCGGCCGGCCCGGACGAGATGAAAGAGGTGGAGAGGATTCTGGCCGACCTGGACGCGATCCGGGAGGACGGCCCTTTCCTCCCTTCGGACGCGGACAGGATGGAAAGGTTCCTGGCCGCGCAGAACCGTTTGCGATCCCGGTTGCCGGGGCTGCTGGCGTCAGATTCCGGGGACGGCGCGGAGATTCGAAGGTTGAAACGTCTCCTGGCCGGTCTTCAATCCGAGATCGAAGGGGACCAGGAGCGGTTCAGGGAACGGGTGAAGGCGTTCAACCGGTCCCTGGCCGGTCTCCCCGGTTCCTGGATCGCCCGATCGGGCCGGTACCGGCCCTGCGCCGACCCTCCCACGATCGAGGCCTCGTCCGGCCCTCTCGACGATGTCTCCGGTCTCCGGTAACGTACCGCTATGGCGATTCGGATCGTAATGAAGCCGGGGATGAAAATCCATCTGCGGAAGTGGGTGAAAGGGGCTCTCTGGATCGTCGGCGGCGGGAGCCTGGTCGGTTTCGCGTTCATCTTTTCCTTCTTCATGGCGATGAAAATCGAAATGCGGTCCACCGAGGTGGTGGTGCCGGACCTGGCGACCCTCTCCATGGAGGAGGCCAGGAGGGCCGCCGGGGACGTGGAACTGCGCCTGGAAGTGGTGGATCACCGGCACGATCCCGCGGTGGCCAGCGGCAGGATTCTCCAGCAGGAGCCGCCGGCCGGTTCTCTCGTCCGACGGGGGCGGAAGGTCAACCTGGTGATGAGCCTGGGTGGGAAGGTGCTGAAGGTGCCGGACCTGATCGGGAAGGCGGCCCGGGCGGTGGAAATCCGTCTCCGCCGGGACGGTTTCGTCCCCGGGGACGAAGCCCGGGCGCATTCGGCGGAAGTCCCCGCCGACCGGGTCCTGGCCCAGGATCCTCCCGGCGGCGGCCCGGCGGGTGCGGAGAACCGCGTTCACGCGCGCGCGTCCACGAGGCCGTACGTCTCGGATACGGCCGAGTTCTCGTCATCGACCGGTACCTCGCCCTCGATCAGCCCCCGCACGATGAGGAACGCCCTGCCTCGCTGGAGGGCGAGTCGGCCGTCGATGCGGGTCGGAGCGAGTCCCGGGATGCGGTTGCCCGAATGGTCGGTGCCGCCCTCCACGAAGTCGGTGAAGCGGGCGTCCACATGGGTGTAGGCGACTCGCAGGGAAGCGGCGGGCGAGGGCCGGCCGGCGGCGGCCCAACCCCACCCCCCGTGGCCGGGAGCCCCCCCACTCCTCAAGCACGTGCGGCGCGCGAGTTG
>CAZZIV010000177.1:0-6879 GCA_964654385.1 uncultured Acidobacteriota bacterium | reverse complement strand
CGGGTTTGGCGAGCAGCACCGGGATGGGCATGACGAGAGCCCCCGGGCGATGTTGACCCGGAGAATCTCGGAGGTTCCGCCGCCGATCAAGGTGAAGCGGACATCCCGAAGGTATCGCTCCATCGGGTAATCGTCGGCAAACCCGTAGCTGGCCATGATCCGGGCGCCCCTGTCGCAGATCCGCGCCGCCGCCTCCGAGGCGAACAGTTTCGCCATGGCCGCCTCGTCGGCGTTCTCCAGCCCCTGGTCCGAACGCCAGGCACCCCAGTGGGTCATCCGCCGGGCCGCCTGCAGGTCGACGGCGTTGTCCGCCAGGTGTTGCTGGATCATCTGGAACCGGTTGATCGGCCGGCCGAACTGTTTTCGTTCCCCGGCATACGCCAGGGAGTCCTCGTGGGCGGCCCGGCCGACGCCGACCGCCAGGGCCGCCGTCATCACACGGATCTCCGCCAGGATCTTTCGAAGGGAAGTCATTCCCTGGTCCCGCTCTCCCAGGAGGCAGGTCGCCGGCGTCCGGTCGAAGGCGACCTCGGAGGTCACCGAGGCCCGCACTCCCATTTTGCCGATGTTCCTGCCGACGGAGAGCCCTTCGGCCCCTTTTTCCACCAGGAAGACCGACAGCGCTTTTTCGCCGGTCCGGGCGAACACGGTGAACATGTCCGCCGCCGGCGCCGAGGTGATCCAGGTTTTCCGGCCGGTGATCCGCCAGGTGTCTCCTTCCTTCTCCGCCCGTGTGGCGATCGCGCCCAGGTCGCTGCCGGCGTCCGGTTCGGTCATGCAGATGGTGCCGACTTTTTCGCCCCGAAGCGCCGGCGCCAGGAGCCGTTCCCGGACTTCCCCTTTCCCGTGGGCATGAACGAACCATGTGCCCATCAACGACTGCATGCAGAGCGCCGCGGCCACCGCGAGGGATCCCCGGGCCAGCTCCTCCACCGCCAGGGTGTAGGTCAGCGTGTCCATCCCGCTTCCCAGCGGTTCCGGGTATCGCATCCCGAAAAAACCCAGCTCACCGGCCTTCAGGAACAGCTCTCGTGGAAAGCGCGGATCGGCGTCCAGCGCGGCGGCGATCGGCCGGATCTCCTTTTCCGCGAACGCCCGGAAGGTCTCCCGGACCGCCTTTTGCTCGTCGTCCAGTGCGAAGTTCATGTTGACCGCCTCTTCTCTTCGCGTAATCGCCCGGTTTCCTCTTCCAGGAGGTCGAAGGAATCCGGGTCCAGGGCGACGCCGTACAGATCCCGGGCCGCCTCAAGAGAGATGATACCGTTGCGCACCTCTTCCCGTACCTTCTCCGCCGGCCGTTCCAGGGGAGAACCGTACCCTCCGCCTCCGCCCGCTTCCTGGGTGTAGATCGTTCCGGCCGGGACCCCGGTCACCATGTCCTTGCTGGTGGCCGTGTAGACGCGCCCGTCCGGATAGCGCAGTTCGATCTTGTTCAGCGTGCCGTCTTTCCCGCCGTTCAGGCCGAAAGCCGGTTCCACGTCGCCGTCGCCGAAGGTCACGATCTGGGTGTCGTCGCTTCCGACCTGGTAGATCGTTTCCACGCCCAGACCGCCCCGTTGCCGGCCGGCTCCGGCCGAATCGGTGAGGTACTCGTTCCGGATCAGCCGGTGGGGGGTCACCTGCTCGAACATCTCGTAGTCCTGGTCCAGCAGGCCGCCGGAAGCGTCGATCATGCCGATATGATCGTAACCGTCGCAGCGGCTCATGGCGCCGGAGCCGCCCTTCAGGCCGAAAAACAGGATGTCCACATAGGTGTCGTCCCGGTTCGGGTTGTGCCCGGTGGAGAGGGAGCAGAGCAGCTGGTTCCAGCCGGCGGTGACCCGGTCGGGAATCACCGGTGCCAACGCCCGGATGATCGCGTCGGCGTTGGGCGGGCAGAGGTGGTTGCCGAACGTGGTGGCGGCGGGGTAGGAGGCGTTCAGGATCGTCCCTTCCGGAATGATGATGTCGAGAGGCTGAACCATCCCGTGGTTGTGGGGGATGTCCGGGTTGACCATCTGCAGGAAGGTGAGCATGGTGGCGGAGGCGCTGGAGGTGTACGTCCCGTTGACGAACCCGTCGGTCTGGGGGTCGGTTTCCGAATAGTCGAAAACGATCTTCTCTCCGTCGACCCGGACGGTGACCCGTATTCGATAGGTCGACCCGGGGGTCTTGCCGTCGAAGTACACGGTCGCTTCCCCTTTGTACTCCCCGTCGGGAATGGCGGCGATCTCGGCCGCCATCATTTTGCGCGAAGCTTCGAACAGTGCCTCCTTGTGTGCCTGGAAACGCTCCAGGCCGTACTTGGCCGCCAGCGCCTGGAGCCTGCGCTCGCCCACGGTGCAGGCCCCGATCTGGGCGCGCATATCCTCCTGGACGATCGGGAGGCGGATGTTGGCGAAGATCAGGTCCCATACGTCCCGGCGCATTTCGCCCCGCTCATAGACTTTCACCGCAGGTATCCGCAACGCCTCCTGCCAGACCTCGGTGGCGTTCGGGTTGTACCCTCCCCTCACGGCGCCGCCGATATCGGCCTGGTGCCCTTTGGCCGCCGACCATCCGATCAGCGTGTCTTCATGGAAGATCGGCTTGAATACCGCCACGTCGTTGTTCTGGTTCCCCAGGGTGAAAACGTCATTGTGGAAGAAGACGTCGCCGGGGAAAACGTTCCCTCTGAATTTCTCCGCGATATGCATGCAGACCGGGCTGAGGGAGAAGCTCAGGATCGGCAGGTTCTCGGTCTGCTCCAGCATCCGCCCCTCGGCGTCGTACACGCCGGTGACGAAATCCTTCGCTTCGCACAGGATCGGAGAGCGGGTTGTTTTCCCCATGGTGTCGCTCATCTCGTCGGAGATCGCCTTGAGCGCCCGCCCGATAATGGCGGTCAGAACCTTGTCGATGACCGGGCCGCTCATGATCCTTCCTCCCTCCCGGTTCGACGGAGCACCAGGCTTCCGTGGCGGTCCACCTCGGCGTTGAACGAGGCGCCGATGAAAAGGGTCGTATCGGTCCTCTCCACCAAGGCCGGCCCGGGGATCCGGTTCCCGGCGGCGAGGCGGGCCCCGTCGTACACCGGAATCTCCTGGAACGATTCGATTTCGGGGATATACGCCCTGCGAACGCCCTTCAGCGCCGGCGCGGGATCGGTCCCTCCCGGCTCCACCTCCGGCATCGGGGGCTCGGCGGTTCGACCGATGGAGCGGACCCGGAGGTTGATCAGTTCCAGGCCGGTTCCTTCCTCTTCCAGGTGATACCCGTACAAGGTGTCGTGAGCCCGGTGGAACCGGCCGGCCATCGCCTCGAAGTTGCCTTCCGCCAGGTCGTTCCGCTCCACCGGAACGGTGACTTCATGGAACTGTTTCAGGTAACGCAGATCGAGGAAGATCCTGTGTTCGGCGTCGGACATCCCTTCGGCCCGCAGCTGGGCCTCGCCCTCGGCGGCCATCGCGTCGACCAGCCGGCTCAGGACCGCCGGGTCCTGCCGGTGAAGCGGCCCGACGCAGGACCGGACGAAATCGTGCCGCAGGTCGGAGGAGAGCATCCCGGCGGCGCACAGGGTGGAGGCGACGGAAGGAACGACCAGGGTGTCGATGTCCAGCTCCCGGGCGATTTCGCACGCGTGGACCGCGCCGGCGCCCCCGGCCACCACCATGGGGAATTCCCGGGGATCGACCCCCTTCTTGACGGTGATCTCCCGCACGCCGTGGGCCATGTTGGTGTTGATCACACGGTACATGCCGGCCGCCGCCTCTTCCGGCGACAGGCCGAGAGGTTCGGCCACGTGTTCACGAATCGCCTCTTCCGCCTTGGCGACGTCCAGCCGCATGGCGCCTCCGGCGAAATAGCCGGGGGAGAGGTAGCCGAGGATCAGGTCGGCGTCGGTGCAGGCCGGCCGGCTGCCTCCCCGGCCGTAGCAGGCCGGTCCCGGAACGGCGCCGGCCGATTCGGGACCCATCCGCAACAGGCCGCCTTTGTCGATCCGCCCGAGGCTGCCTCCTCCCGCGCCGATGGTGGTGATCGCCAGCATCGGCAGGGCGATCCGGAGCCGGTCGATTTCCCCTTCGTGATTCATCTCCGGGGCGCCGTCTCGCACCAGGCAGGCGTCGAAACTGGTGCCGCCCATGTCGACCAGGATGCAGTCGTCGGCGCCGAAAGGGGCGACGTACCGAACGGCGGCGATCGGGCCGCCCGCCGGGCCGGAAAGCAGTGTGGTGGCCGGCCGTTCCCGGACCACCGACGGAAGAGCGACGCCTCCGTTGGATTGCATGATCAACAACACCCCTTCGAAGCCGCTCTCCGAAAGGCGGGTGGTCAAGCTCCCGATGTAATCGTTGAGGATCGGTCCGACAAACCCGTTCAGGACCGTGCTGGACACCCGGTCGTAAAACCGGATCGTCGGCAGCAGCCTGGAAGAGACCGACAGGTACGCCTCGGGAAGGATCTCCCGGAGAACCGCCGCCGCCGCCTGTTCGTGGGCCGGGTTGGCGTAGGAATGCATGAAGCAGACCGCCACCGCGGCGACTCCCTCTTCCTTGAGCAGGCCGGCGGCGGCGCGGACGCCGTCCAGGTCCAGCGGCGCGATTTCGTCGCCTCGATAATCGAGGCGTCCGCCCACCGGGAGACGGAGTCTTCGAGGCACCAGGGGAACCACGTTCAGGTACCGGTTGTCGTACTGTTCCTCCCGGACGCCCCGGCGCATTTCAAGGGCGTCCCGCACCCCCTCGGTGGTGATCAGCCCGGTCATCGCCCCTTTGCGTGTCAAGACCGCGTTGGTGGTCACCGTGGTGCCGTGCACGATCAGGGAGGTCCGCCGCGTGAACTCGGCCGGATCCAGCCGTTCGGCCTCGGCCATCCGCGCCATGCCGGCAAGAACGCCGACGGAAGGGTCCTCCGGCGTGGACGGCACCTTGAAGGTCTCCACCCTTCCGTCCGCCGCCCAGAGAAACAGGTCGGTGAACGTCCCTCCCACATCGATCCCGATCCTGTAGCTCACCTCGCCACCGCCTCCTTTCCGTACTCGAAAGCCTTGCGGTTGGAATCCCGGTAAGCGGCAGGACCGAAGTCCCCGATCACATCCAGCAGAAACCGATCCTCGAACGGAAGCGCGCCGGTTCCGGCCAGCGCTCCGACCATCGCCACGTTCAGGGACCGGGGGGCTTCCGCCCTCTGGATGACTCCCGGTCCGTCCACCAGGATCAGTTCCTTCGCCGCGGTCCGGATCGGATCAAGCACCTGTTCCATTTCAGGATAGGGTCGGTTGCTCTGGGCCAGGGTGTACGGCGGAATGGCGCCGGTGGAAAGCACGACGCAGGTGTGGTCGGACATCTTCGGCAGCGCTCGCAGCCCTTCCAGAGGTTCGAGGCCCAGGACCGCGTCGGCGCCGCCGTCCTCGATGAAGGAACCTTCGCCCGGGCCGATCAGAACGCTGGACTCTACGCTGCCGCCCCGCTGGGACATGCCGTGCAACTGTCCCAGGACCACCCGGGCGCCGGAACGGATCGCCCCCTCGCCCAGGAGCCGGGCGGCGGTCAGGACCCCCTGGCCTCCGACTCCCGTGACCAGGATCTTGAACCGGTTGCCGCTCATGACGGCGGCCTCGGCACCGGGGTGATCGCCCCGGCAGGGCAGAACTCGGCACATACGCCGCACCCGGTACAGAGCCCCGCTTCGATGTGGATCCCGCCGTCCTTCAAATAAAAGGCCGGGCAGCCGAACAGGTCCAGGCAGATCCGGCAATCTCCGCACTGTCCGCAGACGGTGCAGCGGTTCGCTTCGATCCGGGCCTGACCCTCGGTCAACGGGCCGTTGTTTTCCACCAGGAGGGAGACGCGCGCCTCCATCGGCAACGAGTAGGGAGCCTGCCGCTCCTGCCTCTCTTCCCGGAAGAACCGGGGGGCGTCTTCTCCATCGTACGGCTCGTTCCAGGTTTCCGGCAGAGGAGGCGGCGCCAGCCGGTCGGCCGCTTCCCGGCCCCGCAGGGCGAGGTCGATGCCCCACGCCGCCCGCTGGCCGGCGGCGATGGCGCCGGTCACGGTCCGTTCGCCGGGAACCAGGTCGCCGGCGGCGAACAGTTTCGGATGGGAGGTGGAGCCGGTCTCCCGGTCGACCACGACGCAGCCGTCCCCGCGGATCTCCACCAGCCCGGCCGTTCCATCGCCCAGCCAGTCGGAGGCGGGCTTCTGGCCGATGGCGGCGATGACCTGGTCGGCCTGGATGGAGAAGTCGCTCCCTTCCACTTCCACAGGCCGGCATCGTCCGGACTCGTCGGCCGGCCCCGGTTCGGTGCGCGCGCAGACCAGGCCGTTCGCTTCCAGGCGGAGCGGCGCCGCCTGCAAGATCAGGCGTACCCCTTCCTGTTCCGCCTCTTCGATTTCATGATGAAGCGCCGGCATCTCCTCCCGGCGCCGGCGGTAGACCACGGTCACTTCCCGGGCGCCTTTCCGCAGGGCGGTTCGGGCGGCGTCGATGGCGGCATTGCCGCCGCCGACCACCACCACCTGCCTGCCGGTGGCGACATCCCCGTTCGGCTCGACCGCGCCGGCCAGGTAGGACAGGGCGTCGGTGACCCGGAGGGAGCCGGCCTCCGGATCCAGCCCGAGTTTCACCGCCCGGGTGGCGCCGAGAGCCAGCAGCAGGGCGTCATGCGTTTCCAGCAGTTCGCCGACCTGGACATCCTTTCCCAACACGGTATCGCCTGTGAATTCGACCCCCAGGCCCAGGATCCGGTTCACATCCCGCTCCAGCGCCTTCCTCGGAAGCCGGAACGGCGGTATTCCCGTACGAAGCAGGCCGCCGGGCGCCTTGCCGGCATCGTACAACCGGACGGCATACCCCCGTTTCCTGAGGTCCCTGGCCGCGGCGAGCACTGCCCGGCCCGCTGCCGCGGCCGCGACCGGACCG
>CAZZIV010000176.1:0-6900 GCA_964654385.1 uncultured Acidobacteriota bacterium | reverse complement strand
ATGTACCAGGCCCTGGAGTGAGGCCAGGTGATCTCGCCGTCATAGAGGAACTCCAGCTTTTCTCGCCCGGCCAGCGCCAGCCAGGATTCCGGATCGTCGATCCGCAGGGAGAAGTGGCACAGGCCGAACAGTTTCCTTTCGGCCAGGGCGAACCGGTCCAGGAACTCGTAGTCCGGATGCTCGTAGATACAGAGCATGGCGTTCCCGGCGCGGAGGATTCCCCAGCGCACGCCGTCCTGCACCGATTCCTCCACTTTCGTGAAGCCGAAGATCCGGCCGTACCAGCGGACTGTTTCGTCGAAGTCGCGAACCGAGAGGTTCAGGTGGTCGATGCCCTTGATCCGCATGGTCACTCCTTTTCTCCGATCCATTGTAGGGCATTTTCAAAGGTTGCATGGCGTTCATGTACGGTGTAAATGGATACCATCCCGTTCATCAACCAGGAGATCCGGATGCGCACAACAACCTTGAAACCGGTTCTCGACGGACTTCTCCTCATCGTCCTCTCCGGGCTCGGGTCCGCATGGATGCCGGTCTCCCATGCAGGGATCGTTCGGCAGCGGACCGATGAAAAAACCACCGCGGCCGGGCCGGGCGCGCTGGACGATGCGGGCACCGTGGTTTTTACCGGAGCTTCCGCCGACCTGGCGGGGGAGAACCCGGAGCATGCTTACCAGGTCATCCGGTTCGACCCGGTGACCGGCGCCGCATCGCCGGTGACCGCTTTTCGGAAAGGAGCCACCCTCCTGGTCTCCGTGAGCGATCAGGGGGATCGGCTCGCCTTCGCCTCTCCATCGGACCTGACCGGCGGCAACCACGACGAGGGGATCGAGCTGTTTCTCATGGGGCAGGACGGCTCCGGGTTGATCCAGTTGACCGACGATCCCGCTCCCAACGGCGGCAGTGTTGCCGCGGTGATGATCTCCGGGGACGGTTCTCGCGTCGCGTTCACCGCCAACACCGATCCGCTGGGAACGAACCTGGACCGGAACACCGAACTGTTCGTCATCGACCAGGACGGCACAGGGTTGGTGCAACTCACACAGACCGGCGCCGGGAACGCCGGCGCGGTTTCGATCAGCGACGACGGCTCCCGGATGGTCTTCACCAATGACGGGGACCCGGCCGGGGGCAATCCGGACCTGGGGACCGAACTGTACGCCGTCCTCTCCGACGGGAGCGGGCTCCGGCAGTTGACCTCCACCTCCACCGGCTTCCAGTCGTCCGCGCCTTCTCTTGCAGGAGACGGTTCCAAGGTGGCGTTCCAGTCCAACGGAGATCCCCTGGGGACCAATCCCAACCACCAGGATGAAATCTTCGTGGTGAACTGGGACGGGGCCGGGCTTCTCCAGTTGACGAGCACCCGCCTGGTCCTGGGGGTGACCGGCGATCCGGCCTCCCAGGCGCCGTCGATCACCGATGACGGTTCCCTGGTCTTCTACCATTCCAACTTCAGCACTCTCTTCCCGACCGTGAACCTGGACGGCAACTTCGAAATCTTCCGGATCGGTTCCGACGGAACCGGCCGGACCATGTTGACATCCACCGCCTTCGAGGCGGGGAGTCTTTTGCCGGCCGTATCCGGTTCGGGGAACAGGGTGGCGTACTTCGGTGTGGATTCCCAGGTTACCCTCCGGGCCATGGACGGGAACGGTGGGGCCGCCGTGGATCTCCTGGTGTTTCAACCGGTGCTCCTGGAAGACGCCGACACCAGCCCCGATGGGAGCCGGATCGTTTACACCCGGTCCGATCGGCTGTTCGGCGGCGGGGAGATCTGGCGGGGGCCCGCCGTGGAGGGGGCTCCCGCGCAGGTCACCCAGATGAATTCGGGCTCTCCGTCCCACCCTTCCATCGCTTCCGACAACACGACGATCCTCTTCTCTGCCGACGGGAATCCGACCGGCAACAACCTGGACGGCTCCGGGGAGATTTTCCGCGTGCAGGCCGACGGTACCGGCCTGGTGCAGTTGACCTCCGGCCCTCTCGGCACCGGCTCCCTCCGGCCGGTGATCGCCGACGGCGGCTCTGTGGTCCTGTTCGATTCGGATATCGACCCGGAAGGACGAAACACCGACGGCTCCCGGGAGGTCTTCCGAATGTTGCCTGGCGGCGGGGGTCTGTTCCAATTGACCGAAGGGATCGCCCCGGCGGAAAGCCGGAACGCCCAGGTGGACGATTCGGGAACCTGGGCGGTGTTCGAATCCAACGCCGACCTGGACGGGTCCAACCTGGACGGAAGCTACGAGATCTTCCGGGTCCGGGCAGACGGCTCCACGGCTCCGGAAGCGGTGACCGCCGATCCTCTCCTGGACGCCCGCCGCCCGGACATTTCCGGGGCGGGGGACCGGGTCGTCTACGATTCCGCCGCCGATCCGCTGGGGACCAACGGCGAGGGGAACCGGGAGATCTTCCTGTACGAGCCGGCCACCGGGTCCCGGACTCAACTGACGGCGTTCGCGGAAGGAGATTCCACTGCTCCCCGTTTTTCCCGGGACGGCGGGTGGGTGATTTTCGTCAGCGACGCGCCGATCGCCGAGGAGGATCCGGACCGGCCCCAGGATCTGTACAGGGTGCAGGCGGCAGGCGGACCGGTGGAACGGATCTCGGCGCTTCGTGCCGGCGGCGGGTTTACGGCCTCGCCGGACGGAAGCGGGAACCGGGTCGGATTCTCAGGGGCCGGGAACTTCACCGGCGGAAACCTGGACGCCCTGCCGGAAATCTGGGCGATCGACGGCGCCGGCCGGTCGGTCCTGGAGGTACGGAAAGGGAACCCGACCGTCCTCTCCTGGGATCCTGAATCCGGGCCGCTCCGGTACGACGTGATCCGGGGGGATCTGTCCCTCCTTTCCACCGGGGTCGGCGGCGAAGTCTCCCTGGGGCCGGTGGTCTGCGTGGAGGACGATTCCCCGGACGCCGACACCGTTGATCACGGCGATCCGCTCCAGCCGGCACCCGGCCAGGCGCTGTTCTTCCTTGTCCGGGGAAGCCGCGGCCTGCTGGACGGGCCCGGTTCCTACGGCGCCGGCAGCGGGGGAGGGGAGAGGACTCCTTCTTCCGGCGACTGCGTGAAGAGCGGATCCTGATGTTTCTCGCCCGGCTCCTTCTTCCGCTCCTGCTCCTCTTCCCGGCCCAATCCCGGCCCGGTTCCGGTTCCGGCCCCGACCTGGTGTTTCTACTGGCTTCGGAAAAGATGACCGGCGGCAACTTCGCCCAAACAGTCGTCCTCCTGCTCCGGCGAGACAAGGACGGCGCGTTCGGCCTGATCCTCAATCGCCCCACCGGCCTTCCCCTGAGCCGGCTGATCCCGGATCTGAAGCTGACGCCGGACCAGGACCGGCCGGTCTGGCAGGGAGGACCGGTGGAGCCGGGAGAGATGTTCCTCCTGCTCCAGGCGGAACAGGGGCCGAAGGGCATGGCGCGGATCGGCCGGGACCTCTGGATCGGAGGGGACCGGGAGACGCTGAAAAAACTCCTCCGGAAAAAGAAATATAAAAATGACTTCCGGGTCTACTCGGGATACGCCGGGTGGGCGCCGGGGCAGTTGGAGGGCGAGCTTCGCAGGGGAGGCTGGAACATGGTACGCGGGACGACGGAGGAGGTCTTCTCCCTGAACCCGGCCGGATTGTGGCGTCGCCTTTCCCCCGCCCTGCGGGCCGGAGGCTACGAAGATTCCCCCGGGGCCGCCTCCTTCTCTTTCCGGTATTCCTCCAGGACCGGTTCCTCCAGGTCTTCCCGGTCGATCTCCTCCAGGCTCATCCGGATCGCTTCTTCCAGGATGTCGTTCAGGTCTCCTCGCAGCCGGACCAGCACCAGTTCATCCTCCGAATCCACCACCATCAGGAGGCGGTGGAAGCGGTCCGCTTCCCCCCGGGCCAGGACCAGGACGGATTCATCGTCTTCGCGCATTCGGACCAGCGGATCCCAGTCGTGGAAATCGGAGGCCAGGGGGCCCCGGCTTCCGTCCCCCGCTTCGACGACCTCGTAAACGCCGACCTGCACCTTGTGGATCCCCTGGAGCATCCGGCGGGTTTCCTGCTCTCCGCTCATGCCGACGCCCCACCGGGCCAGGGCCATGCTGGTCCGACCGAGTGTGAAGCCGAATTCTCGCTTGTAGGTCCGGCCGTTGGCTTCGGCGACCTGGTTCTTCAGGCCGGACGGCCCCCGCAGCACGCAGCCGGCCAGGCTCCCGGCCAAAAGCAGCACCGAGGATGCGGCCATTACGGACATTCTCATGAGATCCTCCCGGGTTCTCTCCTTACAACGGATCAGGGGACGAAAAGTTGCGGCGGAGGGAAACGGCGTTGCGATGCTATCCTAGCGGGACACCGGAACCACCGGCCCTGCCGGAACGGGAGAACCGCCGTGAGCCTGATCCTGGACCGATCCGATCGAATACCGGCCGCCCGGGGGCCTGTGCTGCTGGTCGTGATGGACGGGGTCGGCGTCGGACCGGAAGACCGGTACGACGCCGTGTTCCAGGCCCGCACACCGACCCTGGACCGGCTGTCCCGGGAGGGGGCCTACAGGAGACTGAAAGCCCACGGAACCGCTGTCGGCCTGCCGTCCGACGCCGACATGGGGAACTCGGAGGTCGGCCACAACGCCCTGGGCGCCGGTCGGATCTTCGACCAGGGCGCCAAACTGGTGAACCGGGCGATCCGGGACGGTAGCATCTACAAGGGAGACACCTGGAAGCGGATCCGGGAACGGTGCGTTGCCGGCCAGGGCGCGCTCCACCTGATCGGCCTTCTCTCCGACGGGAACGTTCACAGCCACCAGGATCATCTCCATGCCATGATCGAAGAAGCGGCGCGTGAAGGTTTCCCCCGGCTGTTCGTCCATGCTCTCCTGGACGGCCGGGACGTGTCGGAAACCAGCGCCCTTCTCTACCTGGACCGCCTGGAAGAATGGCTGGCCCGGCTGAACGCCGAAGGAGGCCGGTCCTACCGGATCGCTTCCGGCGGAGGGCGTATGGTCACCACCATGGACCGGTACGAGGCCGACTGGTCGATCGTGGAGCGGGGCTGGAACGCTCATGTCCACGGCGAAGGCAGGATGTTCGGCTCGGCCCGGGAGGCGGTGGAAACCTTTCGGAAGGAAGATCCCGGCGCCATCGACCAGTTCCTGCCGCCTTTCGTCATCGAGCTCGAAGGGAAGCCGGTGGGACCGATCCTGGACGGCGACGCCGTGGTGTTTTTCAATTTTCGAGGCGACCGGGCGATGGAGATCAGCCGGGCGTTCGAGGAAGGAGACGACTTCCACAAGTTCGACCGAGGGAGGAAGCCGGAGGTTCTGTATGCCGGGATGACCCTCTACGACGGAGACGAACAGATCCCGAAAACGTACCTGGTGGCGCCCCCGGCCATCGACCGGACCATGGGCGAATACCTGGCCGGGTCCGGCGCGAGCCAGTTCGCCCTGTCCGAGACCCAGAAATACGGGCACGTCACCTATTTCTGGAACGGCAATCGAGGCGGCATGTTCGATCCGGCGCTGGAGACCTACGTGGAGATCGCCTCGGACCGGGTGCCGTTCGAACAGCGGCCCTGGATGAAGGCGGCGGAGATCACAGACCGGACGCTGGAAGCGCTGAAAAGCGGGAAGCACCGGTTTTTACGGATCAACTACGCCAACGGGGATATGGTCGGCCACACCGGCGAGATGGAGGCGGCGGTGGCCGCGGTACAGGCGGTGGATCTCTCCCTGGCCCGGCTGGCGCCGGCGGTGCAGGCGGCGGACGGAGCCCTGGTGATTCTCGCCGACCACGGGAACGCCGACGACATGGTCGAGCGGGACAAGTCGGGACGGCCGAAACGGGACGAGAACGGGGCGGTGAAGCGGAAGACCAGCCACACCCTCAACCCGGTGCCGTTCATCGTCTACCGGCCGGGAGGACCGAAGATGAGACTGCGGGAGGACCTGGCGGAAGCCGGCCTGGGAAACGTGGCCTCCACCGTCCTGGAACTGCTCGGATTCGAACCGCCGGAAGGGTATCTTCCCTCGCTCCAGGAATAGCCGGCCGCCTGGGAAAGCGACCGGCGTTCCTGGCGGGAACGGCGACGTTTTGGAAAGATCAGTCCGAAAGAGACTTGTAGACGAACCTCACGAAGTCATCGGCTTTGATCCAGCCTCCGCCCCATGTCTCGTCCAGGTCGGCGGTCGGCTTGGCGGCCACCGCTTCCTCCAGGCTTTTCCCATCTTTCTTCAAGGCCGCCACCCGGTCCCGGACCCTCCGGATCATCGCCAGGTAGTTCTCCAGGTCCTGCTTGTGTCCGGTCGGCCCGTGGCCGCCGATGATCCAGGTTTTGTCCCCGGACATTTCGAGGGCGCTCTCCACGCCGGCCAGAAGACCGTCGACCGAGCCACCGGAGGAGAGATCGATGAACGGGTACTGCCCCGCAAAGTAGAGGTCGCCCATGTGAAGGACATCGGCCTTCTGGAAGTGGACGATGGCGTCCCCGTCGGTGTGGGCGTGGGGCATGTGGATCGCCTTCACCGTGTCCCCGTTGATATGGAAGGTGACCGTCTCGGAGAAGGTGACCACCGGCAGGGCGCCGGCAGCGGAAGCCGGGACTTCTTTTTTCAGGTATTCCATGAACTGTTTGCCGGACATCCGTTTCCGGACGTTGTCCTGGGCGATAATCAGGCTTCCGGTCTTGCCGATATTCTCGTTTCCGCCGGTATGATCCCCGTGCCAGTGGGTATTCAGGACGAACCGTACCGGGCCCGGCTGGATCTTGGCGATCGCGGCCAGGATCTTGTCGGTGAGCGGCGCGAACTGGTCGTCGATCAGGAAGATACCGTCCTCTCCGGCCGAGATCGCCATGTTGCCGCCGGACCCTTCCAGGGTCCAGACATGGTCGGTCCGGTGAGTCGCAGTGCTCAGGGCTTTGATTTCGA
>CAZZIV010000175.1:0-6951 GCA_964654385.1 uncultured Acidobacteriota bacterium | reverse complement strand
TCTCTCATGCGTGTCGCCGCGGGGAGAGCGGCTCCGGCGATGCGGCCGGTACCCAGAATCCAGCTCAGGAATGAAGAGATCCTGCCTGCGACGGTGGTATAATCGGAGAGCGTTCTGGTTCCGCATTCGTCCGTTCAAATCTTTTTGCTTCAATCATTTGGAACTTCACCGTTGACGCCGAGGGAAGAATGGCCCACCAACGAATTCAACTCGTCCAATCCGCCTCCGGCGAGAAGGGGCGAAAGAAGGGCACCGTTTCCTCCCGGAAAAAAGCCAGGAGCAGAACCGCCGAGAAAGAACTGGCTCAGCTCAGGAAGAAGATCTCCGCACAGGAAAAAAAGATCCGCACCTTGGAGTCCAGGCTTCTCCAAATGAGCCAGGAGGCGAAGATCCAGGAAACCCTGGAAAGTTCACTCCGCTCCCTGCAGCGGGAGACCACCGGAGTGCGCAGAGACCGCCGCAGGGACCATAAAATTCAGAACGGGAAGATCGACCAGGTCCTGGACGAATTCAGGGCCCTCCGCGCCCTGGTGGAAGGTACGGTTTCCAGCCAGGGACGGAAACGGCCGGATCACCGGCCCGCACGGGTCGGCGTGTTCATCGATGTACAGAACATGTACTACGCCGCGCGGCGACTCAAAGGAAAACTGGATTTTGACGCTTTGATGAGAACCGCGGTCGGCGATCGTCGGCAAATCCTGGCCCAGGCCTTCGTGGTGGAGTCCAAGGAAATCGACCAGTCCGGGTTCATCGCTCTCCTGGAGCAGCGAGGGATCAAGGTTTCCCGTAAGACGGTCACGGTCCGGGCAGACGGATCGATGAAAGGCGACTGGGACATGGAGATGGCCCTGGCGATCCTGGACGCCGCTCCGATGCTGGATGTCGTAGTCCTGGTCTCTGGAGACGGAGATTTCACCTCCCTGGTAAACCGGGTCAAAGCGATCGGCCCCAGGGTGGAGGTGATCGGTTTTCCCAGGAACACGGCAAAAACCTTGATCGACGCCGCGGACCAATTCAGCGCCCTGAATCGGAAGTTCATGATTCGGAACGAAACGGCCGTTTCTTCTTCGCCTCGGAATTCGAACTCCAGGGTAGACCCGAAAAAATCCTAGCTTCCTGGGACAGGCCCGATTCACCGCCCGGTGAGCGCCGTTTCTCCGATCCGCAATCGTTCCGATCCTCCGGCAGGGCGCCTCCCCGCTCCGGTGAACCGTTCGGGAGCCGGTCCTGCCGACGGGCGGTCGGCGTAGCCGGGCGGAAGGGAAGAAGCACCGGTTCAGGTATTCTGGAAGAGCGTCTCTCCCTCTTTCCGGATGCGGAGAATCCGCCGGCTGCCCTTCCACTCGGGAAGGACCAGGATGCGGCCCCTTCCCTCCGGCCCGGCGTTCAAATCCTTTTCCAGGTGGAAATGTCCCAGGACCACAAGGTCGAACCCTTCCCCGAACCGCCTTCCCGCGTAGGCGCGGACCGCCTCTTCAGGAAAACCGGACTTGTATTCCCGATTGGTCTGGCGGAACCGTCGTTCCGCCCTTTCGGCCATCCGGATCCGGGTGCGCCGAGGCAACCGGTTAAACAGCCACCAGACCGGAGCGGAGCGGCTGAATTTGCGCCAGGCATGGTATTGCCGGTCTTCCAGATTGGCTAAATCCCCGTGAGAAGTGAAGATTCTGTGACCGCCTGCGGAGAGTTCCAACCCGTCGGTGGTGACCGTATCGAACACTTCGCCCAGGTAGTGACGGGCGATAAAATAATCCCGGTTCCCCTCCAGGTAATGGAGGCCGGTCCCCCGGCTTCGAATCCGTTTCAGCGTTTCGAGCACCTGGCCGATATGTTCCTGTTCCAGTTTCTTTCGGCCGATCCACAGGTTGAATAGATCTCCGGCCAGGACCAGGGAGGAACAGGTCGCCGCGGTCTCTTCCAGCATGAAACGGAAGGATTCGATCGCCCGATCCCCCGCATCCAGGTGAACGTCACCCACGAACACCAGGTCCCCGGCCACCTCCACTGGGCCGGTCATTCCAGTTCCCCCGAGAACCGCCCCGCCGCAGGGGAATCGAAATAATGCTCCCGAAACGTTTCGTAGCCGCCTTCCCGGATCGCTTCTCGCATCGCGTCCATCAGGTCGAGATAATACGTCAGGTTGTGAACGGTGTTCAGTCTCGCCGCCAGCAGTTCCCCTGAAAGAAAAAGGTGCCGCAGGTAAGCCCGGCTGTAATTGCGGCAGGTCTCGCACCGGCAGGCAGGATCCAGCGGCGCCGGGTCGTCACGGAAGATCCGCCGCTTGATGTTCAGCCGGCCCAAAGAAGTGAATAATGTCCCGTTCCGGGCGTTTCGGGTCGGCATGACGCAATCGAACAGGTCCACGCCGGCGCCGACCGCCGCCACCAGGTCCTGGGGACGGCCGACGCCCATCAGGTAGCGCGGCCGGTCTTCGGGCAGAAGGTCGGCGGTGAATTCGGCCACCCGGGCGATCGACCCGGCCGGCTCGCCGACGCTGACTCCACCGATCGCGTAGCCGGCAAAATCCAGCGCAAGGAGTTCTCTGGCGCTCCTCTCCCGCAGATCCTCCCATGTTCCCCCCTGAACGATGGCGAACGGCACGCCTTCCCCGCGGTACGAATCGCGACTCCTCCGAGCCCACGCGGTGGTCCGGGTGACCGCCGCGGAGACCTGGTCGTAGGGGGCAGGCAGTTCCGGGCATTCATCGAGCGCCATGACGATATCCGAGCCCAGGGCGGCCTGGATCTCCATGCTCAGCTCCGGCGTCAATTCATGGGAGGAGCCATCCACGTGAGACCGGAACCGCACGCCCTGATCGTCGATATGCGTGAGGCCGGACATGGAAAACGCCTGGAATCCGCCCGAATCGGTCAGAATCGGTTTCTCCCAGCCGATGAACCGATGCAGGCCGCCCATTTCCTCCACCAGGCGGTGTCCAGGGCGAAGATACAAATGATAGGTGTTCGCAAGGATCATATCCGCGCCGCACCGGTCCACTTCCTCCATGGTCAGGGACTTCACCGATCCCTGGGTGCCGACCGGCATGAATCCGGGCGTCCTCACCGGTCCCCGGGAGGTTTGCACCGCTCCCAGGCGGGCCCGGCCATCGACGGCGAGCAGGCGGAAGCGGAAGGAGCCTGTCATGGCGTCAGGAACATGGCGTCACCGTACGAGTAGAAACGATAGTCGAGACGAATCGCTTCCCGGTAAGCTCGAAGGATACGCTCTCTCCCGGCGAAAGCGCAGACCAGCATGATCAGGGTGGACCGGGGTAGATGAAAATTGGTCACCATGGCGTCCACAACCCGGAACCGGAATCCGGGGCGGATAAACAGGCGACACCGGCCTTCTCCCGGCTCGAGGGCGCCTGAAGACCCCACGCAGCTTTCCAGGGTTCTCACTACCGTCGTTCCGACGGCGACCACCCTCCCGCCCCCGGCCCTGGTTTCTTCCACCGCCTCGACCGTCTCCAGGGGAAGGTGGTACCTCTCCTCGTGCATTGTGTGGCGGTCCAGGTCTTCCTCTTCCACCGGGAGAAAGGTCCCGACCCCTACATGGAGGGTCAGGGTGGCGACCCGGATACCGGCCTCCCGCACCGTCTTCAGAAGTTCGTACGTGAAATGCAGCCCGGCGGTCGGGGCCGCCACCGCTCCTTCTCGCCGGGCGAACACGGTCTGGTATCGCTCCTGATCCCGGTTTCTGTGATCCCGGTCGGAGGGATGCCGCCGGATGTAGGGAGGCAGGGGCATGCGCCCCTCTTCCGCCAGGGCGTCCTCCAACGAACCGCCTGCGCAGGTGAGACGGACCTTCCGGAATTTCCCGACGCCGTCCAGGAGTTCCGCGCGGATCCCGCCGTCCAGCTCCAGCGTCTCCCCTGTTGGCGGGGTTCGACCGGATTTCAGCATGCAGCTCCAGTCCTGCTTCTCTCCTTCGCCGCCTGTGTTCTCGAGGAGGATCATCTCCACCTTCCCGCCGGATTTCCGCCGCCCATACAACCGGGCCGGGAGGACTTTCGTGTCGTTGAGAACCAGGAGATCCCCCGGAGCAAGCAGGTCCGGGAGATCCCGGAAGCGGAGATGGCGCCACCCGTTCCGACCTCCCGCCGCCCCCATCAGCCGGGATTCGTCTCTTCGGCGGCTCGGTTCCTGGGCGATCCGGTCCGGAGGAAGGCTGTAATCGAATTCGGATAATTTCACCGCCGCACCAGTCCTCGAAGAATCGCCAGGTTTCGGCGGTCTTCTTCCAGATCCTCCCGCTTCGGAGTTTCCAGGACCATCGGTAGATCTTTCCACCGTTTGTCGTTGAGAAAGAACCCGAACGGTTCGGCCCCTATGAAACCATCTCCGATATGTTCGTGGCGATCCTTCCGGCTCCCCAGGTCGGTCTTGGAATCGTTGAGATGGATGCCGCGGAGATGAGCCAGGCCGATGGTTCGCTCGAACTCCCGCAGCATCGCCAGGTAGGCTTTCCGATCCCTGAACTCGTATCCAGCGGCCAGGAGATGACAGGTATCGATACAAACCCCGAGCCGGTCCCGGCATTCGGCGGCCTCGCGAATCGCCGCCAGGTGTTCGAACCGGAAACCCAGATTGGATCCCTGTCCCGCGGTGGTCTCCAGGAGGATCATCGTTTCGCCGGCGCCGGCTCGACGGCGCCCGCCACGCCCCAGAACCGCGTCCAGCGAGGCGGCGACCGCGGCCAGCCCTGCTTCCAACCCTTCTCCGACATGAGAGCCTGGATGAAGGACCAGATACGGGACCCCCAGCTCGTCGCACCGGTCGATCTCCACCGCCAGCGCCTGCCTGGACCTTTCCAGCAGATCCGGCTTCGGCGAGGCCAGGTTGATGAGATAGGAGGCGTGAGCCATGGTGTACCGGTCCAAACCGGCCTCCCCCGCCCCCGTCCTGTATCGTCTCACCTCCCCCTCCCGGAACGGCCGGGCCGCCCACTGGTTGGAAGATTTCACGAATATCTGCAGGGCGGTCGCCCCGACGGCACAGGCCCGCTCCACGGCGAGTTCCATCCCGCCCGCGATCGACATATGGGATCCCAGCCGCAGCTTCTTTCCATTGGAAACGGGTCGCGCGGACACAAATACCCTCCTTGAAGACAGACCGAGGGCATTATTTCCGATTTTGACCGTTCAGGCGAGATACAATCCAGCCAGCACGATCAGAGCGGTGATCAGGAGGATCGCCGCCACCGTCCACCCCATACTCTTTCCGCTCCCGGTCTCGTCCTCCGGCCCGGACAGCCGCGCGGCCAGCACCGAGTCGAGGGAAAGAGGGCGCAGGTTTCCGGAGAGGACCGCCCTGGCCGCCGCCCTGCGAAACAGCTCCCGGTTGACCCTGGGCGCCGACGGGGCGTTCGATCGATGGAACAGGCTCCGTTCCACCCGTCTCGCGCGGTCTTCGGCGGAAGTATGCGCCGTGGCCAGCTCCGACGTTTCGGGGTTCCCTCTCTTCACTTCCCGTCCGAGCCGCTCCAGGTAATGAAGCACGGAGGCCGGATCGTAACCGAGAGAAACCACCGCGGAGAGCGCGGCCTGGTCGGCGTCTCGTTCCCGCTTCCGGCCGTAACCGAGCCGGACCAGGTCGAGAGCCGCCTCGGTCCACACATCCTCCGCTTCTCCTTCGCTCTCGGAGGCCGCGGCGTGATACCCCAGTCGAACCAACCGGACCGCGGCCTCTCCGGATGCGGCGTGGGCCATCTCATGTCCCAGGACGAACACGAGCTCTGCCTCGTCTCTGAGAAATGCCAGAGTCCCGATGCTGATGAGAAGCAGTCCGGATGGGAGGGCCAAGGTCCGGAGGGATCGGTCTTCCACCAGCACGACTCTGCAGCCGGCGGGGGCCGCCTCGATGCGGTCGGCGATCCGCTGAACCAGGCGCTGCAGGTAGGCGTCCAGGGTCGGTTCGGTCACGAACCGCCAGCAGGCAGCCAGGGCCCTGCAGACCTCCCTTTCCATCGCTTCGGCCAGGGACTCGTCCGGGAAATTCTCCACGGGACGGCCCGCCCGGCAATCCGGGCAACGATGCTCGCTGTGGGGCAGCAGCCGGTCCGACAGGAACGGGAGCCCGCACTCCTTGCAGGAGAACACGAGCCGTTCCTCGGTTCCGATGCGAAAAACCCTGGTTCCGCACCGGTGACATCTCCGGACCGTTCCATCTCCAAGTGTGGCGGCATGGACCGGCGTCAGTTTCCCCCAGGGCTCCTCACAGCGTGGACAACCACCCAGGATGCCGGAACGGCATCGGGCCCGCCCTGGGTCCAGATTCAGCGCGTTCGATATTTCCAACGGACCCACAACCATGTGAAAAGAAGCCCCAGGACTCCGCCGGCCGGTGCCAGGACTTCCGGCTTTTGTTGGAGAAGCGGAGCATACTGCCACGCTCCGGCAGCGAACAAGGCAGGAATGAGCAAGACCATCAGGAACGCTCCGAACCCGGGGCGGAGCGGGGCCTCCTCTTCGGATTCCTCTTCATCCGTATCCGGAGAGACCGTCGGCTCCGGAGCCGCTCCGGCCGGTGCCTCAGGCTCCGTCCCGGGCTCGGACCGGGGTCCGGCGTCCGGTTCGGGGAGCAGGTCCGGCTCCGGCGCAGCGGGAACGTCCATCACCGGTACCCCGGGGAAGTCGCACGGCGTCGGCTCCTGCGCGGTCTCCGCACCTGGATCCAGGGCGATCCGATCTTCCGAGTCTTCCAGGGCGATCGTGATCTCCGGACCCTCCGACGGTTGCTCCTCCTCGGCAACCACCTGGTAGGTCAATACGTTCCCGCGAGTGTCTCCATCCAGGTCCAGGGAAGACCTGGAAACCTTTTCCGCCAGCGTCGGATCATCCAGCCCGATGGACAAACCGGCAGAGACCGTTCGCGGCGCTCGATGCTACCCGGAGTAGTCACCCGCCCGTGGGTCCATGCGGGTCCCCGCCCGCTACACCGCCGCGTGTCC
>CAZZIV010000174.1:0-6965 GCA_964654385.1 uncultured Acidobacteriota bacterium | reverse complement strand
GGTCGGCGTCGATTCTCCGGTGCAGGCCGGCATGGCCCGGGTGATCCGCCACCCCTTCCAGGGTTCGTCGCAGCCCGTCGAATCCGGCGGGCAGGGCGACGCCCTGCCGGAGGAACAGTTCCGCCGCCACCCCGAAGGCGACGGCGGGGACATCGCTGGAACGAACCGCCATCCTGTGGTCCGCCCGGGCGCCGGTCAGGGACATCGCCGCCTCGGCCACGTACATCCTGGAAACTTTTCCCCGGGCCGGGCTTCGACCGGCGGCGAACCCGGCGATATTTCGAACCGCCGCCGGATGGTCCTGCAGCAGGTCGTCTTCGAAGGAGACGATCACCTCCGCCTCGGCCAGTTCCGGGATCGCCCGGTATCGATTCCCGAACGCCAGGACCGAACCGGCGTTCCGGGTTTCCCGGCCGCAGGGCTCATATTCGACCCACCGCATCCCGGGGCACCGTTCGGCGAGGTTCCGCCGGATCCGGTGCAGGGTCGGAGAGCCGGACGCCTCGGACAGAACGGCGAACCGCTCCCCTTCCCCCAACCCGGCGGCCGCGTCCCGGACCCAGGCGTCGAACGCCTCCCAGGAAGAAGCTTCCCGCCCCTCGCCGGAGCGGACGGTCACCCTCCGGCTCCGGTCCGGATCGTACAGCTCCAGAACGGCGCCCTGGGCCATCGGGCTGGTGGCGCCCGAGCTGAACGGATGCATCCCGTTTCCTTCGATCTTGATCGGCCGGCCGTCGTAGCTGGTGACCAGGAGGCCGGTGGCGACGCCGCAGAGCTCCATCGCGGTGGCGTAATGTTCCGGAACGCCCGGCGTATACCCCTCCGGCCGGTCAGCGAAAGGAACGATCTCCTCCACCGGCCAGCGGCAGGCGGCCAGGCCGGCCAGGGCGACCGAGCCGCCCATCAGTTTCAGAAAGCCCCGCCGGCTGGAAGCCGTCGCCAGTTCCTCTTCCCGCTCCGGGAATTCGTTCCGCACGATTTCCCGGAACCTGGACGTGTCGGCCAGATCCTCCAGGCTGCGCCAATAGGTCTTTCCCATCGTTTTCTTTTTTATCGATGACATGTGCTGCAATCCGTTGAAGGGTGAATATTGTGCTCTTCCATCAACCGGGCGCCCAGAACGTTCCGGTCTTCATCGGTGGTCCAATCCAGGCGTGTCACCAGTTCCGCGGGACGGAGGTGCGGAGCCGGGTTCCTGTGGCAATCCAGGCACCATCCCATGCTCAATTCCCCTTTCTGGTAGACCCGATCCATCCTGTCGACCCGACCGTGGCATTCCACGCAGCTCACCCCGGCGGTGAGGTGGGCGCTGTGATTGAAGTAGGCGTAATCGGGGAGGTTGTGGACACGGATCCAGGGGATCGGCATCCCGGTCCGGTTGCTCTCGTGGACCGGTTCCAGCTTTTCACTGGTGGTTTTCACCGAGGCGTGGCAGGCCATGCAGGTCGCCGTCGGCGGAACCGCGGCATCGGCCGCTACCTCCACCGTGTTGTGACAGTACCTGCAATCCAGTCCCAGTTCCCCGGCGTGCAGCTTGTGGCTGAACTCCACCGGCTGCACCGGCGAGTACCCCGCGTTCAGCGTCTTGGGCGAGAGCCCGAACCACACCAAGAGGATGATGTAGACCGGCGCAAGGGTGAGAACGATCCCCGCCACGGGTACGATCTCGTCCAGCCACTTGGGGAATACGAAGACCGGTTCGAAACTCTTCTTTTCGCTGCTCATTTCTTCTTTCACAGGCGAACCGGTCCGGCGCAAATCCCGAGATGGAGGTCTGCCTCGAGGAACCATGACTCGCTACTGCCTGGGATAAAAACCACCTTTTTACGGCTCTTATTCTGTCCACCGGACCTCAAAAGGACCGGGGTAAAAGTTGTAAACCTCCTGGCCGTAACCGACCTGCGCGCATGTCTCTCCATGACCCCGCCGCGCACAGAAGATCACGATTTTCGAACCTTCCATGGCAACGACCCTGATTCGGAAAGGGAAGTGTAACAATAGATCGAGAAAATGAAAGACGGATCGAAATTTTTTTGCTCTAGAATTTTCGATGAATGTATAATTATTATAATTTATACTCAGCGGTGCGGACCCTGCTATCCGGACCGGTTCCAAACGCCAGATATTCGAAGGTCTATTCCTCCCCAGAATCGGGAATTCATTCCCAGGTTCGATCCTCCTCGGCTGCTTCCGGGCGTCGTTCTTGGTACCATCCCTCCTTCGCAACCTGGAGTGATTCCCCGTGGAAACTCGAACACCGAACCGGCCCCTCTACAGGAATCCATACCTGATCTATTTCGTCGCCGGCGTGGTGCTCCTGACCCTGCTCCGGCTCTTCTGGCCCACACCGGAGGTCCCCGCTCCCCTGATGAGGGGCGGCGCTCCGATCACCGTCCCCTCGTTCCAACTGATCGACTCGACCGGCGACCCGTTCCAGGCGGAGGACATGGACGGCCACGTCACGATCGTCAGTTTCTTTTTCACACGCTGCAAATCGATCTGCCCCTGGTTGACCCAGGCGGTAAAAACGGTTCAGGACCGGTTGGACGAAGACGGCGTCGAACCATCGGAGGTTCGGATCCTCAGCATCTCGGTCGATCCTGAATACGACCGGCCGGAACGGTTGCGGGAATACGCCGAACAGCACGGGATGGACCCGGACCGCTGGACCCTCCTCACCGGCGACAGGGACCAAGTGAAGGCGCTGGTGGAGAAAGGGTTCATGACCGGCATGGGCGAGAGGACCGAGCCGACCGCGGGACTGATCGACATCGCCCATTCCTCCCGCCTGATCCTGGTCGATCGCCGGCGGGCGATCCGGGGCTATTACAAGGCCGAAGGAAACGAGAAAGACCTGCTCGTCCGACACGCCGAAACCCTGGCGAGGCACCCGGACCTGTGACCGGCGTTCTCCTCATGAACCTGGGGACGCCGGACGCGCCGACCGTGCCCGCCGTCCGCCGGTACCTGAAACAGTTCCTCTCGGATCCCCGGGTCCTGGACGGTCCTGCCTGGAAACGACGGTTGATCCTTCACCTGTTCATTCTTCCCCGCCGGCCGAAGCGTTCGGCGGCGGCCTACCGGCGGATCTGGACCCGGGAAGGATCCCCGATTCTCTTCCACTCCCGATCCCTGCTCCGGAAAGTGCAGGAACGGCTTCCAGCTGGCGCCGTGGCCGCCCTGGGGATGCGGTATGGCTCCCCTTCCATCGCCGGCGGACTTGAAGAGCTCCTGGCCCGGGGAGCGGACCGCCTGGTCCTTTTTCCCCTCTACCCCCAGTACAGCGCCGCGACCACCGGGTCCTGCCTGGCGGAGGCGTACAGGTTCCTGGCGACGGTCCGGGACACCCCTCCGGTGACGGTCGTTCCGCCGTTTTATAACCGGGAAGCCTGGCTGATCCCCCAGGCGGAGTCGGCCAGGAAGCTGCTGAAACAGGATCCACCGGATCATGTGTTCTTCTCGTTCCACGGCCTGCCGGAACACCAAGTCCTGGCGAGCGACCGGACCGGCGCGACCTGCCTGAAGAAAGACGGCTGCTGCGACGACCCGGCCAACGCGGACGCCGGCTGCTACCGGGCCCAGTGCTTCGCCACCGCCCGGGCGCTGGCCGGCCTGCTGAACCTGCCTGAAGCGAAATTCACCGTTTCGTTCCAATCCCGGCTGGGAAAGACGGTCTGGATCCGGCCCTACACCGATGTGGAGTTGAAGCGCAGGGCGGAAAGCGGCGAACGAAACGCCGTGATCCTGAGCCCTGCTTTCGTCGCCGACTGCCTGGAGACCCTGGACGAACTCGGGAACGAGGGGACGGCGACCTGGAAGGCGGCGGGAGGAGGCCGCCTGGACCTGGTCCCCTGCGTCAACGACGACGACACCTGGGCCGACGGTGTGGTGCGGCTGGCGTTGGGGGCGGGAAACGCCTCTGCGCGAGGATCCGGGCACCCTTCGACGAAGGAAGGGAAAATCTCCTGAACGATCGTTGCATGCGATCCTCGCGAGAGCCTTCCACCGAGCCTTCCCCCTCCGGATTAGCGACCAACCTGACCTTACTTGTCGGCATTCATCGCTGCCGATCGACATTCTACTGGCGTAAAGTTTGAGAGGAACAAAGGAGAAGACGACCGGCCGGCCGGACTGTCGACCTGCACCGGTCGCCAGGAAGGAACAGCCATGACCAAGCAGCGAAATCCACAAGTTCTCGTCGTCGGCGCCGGCCCCGCCGGCCTGATGACCGCCCTGGTTCTAGCCGAGAGCGGCGTGCAGGTCCGGATCATCGACAAGGAATGGCGGCCGACGCTTCACAGTTTCGCCCTGGCCCTCCACCCTCAGACCGTCCACCTCCTGGAGGAGTTCGGCCTGGCCCACAATCTGCTCGAGGCCGGAAGGGAGTTGAAGACCCTCGGCCTGTACGACCACGGGGAACGGGTCGCCACCGTCGACTACTCCGTTACCGGCGCCGCCCATCCATCCCTCCTGGTCCTCCCCCAGAGCAGCCTGGAATCGGTCCTGGAGAAAAAGCTGGCGGAGCACGGCGTACAGGTGGGCTGGAATCACCAGGCCCTCTCCTACGACCAGGACGATTCAGGCGTTTCCGTGGAGGTGGCCGAACTGGAAAAGGTCTCCCTGGGTTACCCGATCGCCCGGTCCGAGTGGGCGATCCGCCGGAAGACACAGGTCCGGGCGGACTATGTGGTCGCCGCCGACGGCTATCGGTCTCCGACCCGCCAGTCCCTGGGGATCCGTTACGCCGATTACGGCCACGCCCAGACCTTCTTCGTCTTCGAATTCCCTTATCCGGAGAATCTGCCCGACGAGATGCGCATGATCCTGGGCGAGCATACCGACAACGTCTTCTGGCCGATCGAAGAACATCGGGGCCGCTGGAGTTTCCAGGTCGCCATGGCGGAAACGGAAACCCCGGGCATGGACCGGTTCCAGGAGTTGCTGAAGGAGCGGGCGCCCTGGTTCACGCCGCTGCCGGAAGCGATGCACTGGTCCACGTTGATCCGCTTCGACCGCCGGCTGGCGGACCACTGCGGCCGGGGCCGGGTCTGGCTGGTAGGTGACGCGGTGCACGCCACCGGCCCGGTCGGGATCCAGAGCATGAACATCGGTCTCCGGGAGGCGGGAGTCGTAGGAAAGCTGCTGGCCGAGGCGACCCTGGGAGGGAGCCCGGCGGAACGGTCCAACTATGAAGATCCCTGCCGGGCCGAATGGCTCGGAATGCTCGGCGTGGAGCGGGGGGCGACCGTCCTCCCGGACGCTCCATCCTGGGTGAAGGGGAAAGCGGACCGGCTCCTGCCCTGCATCCCCGGCTCAGGAAAGGAACTGGACCCGCTTCTGAGGCAGATCGGGCTGGCGGCTCCGAAATCGGGCCAACCGGTCCACGAATCGACATAAGCGAGCCTTCCCCGGTAGACTGGCCGGGCCGGCGGGGCTGCTGGATCGCCGCCGGAGGGGAGTCCCGGCCCGCTTATGAGGAACGACGACAGCTCCACCGCCGTCTTTTCCGCCGTCCCAGGCGGCGGGGAGACGCTGTTTGTTCACCAGGACGGGAGCGGCCCCCGGCTGCTGCTGCTCCACGGCGGTCCCGGTCTCGACCATCGTCTCTTGCTCCCCCTGGCCGAAGCGCTGGCAGCAGGCCGACACACTGTCTGGGCTCCGGATCTTCCCGGTCATGGGGCGTCCCGGCATGAGGGAGAGCCGTTTCCGGGCCTGGCCGGGCTGGCCCGAAGGCTCGGCGACTGGCTCGACGCGGTCTACGACCTCTCCTCCGGGCCGGAAATCCTGGCTGGGCACTCCCTGGGCGCCTGGCTGGCCCGGAACTACGTCCGGACCCGCCGCCCGAACCTGGCCGGCCTGGTCCTGATCTCCCCTCCTTCCCGGCCTGGACCGGGGGAACACGCCCCGGTACGGGCCCGGGTTCGCGCCTATGAGCCGCCGGCCCGGGGAGGAGGCGGCAGGCGGGACGAACCGGACGATCCGGCCGGAATGGAACTGCTCCGGTACCTCCGGTTCTGCACGCCCGGTCCTCTTTCCGAACGGTTTCGTCAGGAGGTCGCCGCAACCAGGTTGTTCCCGCCCTGGAAATACGGCCGCCTGGTCCGGGAACTCCACCGAAAGCTCCTCCACCCTCCCGAGCCGGTTGACCCAGGCTGCCCGACCCTGGTCCTGGGAGGCGGCATGGACCGGATCACCACGCCCGCCCAGGCGAAAGAGGTCGCCGGTTTTACCACCGGCGCCCGGTTGGAGATGCTGCCGGGAAGAGGACACTTCCCCTGGGCGGACGGCTCCACCGACACGGCGGAAACGATCCTCCGGTTCCTGGAGACCGGGCGGCCGTGAAGCGAAACCCCGGGAATCTTTTTCCAGCGTGAAATAGATCCAGGGGAGCTGCACCTGCTCCCGCGGAGGTGGAAAATTTTCAGGCTCTTCAGGATAATTTGTGGGTAGAGGACATGGCGCTAGGATACAAGCAGTTGATGCGGGTCGAGCAGGCCTGGCGATTGTTGAAGGGCGGAATCAAGCTGTGCCCGGTCCATCACTGAGCTCCGCATCGGATCCATGCCCATGTCGCCATCACCGTCTTATCACTCCTGCTCGAGCGTATCGCCGAGTTGACCTGCGAAGACACTTGGCGGAACATTCGGGACGATCTCAAGCAGATAAAACTTGCCCAATTGTCTGGGCCGAATGGCACGATCCGGCAGGTCACCGAACCGGCATATAGAACTCGCAAGAGGTTGAAATCATTGAAGATCGCCAATCCACCCGCGATTCTCGACCACGCCTGACATAGCCCAATACCTACTCACATGGACATACTCACTGAATGACGGGTAAGGTCTTGCTGTGCAACGGGTTTAGGCCATTAATGTGACTAGCAACTGTCAAAGTCGGGCCGAACGCATATGTATTCCAAACAGGGATCACAAATACGGGGTTCAATTCCGGCATTTTCGCTGTAT
>CAZZIV010000173.1:0-7045 GCA_964654385.1 uncultured Acidobacteriota bacterium | reverse complement strand
TGCCCCGCGGGCGAACGCGAGTGAAGGGCGCGGCGCCGCCGGTGGCCCCGCGGATCGCGGCGTCCAGGAGTCCCACGCCGGAGGTGAGCGGCACGATCCGGCTGGCGAAGCCGGGACTGAGGCGGGAGGTCACCTCCAGCACACGGACCGTTTCGCCGCTCACCGTCAGGTCGCCCTTGGTCGGGCCGGCCTCGATCCCCAGCGCCTTCACCGCCTGCCGGAACACCTGGCGGGCCTGCCGGACGATCGGCTCGGGAAAGGTGGTCGGGATCGTGCTGCCGTCTTCCAGGAAATACGGTTCCACCGTACGGTCCTGGATGAAATTCCGCTCGGCGAAGCCGGTGATCTTCAGCTCCCCTTCATGGACGAACCCTTCGATGGAGATCTCCTTGCCGGGAAGGTACTCCTCCACGATCACGCCGCCATCGGAGGAGATCGCCGCCGCCTCGGCGAAGGCGGAGGCCAGGTCGCCCTGCTCCCGGACCAGGCGCACTCCCCGGGAGCCGGAACCGTCAGTCGGCTTCACCACCCAGGGAAGAGGGAAAGGCGGCGGGGAGCCGGGACCGGATAGGCCGGGCAGGCTCGACAGGTCGCCGCTCTCGATCGATCGAAACTTTGGGATCGGGACGCCGGCGTTGTCCAGGACGGTGGAGCGGGCCCCTTTGTGGGTGGTGTTCCAGGCAACGGACGGCGGAACGGCGGTCAGGCCGAACCGCTCGGCCACGGCGCTGACCACCGGCGCCACCTCCACGCCGGAGGTGATCACACCGGACAGTTCCAGGCCGGACGTTTCCAGGGCGCGCAGACAGGCGGCGGCGTCTTTTACCGAAACATGCAGCGACCGGTCGGCCAGGCCGAAGGCGGGAGCGGCCGGGTTCATATCCAGGGCGACGGTCGGAACGCCCAGCCGCCGGGCGGTCTCGTACGCCGGAACCTGCTGCGGCCCGGCGCCCAGGATCGCCAGGAAGGTATCGGGCCGGATCCAGTCCGCGAGGGGAGGCTGCGGCCCGCTACCCACCGGCGATCCCGCCGTTCACATCCAGCACCTGCCCGGTGATGTACAACGCGTCCTCCGAGCAGAGGAACCGCACGGCGGCGGCGACCTCTTCCGGCGTTCCGGCCCGGCCGGCGGGGATCGTCCCGGCCAGTTCGTCCAGGTCCGCCGCCAGCGTCGACGTCAGCATCCGGGTCTCGATCGCCCCGGGCGAAACGGCGTTCACGTTGACGCCACGCCCGGCGTAGGCCCGGGCCAGGGACCGGGTCAGGTTCAATAGCGCCGCCTTGGCCGCGGCGTAGTGGGGCTGAATCGTTCCGCCGGTCCGGCCGGCGATGGAGGCGATGTTCACCACACGGCCCCGGCCGGCCTTCGCCATCCCCGGCAGAACCTCCCGGCAGAGGAAGAACGGGCCGTGGAAGTTCACCGCCAGCATTTTTTCCAGGTGTTCCGGTTCGATCTGTTCGAAGAAGCGGCGCTCGGCCATGGCGGCGTTGTTCACAAGGGCGTGGACCGGCCCGGCGGAGGCGGTCGCCTGCCGGTGAAGTTCCTCCGCCGCTTCCAGGGTTCCCTGGGCATACCTCAACGCCCGGGCGGACCCTCCCCTCTCCAGGATCTCCCTCACCACCTCCCCGGCTTCCTTCTCCCCGGTCCGCCAGGTCAGCGTCACGTCCCAGGCGTCCGCCGCCAGGGAAAGAGCGATCGCCTTTCCGATGCCCCGGCTTCCGCCGGTGACCAGGGCGTGGCCGGTCACAGGTCGACCTTTCCGAACGGGTGCATTTCGTTCAACGGGCTGCCGCCCATCAACATCGGCAAGGTGTTCTCGTTCGGATCGATCCTGCAATGGACCAGGAACGGCCGGTCATCCGCCAGCGCCTCGTCAAGCGCCTCCTTCAGTTCGTCCGGGGATCCTGCGAAAGCGGACCGGATCCGGTACGCCGCCGCCACCGCCGCGAAGTCCGGGTTCTGCTTGTCCCCGGTGCCGGGATCGGCCCCCCAGTTGTGAAGCTGGAACTGGGAGACCACCCCCAGCCGCCGGTTGTCCAGGACGAAGATCTTTACCGGCAGGTTCCGCTCGGCCACCGTGCCCAGCTCCTGCATGTTCATCTGGAACGAACCGTCCCCGGCGAACACCAGGCCGAGGGTCCCGGGCTCCGCCGCCAGGGTCGCGCCGACCGCCGCCGGAAGGTCATACCCCATACAGCCGTGGCCGGCGGAGGTAAGCCATCGCCGGTCCGGCGCGTCGAAGCCGAAGTAACGGGCCACCAGTTGTTGATGGCCGCCGACACCGGAGGTGACCAGCACCTTCCGCTCTTGGGTCGCCTGATCCACCGCCTTCGCCACATGCCAGGTGGAAAGGGAGAGGTCCTGGAAGAACCGTCCCGAATCGTACTCGGTTTTCCATCGCCGCACGGTTTCGAGCCACCGGGACCGGCCCGGTTCGGCGCCATGCATCGAACCGTTCTCCGAACCCTGCCCCAGGGCGCCGTCCAACCCCGCGAGAAACCGGCCTACATCCTGGTGGTAGGAGAGATCGCCGGGAACCCGGCCGTGTTCCAGTTCGGCTCCGTCCAGGTCAACCCGAACGATCGTCTTCCCCTCCTGGAACCGGTCGATCTCGGTGCCGGTCTGCCGCAGGTCCAGCCGCGCTCCCAGCCCGAGAAGAAGATCGCAGTAACAGAGCGCCAGGTTGGCGAAGAACTCCCCGGTGTGGCCGGGGAAGCCGAAGAAAAGCGGGTGGTTCGAGGGGAACGCTCCTAAGGCCGGAAGGCTGCAGATTACCGGCAGGTTCCACCGTTCAGCCAGGCTGCGGAGGGCATCGGCCGCGCCGGAAAGCAGTACGCCGTTCCCGGCCAGGATCAACGGCCGGAAGGCCCCGGAGAGGACGCCTGCGGCCTGCTCGAAGGTGGCCTCCGACCGGAAGCTGCCGGCCAGGGCCGGTCCTGAAGCCTCCGTTTCCTCCATCGGGGGTTCTCCGCCCTCTTCCTCTCCTGCCGGCCGTTCCCCGATCTGCACATCCATCGGCAGGTCGATCAGCACCGGGCCGGGGCGGCCGCCGGAAGCGGTTCGGAACGCCCTGCGGATCGCTCCGCCGATCTCCTGTTTCCCGTCCAGGAGGATCGCCTCCTTGGTGATTCCCCGGTACAACGCCACCGTATCGGTCTCCTGGAAACCGGTCTGCCGGACCTTCTTCTCCAGGTTCACATCTTTCAGGGCGACCTGCCCGGTGAACAGCAGCAGCGGAACCGAGTCGAACCAGGCATCCGCCGCCGGTGTGACCAGGTTGGTGGCTCCAGGGCCGGAGGTGACGATCACCACCTGCGGCTCGCCGGTCACCTTCGCCGCGCCGATGGCGGCGTAACCGGCACCCTGCTCGTTCCGGGTGCAGACGTATTCGATCCCCCGGTCGATCAGCGCGTTCAGGAGCGGCACAACCGTTCCTCCGGGGTAATAGAACACACGGCGAACGCCGCACGCATACAGGGCGTCGGCGATCCTTCCGGCGCCGGTCATCCGGCCTTCCTCCAGGCAGGCGTCCGGTCCTGGAGCCCGGCCAGGTAATCCCGGATGAACGGAGAGCCGTTTGCGTCCCGTGTTCGTTCCAGCACCCCTTCTCCTCCGAAGTCCAGGTTCAGTTCCACCACCGCCGCTCCTCCATCGTCCTGCAACCGGAACGATACCAGCATCGGCGAGGAATCGATCTTTCCGGCAAGGGCGACCTGCTCCGCCAGGCGAACGAGCCGGTCCTGCGCGCCGCTTTCCAGGGCCGGGTCGACCTGGAACCGTTCATGGACCAGGCCGCCGCCGGTGTCGAACCGGTTGACCTCCTCCAGGAACCGCCAGGGAGTGTAAAGACCGCCCAGCACATACCCGAGCAGGCTGATGTCCCGCCCGGGGAGGAACCGCTCCACCACCGCCCGGCCGTCGGAGGAAGCGGCCCGGGCCGCCGCCAGCGCCGCCGGGAGTTCCCTTCGCGTCCGGACCAGGGCGACGCCGGCTTTCCCTACCCGGCCGAACGCCGGTTTCACCACCAGCGGCGGTTCCGGCGTGCCGGAGCCGGGATCGACGATGCCGGGATGGGGAATCCGGGCCGACCGGCAGAACCCGGCCAACCGGTCTTTCCGGATCACCCGTTCCGCCGCCTCCCCGGCGCCGGGAAGCTTCAAGGCGGCGGCAACCTTCGCGGCGGTGATCGCCGCCTGGCCGGACGCCCGGGTGAGCACCGCCACCACCGTGCCGGGGATCTCCCGGACCGCCGCCAGCACCGGGGCCGGATCCTCGGTCCCTACCGGCAGATGCCGGGTAGCGGCCAGGGCGCCGGGAGCGGCCGGATTCCGGTCGGCAACGACGGTTTCCAAGGGGAACCGCCTCACCGTTTCCAGGAGAAGCAGGCTGTCTTTCCCGCCGCCGATCACCAGGGCCCGGTTCACAGGCGGCCTCCCAGGTCGTACAGGATCGTCTCCCCTTCGGCGCGAACGGTCACCGTCCAGGCGTGCAGGTCCTGTTGACGGCTGCGAAGCCAGCGGCCGATCTCCTTCTCCTTCCCCTGCACCGTGACCAGGACTCGCCTGCCGGGGTGAAAGCGCAGACGGTCCCGGTGACGGATGGTTCGTCCTGCGAAGAGAACGCCGTCCTCTTCCGGCAGGCCTGAAACGATCTCCAGGTTTTGCGCCAGGCCGCCCAGGTCCGCCTGCTCCAGCAGGTACTCGGCCACGGTCCCGGCGCCGTACACCACAGCCCCGGCCGGGTCGGCCAGCCAGTCCGAGAGGGCCGGCGAGAGGCGCCGGGTGTACCGGGCGGACAGTTTGTCCTCCGGGAGGAACGGCGCCACACGGTTTTCCCATCCTTCCTTTTCCAGCGCGTAGCTGTCCGAGCCGTACTTCGAATCGGCGTGCCCCTTGGTGCTCACCGCGTCATGCTCCAGCCACAGGCCCAGGACGCCGACGGCGAAACCGTTCTTCCAGGCGGCGGCGGCGTACAGGATCTCTTCCCAGCGATGCATGCCGCCTGCGGGAATCTCCGGCACCGCCTCCGAAAGAGCCCGCCCGATCCACAGGGCGCACCCGGTCACGGCGAACGCTTCCCGGCACCGGAACCGTTCCGCCTCCTCCGGCCGCTTCCCGGCCTCCCGAGGGCGCAAGGTCTTCTTTCCGTCCACTTCCACCAGGTCGAAGCCGGCGTTTCGCACCCGGCCGCCGGCAGGGTCGACCATGCCAAAGCCGAGCAGGCCGCTCCAGGCCGGGTCCGGGGCGAGCAGGTCCCAAGGATCCACGGCAGCCTCTTCCGAGCTTCCCGGCTGCCCGGGCGGCGGGAACCGGATGTCGTCGGCAAGAACCAGGGCGTCCTCTCCCTGGGCCATGGCCAGGATCCGGTTCAACGTCGCCTCCCGGATCTCCCCTTCAGACACGATCACAGGCTCGGGAAGAACCCCTTCCGACCAGCGCAGGAACGAACTCCTGCTCGATTCCACCGCTCCGGTACGGCCGGTGTCGATCAGGTAGACGTTCAAGAAGACGCCTCCCGGGCCGGGGCTTCCAGGGCGACCGCTTCCAGGACGGCGGCGATCCGCGCCGCTCCCTTTCCATCCAGCCGTTCGTTTCCTGGCAGGCGTCCAAGCGCCGATTTCTCCATCGCGGCATCCAGAAGACGGAACAGCGTCTCCTTTTCCAGGTCCCGGAAAAATCCGGCGTCCAGGACTCCCTGAAGCCGTTCCGCGAGCACCCGGGCGCTGGCCGCGTTCTCCCGGCTGTGGGAGACGCAGACCGTGGGCTTCCCCAGGTACAGCAGTTCATACACGGTGACGCCGAAAGTGGAAAGCGCGGCGTCGCAACCGGCCAGGATCGCCGGGTCGAAACGGCAGACCTGCACCCCTCCAGGCGGATCCTGGGCCAGGCGGGCCAGGTACCGGTCGTCCTGGAACGCCTCCCCTACGAGCAGGTCGGCCTGCACCGGTCGCTCCCCTACGTATTCGGCGATCCAGGGAAGGAGGTGAACCATGACGCCGGCAGGATCCCCGCCGCCGGTGGTCACCGCCAGGCGGGGCTTCTCCTCCCGGCCGGCGGTCTCCCCCGGTGGCCGGCCCTGGGAGAGATCCAACACTTCCGGACGGATCACGACGTATTCGGGACCTTCCAGGACCCGGGCCCGGCATTCCGAAGAAAGGAGGCCGTCCAGAAGCCGATGATCCAGGTGAGCAGCCGGGTAGACCACCCGGTCGGCTGCGGCGATCCCAGGACAGATCGTATCCATCAGGACGATCCCGGCGCATCGATCGGAAAGCTCCTCGATGAAAGCGGCCGCGTACGGATAGCGCATGTCGGTGAGGAGAGTCGCCCCGGGATGTTCCCGGAGGACTCCCGCGAGAAACTCCTCTTCCGGCTCCCCGCTCCCTTTGCGGATAACGGCGATCTCCTGCTCCTGGAGAAGCGGGTTGGACGGATCGTCGCAGGTGGCGAACAGCACGGCCCGTTTACGGGCCGCTTCCAGGGCGATCGCCCGGCAGCGGGCGAAATGCCCCAGGCCGATCCGCCCGGAGGCGTCGCAGCGGATCACCAGGGGCGGAAGCTCAGCCACGGTCTACCTCCTCCGCAGGTTCCGGAGCCTGCCGGATCGACAACAGCTCCGGTTCCCTCTCCAGAACGGCCAGAACATCTTCCATGGTGAACCACCGGTTCCCTGGAGCCAGGCGGCGGAACAGCTCCCGGGCGAACTCCAGGTCCCGGGGCCGGTCCACCGACCAGCGCATGGAGGAGGCGTCGGTCCCTTCCGGGAGCCGGGATGGGAGCCGGCCGACCTTGTACCGATGGTCGTGGGTATAGAGGAACGGCGTCACATGTTCCCGCTCGGCCGGGAGCCGGGCTTCGGCCCACGCTTCGGCCAGGACAGCGAAGGAAAAAAACTCGGCATCCACCCCTTCAGGGTAGCCGGCCGGCAGCCCCAGGTAATCCCACGGCTCCCGGCTCTCGTTCCAGAACCGGATGCCCGCGTACAGGCTCGGTCGGCCCACCACACGGCGCGCCGCGGGGATCCGCCACACGCACTACAAACGGT
>CAZZIV010000172.1:0-7055 GCA_964654385.1 uncultured Acidobacteriota bacterium | reverse complement strand
CTGCAGACCGCGTCCGAGAGCGCCGGCTCCGCGTCCCGTTACCCCCAGCCAGACCGGCGCGCCGGGACCGGCCAGGAACCCGGGGCGGTTCTCTTCGGCCGGAACCCGGTTCTCGACCGGCGAACGATCTTCCTGCCGTTTCCGGAGAAGCGTGACCAGGGAAGGAACCGGTATCAGGAAGCCGCCGGGAGTCCGGCTTTCCAGGGTTTCCGGTTCAACCGGGCCGGCGGTCCGGGATTCGATGAACCGGAGCGCGGTGTGGATATCGGCCATTTCCTTCACCGCCGGCGCGCCACCTTCATGGATCAGGAGCGGGAAAGCCCCTTCGGCGGAGGAAACCTGGATGAACAGCGAAACCGCCTCCGCTCCGGAGCCGGACCGGACCAGCTGCAGGATCGCTTCCAGCCGTTCGTGGATCGTGGTCATCGGTTTCCTCGGAAGATCCGCGATCCGGCGACCGCAGGTCTGCGAGTAGGAAATATAGGTTCGACGATCCTGGAAGCAACCGGGCCGCCTTGCCTGACCGGCCGGGGGAATCTAGCTTATAGCCATGTGACGAAACAGGTTGATCCCAAAGCGAGGGCGACCCGGCTGAGGGTGTTCATCGCCGCGGTTTCCCTCGCGGCGGTGCTCGCCCTCCTGTGGGTCCCGAGGCCCGGGTTGGGAGAGGATCCGTATACCCTGATCCTCCTCCTGGTCCTGGCCCTGGTGGCCGGTGCCCGCCCGATCCGCATTCCGGCGATCCGGACCGAAGTGTCGGCGTCGGATCCGTTCGTTTTCGCCGCCATCGCCCAGTTGGGAGGGATCGCGGCGGCCGGCGCAAGCGTCCTGGCGATCCTGGGGGCCGCCGCGTTTCGAAATCCGAAGCCGAAAGGGGAGAAGCTTTTCTTCAACTGCGCTTCGGTCCTCCTGGCCACCTCCTGCGCCTCCCTCGTGTACGACGCCTTCGGCGGCGGTCACGGGATCGACATCACGGGGCGGGCAGGGCCGCTCCTCCTGGCGGGCACCGTTTATTTCCTGGTGAACACGCTCCTGGTCGCCTGGGTCATCCGGATCGACTGCGGCTCTCCGTTCTTCTCCACCTGGGTCCGCTCCGGCCTCTGGACCGGTCTCACCACCTACGCCGGCCTGACCCTGGCGGTCGGGCTGCTCCTGATCCTTCGGACGATCGGTCCCCTGGGCCTGGCCCTCGGAATTCCGCCCTGCTGGCTTCTGATCCAATTCTACAGGACCCACAAAGAGCGGTTGGAGGCCCAGCAGCGAAAAATCGAGAAGGTCGAGCACGACAAAATCGAGCTGGAGAAAAAGGTCCTGGAGCGTACCGGAGAGCTTCAATCCGCCCTGGACCGGCTGCGGGAGATGAACGAGCATCTCCAGGATACCAACCGCAGGCTGGAGAACGCCGGTCGGGCCAAGAGCGAATTCCTGGCCAACATGTCTCACGAACTGCGCACGCCGTTGAACGCGATCATCGGTTTCTCCCAACTCTTGAAGGAAGGAGAAAGCGGTGCGGTGAACGAGGAACAACTGGACTTCCTGAACGACATCCACACGTCCGGGGTCCATCTCTTACGGATGATCAACGATATCCTGGACCTCTCCAAGATCGAGGCCGGCCGCCTGGAGCTACACCGGGACCCGATCGATCTGGATGAAACGGTCCTGGCCGCCGTCAGTATGATCCGGATCCAGGCGGAGAAGAAACGGTTGACCCTGGACATCGGTAGCGCGGAGTGCGGCCTGATCGCCTACCTGGACGCGGGCATGTTCCGGCAGATCCTTCTGAACCTCTTGAGCAACGCGGTCAAGTTCACTCCGGAGGGCGGGACGGTGACCCTCTCGATCCTCGCCCGGAAACGGGACCTGCAGGTGACGGTGTCCGACACCGGCATCGGCATTCCCGAAGAGGATGTCCCGAAGGTCTTCCAGGAATTCTACCAGGTGGACGGGACCTACAACCGGAAACACGAGGGGACCGGCCTGGGACTCGCCCTGGTCCGGCGGCTGGTGGAACTGCACGAAGGGACGATCAAGCTGGAGTCGACTCTCGGTCGGGGAACCACGTTTACGCTGCTCTTCCCCGACGCCGTGGTCGGACGGCAGGAGGCAGCGCCGCCTGAGCCGCCGGCGGAAAAGGCGCCGGAGCGGAGATTCGACGGGGTGGCGGTGCTGGTGGTGGAAGACCAGCCGATCAATATGAAACTGACGCGGAGCATCCTGCATCGTCACGGTTTCGAAATTTTCGAGGCCGGATCGGGAGCCGCCGCCCGGGCGGTTCTTCGACAGGTGACTCCCGACCTGATTCTCATGGACATCAGTCTGGGCGAAGAAAACGGCCTGGACATTACGCGGAGCCTGAAGCGCGCTCCCGGGACCTGGAAAATCCCGGTGGTCGCCCTGTCGGCCTATGCCACCGAGGCGGACAAGCAGAATGCGAAAGACGCGGGTTGCGCCGCCTATGTCACAAAGCCGATCCACCAGGCGACCTTGATCCATCAATTGTCGCAGGTCCTGGAAGAGACGGCCGGGTCGGCGGAGAGGCGTGCCGGCTGACGGTTCGCGTTACCTTGATGTACAACGTGAAGTCGGCTACTCCGCTCCATTCATGAGCAAGTGTAAGAAGCGTTTCTTGGAAGAGCGATCGGCCTGGCTGTATTCCCGTCACGAGGGTCGTCCCATTCAGGTCCTTACGCCTCGCACGGAAGCGCGGATTCTTCCTTGAACACAGAAATCTCCCCCGGATCATGAAGTACATTCGCGAATTCAACAAAGATCCCAGGCTAGTGAAGTGGAGCTATGACGACCCATCGCGACGAATGAAAACCACGAAGCGTTCAGCCGTTACAGCCCACTAGTCGTTTTCCGGCACCGGGGCCACCGGCTTCCCGGCCCACCGGACCAGTGCCAAGAGAACCCCGCACCCCAGGAGAATGCATGCCCAGGGCGGGAACCCAGCGGCCACCGGCAGGTATCCGGTGATCAACGCGGTGATGGCGACGGTCAGCGCGTAAGGGAGTTGGGTCCGGACATGGTCCACATGGTCGCAGCCTGAGGACATGGACGACATCACCGTGGTATCGGAGATCGGGCTGCAATGGTCCCCGAAGATGGCGCCGGCCAGGACGGCGGAGGTGCTGGCCAGGAATATTCCATGGGCCGCGGCTTCGCCGTAGCCGGCGGCCTCGGTCACGCCGAACGCGATCGGCACCGCCAGCGGCAGCAGGATCCCCATGGTCGCCCAGGAGGTCCCGGTGGCGAAGGCGATCAGCGAGCCGAGCAGGAAGATCAGCCCGGGAAGCAGGTTCGGGTTCAGGCGGTCGGAGATCGCCGAGGTGACGAACCCGGCGGTGTCCAGGTCTTTGCAAACCGCCGAGATCGACCAGGCCAGGATCAGGATCAGCATGGCCGGAAGCATCGACTTGATCCCGTTGATCCAGGCGTCGATCGCTTCCTGGGGTTGCAGGAGGCGACGGGAGGTCGCCATTGCGATCGAGACCATCGAACCGAGGCCGGCCGCCCAGAGGAGGGAGTGGAAGGAGTTTCCCGAGCTGAAGACGATTCCCATCCCCCGAAGGCCCAGGTGGAGGAACGGAACCGTCGCCAGGTCGTTCCCCTCACTCGTAAGGGAGGCCCGGCCGGTGAGCCACTGGGCGAGGAAGGTCACCGTGAGGACGACCAGCACCGGCAGGACGGCGTCGATCCAGTGGTGTCGGATCCCGGCCTTCGGCAGCAGGCCGTGGGAGTCGAAGTCGGAAAGTGGACGCGCGCCCTCCCTCATCAATCCTCCCTGCAATGCCCTCCGCTCCGCCTTCAGCATCGGCCCGAAATCCCGCCGGCTCACGGCGATCATGATCCCAAACGCCAGGGCCAGGAGAGGGTAGAAATTGTACGGGATCGACTCCAGGAAGACCGCGTACGGATCCAGTTCCGAGCCGGCCTTGGCCAAGGCGTCTCCGATCAGGGAGACCTCGTATCCGATCCATGTGGAGAGCACCGCCACCGCGGCCACCGGCGCGGCGGTGGAGTCGACGATGTACGCCAGCTTCTCCCGGGAGATCTTCAGCCGGTCGGTGACCGGGCGCATGGTGTTTCCCACCACCAGGGTATTGGCGTAGTCGTCGAAAAAAACCGCGACCCCGAGAACCCAGGTGACGAGCTGGCCCCTGGAGGAACTGGTCGCCCTGCGGGAGATCGTCTCCACCAGGCCGGAGGTTCCGCCGGAGCGGGACATGACGCCGACCATCCCGCCGAGCATCAGGGAGAACAGGATGATGGAGACATGGTCCGCGTCGGCCAGGGCGCCGACGATGTACCGGTCGAACGTCCGCATCCCGCCGAACAGGAATCCGTGGAAGAGCGATCCGTCCAGGATCCACGCTCCGAGCCAGACGCCGGCGAACAGAGCCAGAAACACCTGCCGGAAAAGAAGAGCCAGGAGGATGGCGACGAATGGCGGAGCCAGGGAGAGCCAGCCGAACCCTTCGACCATCTCAGACCTTGTCCAGGATGAGCGCCGAGACCATCGCCATCAAGTAGACAATGGAAACAATGAACGTGTTCCGCCCGGCCCGGACCGTGCCGGTTCTAGCGCCGGTGGTGGCGCTGTAGATGAAACCGCCGCCTGCAACCAGGGCGACGGCGAAGTAGTAGGGCCCGGCCAGTTTCAGGGGAACGGCGGCCAGGCTGACCAGGAACAGCAGACACGCGGTCAGGATCATCCGGCGCCAGGCTGCCGGGCCTCCTTTCACCACCGGAAGGACCTGCAATCCGCCCCGCCGGTAATCTTCCTCCAGGTAGACCGAGATGGCGATGAAATGGGGGATCTGCCAGACCAGGAGCAGGGCGAACAGGAACCATCCCGGCGCCGCCAGCCCCCCGGTGGCGTAGGCCCAGCCCATCAGCGGCGGAATCGCGCCGGGGACGCTGCCGATATACAGGGCCGCCGGGCTGACCCGTTTCAGAGGTGTGTACACCAGCACGTACACCGAAAGCGCGACCGCTCCCAGGAACGCGGTCAGAAGGTTCGCGGCGAAGAACAGGGCGGTCAGCGCCCCCAGGCCGAGGACCGTTCCCCAGACCAGGGCGACCCCCGGGGCCATGCGGCCGGCGGGAAGCGGCCGGTTTCGCGTCCGGAGCATCCGGCCGTCGGAATCCCGTTCCACCCAGCAGTTCAGCGTATTGGCGGAGGCGACCAGCATGGAGGTGGCGAACAGGAAGGCCAGGGTGTTCCAGCCCGAACGGCCCGAAGGTGGAGCAAGCCAGAACCCGCACGCGGTGGTGAAGATGACCAGGGAGGTCACCCGGGGCTTGCCCAGCTCGATGATGTCTTTCGCGAATCCCAGGGGAGTCGGGGCGATCGCTGAAACCTGCGCCATGGGGAAGTATCTCCGTCGTGTTGAGACGGCACACTATACCCCAAAGACCTGGAACTATCCGGATCGGTCCGGTTCCCCAAAGACGATCGCTTGAAAAACCGACAGATCGGCCTTCTTCCAGGCATCCGGCCGGAGGCCGGCCTTTTTGCAAAGTTTTGCCAGCAGGGTGGTCCGGTCCCATCCGTATTCCGTCGCCACCTGGGGCAGGAACACGGCGCTCGCCGGGCCCAGGACCAGGTGGACGCCGTCTCTCCCCGGCACGATCCTTTGAGGGGCGTCGATCGGTTTCCGGGGCGTCAGGATCGAAATTTCGATTCGGAGTTCGGGCAATTCGTCTTCTTCCACCGGATCGAACCGGGGGTCGTGAAACGCCGATTGCCGGGCGTTCCGGATCACCGAGAGGTAGAGCGGAGAAACCGGCTCCATTGTGCCGATGCAGCCTCGCAGGGTCGGTTTTCCCCGGGCGTCGGATCTCTGCAACGTTACGAATGTGGCCCGCGGCTCCCGGAACACACGGGGAGAACCGTCGGGGACCAGTTCCGGGACCGGGATCCCGGTGAACCTGGAGGCGATCGACCTGCGCGCCAGCCGGAGAAGTTGCTCTTTTCCCTCGGGACCCAGGTTACCGGTCTGCCGTTCACCCATCGGCGCCTCCGTCCCGGAAGGCGAGGGCCGCATAAGAGACCGTATGGGCCCAGTCTCCGGTGATCCGTCCGGACGTGTCGTAGGCGGCCAGTTCCCAGCGGCCGCCGGTCGGCAGGATCCCCAGGAGCAGGTCGATGGCGTGCCGGCCGCAGATGGTGGCGCCGGTTCTCTCCACGTACCGGCGGAACCGGTCCCGGTCGCCGTCGGTGATTTCCCGCACCGCTCCCAGGTCCAATTCCTCCAGCCGGTCCTGGACCTGCTCCTGGAACGGCAGATATCGGAAGTCGGCGCCGTAATGAGTGAAATCGGAGGAGGCCACCAACAGGGTTTCCGGGTCGGCCAGGGTTCGGATCGCGCCGATGACTTCCTCCTCCGTCCCCGGTTCGAGGCCGTTCCCGACCAGGAGGGGGACCAGTTTCCAGCCGGGCTCGAGCATCGTCTGCAGGAACGGAATCTCGATTTCCAGGCAGTGCTCCGGTTCAAACGGCTGATCGGTGAACCGGAAACCGGACACCCCGGTCCAGGCATCCATCCGATCCCGGTCCAGGGGGACTGTTCCCAGCGGGGTTCGGTATCCGTTTGCGCGGGGAACCGCGACTCCCTTGAAGTAGAGATGATGGCTGGGCCCGGCGAGGATCACCCGGCGAAATCTCCGCCGGTCCACAAGACGGAACCCGGCGGCGGCCACAGGACCCGAGTACATGTATCCGGCATGGGGCTCGATCAGCGCCCGGACCGGGGGCGCATTCCGGTCCGCCGGCCCGGCCTCTTCGATCAACCGCCGGATGGTTTCCCGTAAATCCTGAGCGTCCGCCGGGTACCAGGTGCCGGCCAGGTTCGGTCCCAGTACGGATTCCATGCCGGTAGTTTACAACGGTCAGGGCGATTCGCACGTGCCGCCTCGTAAACTTTTCGCCTTCGCTCAAGAATAACCAGATCTGCGCCTTCATTCCGCTGTTGCGGCGTCACGAAGCGGATCCCGCTATGTCGATGCTCCAGGTTGTACCAGGCGACGAAATCGGCAACCCACGAACG
>CAZZIV010000171.1:0-7094 GCA_964654385.1 uncultured Acidobacteriota bacterium | reverse complement strand
AAACCGCCCATGCCGTCGGTGCCGGTCAGCGTGATCGCCCAGCCCTGGATCGGCTGGGCACCCGCCGTCAGCGTCCCGCTGCCGTCGACGGCCTCATACTTTGTCCCGCTCTTGCTCGGCGGACGGGAGGTGGAGAAGTCGGTGTCGCGCGAGGTGCACGAGGTGGTCCTCGGCCCCGGCGGCGAAGCCCTGACCGATCCGCACAGCGGAGAGCCCTTGCTGCGCGCCGTCCGGGACGCGGCGGACAAGAAGGCCGCCCGGCAGTTCGGAAAGGGCAACCGGTTCGAAATCGGCATGCAGACACTAGACAAGAAAAACTTCCGGGAGGCGACGGCGATTTTCCGCCGGCTTCTCAAGGAAGACTCCCTGTTCGTCCCGGCTCACCTGGCCCTCGGGCGCGCCCTGATCGAACAGGGCCAGGACGCTGCCGGTACCCAGGCCTGGTACGACGGCTTCGAGATCACCGGCGCCCCGATCATCCTGACCACCCTGGAAGAACATTTCCTGCGGCGGGAGCAACCGCTGGGGGCGATCGAAGCCTTGAAACACTGCATCGCCGAATCCCGCAAAGACACCCTGCCCCGCTTCTACCTGGGTAAGCTCTACTTCCGCCTGGAAATGCTCGATGACGCCCTGGCAGTTCTCTCTTCCCTGGAGGGCCGGGCCTCCTACGCGCCGAATCTCCACTACCTTATCGGCAAAATCCATGAGCGGAGAAAGAAGTACGCCGATGCTTCGGCGGAATTCCGGAAAGTCATCAAAGAAATGGAACTGATCCAACTGGAGTACGTCTGCAGGAACTGCGGCACCACATCCATGGAATGGACCAGCCGATGCGCATCCTGCCGGACCTGGAACCAGGTGGACGTGAACTTCGTGGAAGAGATCCCGATCGAGGAACTGGGAATCTCCCCGGCCCCGATCTATACCGAGTAGCCGCCCCGCGCCTCCCCCTTCGGATCGCAGATGTCGCCGAACCGCTCCTGGTGGTTCCGCAGGGTGGTGTTCCCGTGGCTCGCCCTTGCGTTTCCCACCTCCTGCCATGGCTGCCGCCGGATGCTCGGTCCCCTGCAACAACTCGGCTACTGTCCGGACTGCTGGGGAGAGGTCCAGCCTCCGCCTCCGGAGCGGGGAATCCATGCAGCCGCCAGGTACGACGGCGTTCCGCGAACCATGCTCCTGGAAGCCAAGTTCAGAGACCGAAAAGCGCTGTTCCAGCCGATGGGACTCAGGATGGCCGCCCTCGCCCGTGCTACCGGGGTCGCTTCCGGCGCAACCCTGGTGATCGCCGTTCCTTCCCACCCTGTCGCCTGGCTCCGAAGAGGGTATAACCCTGCGGCGGAACTGGCCGGAGCGGTGGCCGCGGAATTGGGGTTGGAGTACCGGCGTCACGCTCTTCGGCGCAGGCTGGGGTCTCCGGTCGCCCTTAAAAATGCAGGGAAGAGAGAGAGAACCCGCCTAGCGGCGGAGGCTTTCCGGGCCGCCCGGAGGCTCGACGCCGGTTCGAAAATTCTGCTGATCGATGACGTCGTCACCACCGGGGCCACGTTGGAAAGCTGCACCACCTTGCTCGAAGAGGCCGGAGGCACGGTCACGGCCAGGCTGGTCTGGGCCTGGACACCGGAACGGTATCCCTCGACGCCGGGGGACCTCCCTCCAGGCGCGCCCCCCCCCGGTGGCCCGAATCCGCCGATGAACCTATAATGACCGGACTTTATGGCAAGAACATCGGAAAGACGAGAGGTTCAGCATGGGTTTTCTTTCGAAACGGCTGGGGGCGATTCTCGCGGTGATCCTGGTTTCCGCCTTCAGCTCGGGGTCCGCAGGCGCGCAAGAGGATAACCTGGTCAAGGCGGTCCTGGAACTGCGCGGCAGTTTCCTTTACGCGGGGCAACCGCTCCTGGTTCGGCTGAGCCTGGGGAATGAAGGGGATTCCACGATCTCGAACCCCTTTAAGGCACCGCTCCTGAAGGGGTTTGTGGTGCTGAATGAGAACGGCGATACGCTGAAACCGACCGGCAAACCCAGGGCCGAGGAACCGTCCCGGCCCGGGAAGCTGAACCCGATGTCGTTCTACGGAATGCTGGTCGATCTGGCCGAGATGTACCCCGAACTGGGGAAACCGGGCCGTTACTCCATTTATTGGGAAGGGGACGGGATCCGTTCCCAGGCTTACGATGTGAACATCATCCCCGAATACGACCCGTCCAAGACCTACCAGGCGACGATCGATACGGAAATCGGCCGGATCGTGATCGATTTTTTTCCCTCGGAAGCTCCGATCGCCGTGAAAGCGTTCATCGACATGGCGAATTCCGGGTTTTATGACGGCCTCCTGTTCAGCGAAGTGCACCCGGACGACTTCATCGTCGCCGGCGACCCGACGGTCGGCGACAACGGCCGGCGTCGGCCTGTGACCTTCCCGGCGGAGCCGACCAAGCTCCCGATGGTCGCGGGAACGGTGATCCTGAAGCCTGTGATCGCCTCGCCACCTGGAAACAGCTCCATTTTCATGATTCTTCTGGCTCCCAAGCCGAAATTATTGGGCCACGCAACCGCGTTCGGCCAGGTGATCCGAGGCCTCGATGTGGTCCGGAAAATCTCCGAACGGCCGTCCGAGAGCGTCCCTGGAAACGCTAAATTTAGACCTATCAAGGATATACCGATCCGATCGATCAAAATTACGGAAAGATCCGAGCCGTGATCGGTCCCGGTGAATCGCCGGACCGGCCAGAAAGTACAGGTTAAACCTTGACGTTCACAACGGTTCGACGTAAATGCAACAGGTCGCCGAAATTCATTTTTGCAATCGGCAGCGGCCTAGCGAAAGTAAGGCGATAAAGATTAGGAGGAACGTTGATAACGGCTAAAATTCGCTTGACGCATCGGCGAATGAACGTATATCAACAGCACTGAATGGTTTTTGGTTCATTGGGTAGACACCAAAAGAGGTCCCGGAGCGGGGAGGTCATGTTAATGAGAAATCTGAAGAGCTTGAAGGTGGTTGCGGCGATCTTGGTTGTGTTCGCGATCTGTGCGGCGCCGGCCTTCGCAGCAAACGAACTTACCACGGGTAAGTTCATGATCGAAATTGCCAAAGTGAAGAATCTTCCGGCGCTGAATGCAGCCACCGCGAAGCATTCTCTCATCGCGGCCGGCATCAATGTCGCAAAGATTGATGTCAACAAGACTCTGACACAAGGTGACGTTGTCGCCATCTCCAACGCCGCCGGGTTGCGCATGACGACCAGCACCCCCGAGGCGCCGTTCACCAACGAACAGATGGGGAATTTCATCAGCAGCTTCAGCCTGGATCTGGGTGGAAACCGCGCCGATGATGGCAACAGCACGAGGCAGAAAGATCCCAACAAGCCGGGTTCCGACCCGCGCACGAAGGGTAAAGGTAAAAAAGTCGGGCTGTTCCGGTCCGTCAGCGAACCGATCTAAGTCTTACTACCGACCGTTATCGAACGACATTACCGCCTTCCGGCTCTGCCGGAGGGCGGTTTGTTGTAGATGCGGAACGGGGATTACAGCTTCGTTCTTGACCTTCCACCTTTTCACCGTATAAACCTAGCCGCCAAGGGTGCTTTCCCCCGTTCATCCGTGAGCACCCGCAGAAGAGGAACAACATGAAAAGGAACGTGATTCGACTGGCCCTGACCGCTTGCCTTTGCCTGGCGATCTGCTCTCCTGCCCTGGCCGCCGATTCCGGGATCACGGTAGGCGACTTCCTGCTGCGGATCGCCGCCGCGGAAAACCTGCACCCGGGCGACGGGGCCGATGCCGCCAGGCTGCTGCAGGCCGGTGGAGTGAATCTACCGGTCGTCCGTCCGGAGGCGCCACTTACGGAAGGAACTGTCGCAGCAATCTCCCGCGCCCTCGGCATCCGGGTGACCACCAGCCGTCCCGACGCCCCGTTCGGCCAGGACGCCGTCGACGCTTTCATGATCCAGTTCAAGCATGAAGTGAGCAGATCCGACCCGGCCGCCACCGGCGATTCGGGACCGTACCCCCGGCCGAACGACAATGCCGCCGATCCGCGCACGAAAGGTCGTGGCAAGAAAAAAGGCATTCCGCCGGTCTCGGGTCACGACCCGGTCTAGACCCCGCAGCCGACTCCCGGCAGCAAACGCCGCCTTACGATAGGATGGGCACGGTGTAGCGCGCCTCCGTGGCGCCCGGAGACCTTATTGGGCAAGTCCTCCAGAGCCTGGCCTGTGCTGACGATCATGGCGCTGTTCCTCCTGTCCGGGGCCACGGCTCTGGTTTACCAGGTTCTCTGGCTTCGACAGCTGATCCTGGTCTTCGGTTCCACCCTGTTCGCCACCAGTTCCATCCTGTCCACCTTCATGGGGGGACTCGCCCTGGGGGCCTACCTGGCCGGGAGGTCCATGGATCGATCCAGGCGGTCTCCTCTGCTGGTATACGGCATGCTGGAGTGCGCCATCGGGGGATACGCCCTGCTGGTCCCCTTTCTCTTCCGGGCCCTGACACCGATCTACCAGGTGGTCTGGGACGCCGGGGGAGCCGACTCCCAACTCATGCTGAACCTGGCCAAGTTCGCAGGGATCGCCCTGATCCTGCTTCCACCCACCACCCTCATGGGAGCCAGCCTCCCCGTCCTGTCCCGGGCCGTAGCCGACGACCCGCAGCGGATCGGCGGGAACGTCGGCACCCTGTATGCCGTAAACACGTTCGGCGCGGTCCTGGGCACGTTCCTCGCAGGCTTCCTCGCCATCGTCACGCTAGGCGTCCTGCATACGCTCTGGATCACCGCGGCCACCAATCTGCTCCTGGGGGTCATCGCCATCCGCCTGGGAAAAAGGGCCACGGCCCCTCTCCCTCCCGCTCGTCCTTCCGAGCAGCCGGGAAGGGAGAAAACCCGGTCCGCCCCGGTTCGAATCACATTGATCGCGTTCGGTATTTCCGGCTTCGGGGCGATGGTGCTGGAGGTCGCCTGGACACGGGCCCTCGGTCTTGTGCTCGGAAGTTCCGTTTACGCGTTTTCCCTCATGCTCCTGGCGTTCCTGATCGGGCTGGCCGCTGGAGGCGCTTTCTTCTCCTGGATGCTCAAACGCCGCCCGGACACCGATATCGGAGCCCTGCTCGCCTTTCTTTTCGGCGGCACAGGTATCCTGGCGTTCACCACCGCCTATATCCTCCAGGCCCTTCCCGGCTACTTTGGTTTCGTCCACTTCCACTATTCTCCCGGCCCGAACGTATGGTACCTGGTCCAGTTCGGATTCTGCCTGATGGTCATGTTTCCGGCGACCTTCGCTTTCGGCGGGATCTTCCCGGCGGTTCTGCAGCTCCACGCCCGGGGCCTCCAGCACGTGGCAGGTTCGGTCGGAACCGTTTACGCCTCGAATACGATCGGCACGATCCTGGGCGCCGCCATGGCCGGGTTTCTCCTGATCCCGAAACTCGGCGTGGTCGACAGCGTACTTACCGTTGCCGTGGTTCAGTTGCTTCTCGGCATCCTGATGGTCCTGAGGGTCTGCCTCTCCTCGGGAAGGCGGCGAACGCTGCTTGGAGCCGTCCTGCTGGCCGGACTATGCGCGGTCTTCCTCCTTCGCCCGGGTTGGGATGTCCGCATGATGAACAGCGGCGTCTACATGAACCTGAGCGGCCTGGGAGAGAAGGCGACTTGGGAGGACTTCGAAAAAAAGATCTATGAAAACAACGAGGTCGTGTACGCCAAAGAGGGGTTGACCGCCGCCGTCCTGGTCGGCTACGAACCGGAATACGACAATTACTACCTGGCCGTGAACGGGAAGATCGAAGCCTCCACCCAGGGCGACATGGACACCCAGTTGCTCGCCGCGCATCTTCCCCTGCTTCTCCAGGAAGAACCGGCGGACGTCATGCTGATCGGCCTGGCCAGCGGCATTACCGCCGGCTCCGCACTCACCCATCCGATCAAGAGCCTGAAGATCGTGGAAGTCGAAGCGGCCATGGAAGACGCGGCCCGAATTTTCGATAAGCAGAACCGCCATGCCCTGGACGACCCGCGAGTCACCCTGTCGATCAACGACGCCAGGAACGAACTGGTTTTCTCGCCGGACACCTACGACGTGATCATCTCCGAACCTTCCAATCCCTGGATGACCGTCGCCTCCAACCTGTTCACCGAAGAGTTTTTCGCCCTGTCCAGAACCCGTCTGCGGCCCTCCGGAATCTTCTGCCAGTGGGTGCAGAATTATCATCTGGCCGAAGACGACCTCCTGTCCATCATCGGCGCCTTCCATTCCGCCTATCCCTATGTCTATGTTTTCGAAACGTTCGACGGCATCGACAACCTTCTCCTCGGTTCCGACCGGCCGATCCCCCTGGACCTGGAGAGGATCGATGAGCGGATGATGGAACTGCAGGTGCGGATCGACCTGGCCAGGATCTCCGTACGATCTCCGGAGGACCTGATCGCTCATTTTCGTGTCGGGGCTCGGGAGGTCGACGGCATGGTGAAGAACGCCCCCAGGAACACCGACGACAACGCCCGGGTGGAGTTTGCGGCCCCCAGGGCCTTGTACAGGAACAACATTGCAGAGAATCTGACGTTTCTTGCGAACCATTCCTCAGATATCCTGGATTACGTAAAATTATTACCCTCCGACCCGCTGGAACAGGACCGTCTGCTCCTCCGGTTGGCCAGGGCCTGGAACCGGCAGGGGTTCACGGAAAAAGCGCGGGCCCTTGCTCGTAGAATTGCCGACGGACCGCTGGCATCCGAAGCCGATCATCTTTTAAATCAACAGGATATGAGATAGCGACATATTCCGGGTTCTGGAAAAAAGCTGAGATCCACGATTGCCGAAATCGTTCCAGGGGCGTATATGACCCTAGTCCGGTTCGGTCCCTGGTGGTTTCGAGTGCCGCTGGGGTTCAGGAGCCGGCGGGTCATTTGTTTTTGAATGTTCAAGGCCGGAACCAGGCTGTCACCGGGCCGGCGCCTATGGGGGGGGAGACCTATTCGCCTGATGCATCGTCATCTCGTGCTCTTTTTCCTTGTCGCAGGATTGACCGCAAGCACCGCTGTGGCCCAGCAGACCGTCTACGTGGACGACGACAACTGCCCCGGGCCGGGCACCGGC